>DASZIR010000102.1:0-28338 GCA_035948995.1 Paraburkholderia sp. | reverse complement strand
GCCGGAGCATCGCCCCGAAGAGATCACCCTGCAGCCGGTCTATACCGTCAATAGCGCGCCGATGGTGCGTCTCGCCGCACTGGCCGGCATGGGCATCGCGATCCTGCCGTGGCAGATGGTGGACGACGACCTGGCAGCAGGGAACCTGCAGCGCATCATGGCGGATCATAGGGTGGACGACCCCGATCTCAAGGTGTCGCTCATCTATCCGAACCGCCAGTTCCTGCCAGCCAAGACGCGCTCGTTCGTCGAGCACACGCTCGAACATTTCGGCCGCGCTTCAGCCGACCCGCTGGATGAGCTGCAAGCGGTCCAGATGTCTGCGCAGGTACCGGCGCAGGCGCACGGGGGAGAGATGCCCACCAGCCTGCATGCGCCACGGCACGCCTGAGCGAGGGGACGCCTGAACTACCGGCATGGGGCACATCGCCCCCCGGAGAGCCGCATGCGCATGATCCTGTCCAGCAGCCGTCAATACGACGTCGACACGTTCAACGAGGCCAACGCAGCGTATCGCGCATTGCATTTTCAGGAATCGCACCTCGATGCCGAAACCGCGATCCTCGCGCACGGCTTCGAGGTGGTGTGCCCGTTCGTGAACGATAAGGTCGACGCTGCAGTTCTCCAGCGCCTGCATGAGGGCGGCACCCGCCTGATTGCGCTGCGCTCGGCAGGCTTCAATCACGTCGATCTGGCCACCGCGCGGCGGCTTGGCCTGACGGTAGTACGCGTGCCGGCGTATTCGCCGCACGCCGTGGCCGAACAAGCGGCCGGGCTGATTCTCGCGTTAAACCGGCGCTTGCCGCGCGCGGCAGCCCGTACGCGCGAAGGCGACTTCTCGCTCACTGGACTGCTCGGTTTCGATCTGCACGGCAAGACGGTGGGCGTGATCGGCACCGGCATGATCAGCCGCGTGTTCGGGCGCATCATGGCGGGCTTCGGCATGCAGGTGCTGGCGTACGACCCGGGCACGCCGGCAGACGAGCTGCTCGCGCTCGGCGCGCGCTATGTGCCGCTCGATACGCTGCTGGCCGAGGCCGACATCGTCAGCCTGCACTGCCCGCTGGTGCCTGCGACTTACCATCTGATCGACGAGCGGGCACTCGCCAGGATGAAGCGCGGCGCCATGCTGGTCAACACGGGCCGCGGCGGCCTCGTCGAAAGCAATGCGCTGATCGGCGCGCTCAAGAGCGGTCAGCTCGGCAACCTTGGGCTCGACGTGTACGAGGAAGAAGGCGGCCTGTTCTTCGAGGATCGTTCGAACCTGCCGCTGCAGGACGACGTGCTGGCGCGTCTTCTGATGTTTCCGAATGTGATCGTCACCGCGCACCAGGCGTTCTTTACCCGCGAGGCGATGAATGAAATCGCCCAGACGACGCTCGGCAATGTGGCGGCCTGGCAAGGCGGCACGCCGCGCAACGTGGTGCAGGCGCGCGCCTGACCCGCCCAGCCCGCCCAGCCCGCCTAGCGCGTCTGCGGGTCGGTCGTCGTGCGGATCACCGTGCGTGCATCGTCAGCCGCGCCGCACACTTCACGCAGCAACGCTACCTCGCGCTCATGCACTTCGACAGGAAACCAGCGTGCCCCGGCGTACTCCAGATAGCGCGCGCGATGCTGGCCGTTGCGAAACGCCACGACACCCTCATGCTCGAGGCCAAGCCACCCCATCAAGCCGGACCCACGGCGGGTCGAAACCGTCACATAGGGCATCTCCGGAATGCGCGGATTCTCCGGATCGAGGAACTCGCGAATGCCGCGCACCTTGCCCGTGTGCCACTCGTTGACGGGTTTCAGGACATAGTCGGTGTTGTCGCGGCTCGCGCAGTCGAGCAGCTTGCGAGCGTCCACCAGCACGACCTGATGACGCGTGCCGTCGGCGATGAACACGCGCTTGAGGCGCACGTGGTCGTACCAGCTATGGTCATGGAGGGGAACAATCCAGACGGGCCCGACGGTGGGCTGTTCGGAACTCGATGCGGGCGATGACATAGGCGATGACAAGTGCGGTCTCGATGAGCCGGTGCGCAAGCGCGCCGGCACGTTGAAAAAAGCGCTTACGCTACGATTCGTGTGTGAAAAATATGTGACGACTCCAAGTATTAACCGGACCGCATACGTCAAGCTTTGTCAGATCGGGACAGCCCCGGAGGCAACGATGAGCACGGAAAACTTCAGCGACCACGTCAGGATCGAAGCCGCGGGCGCAGTCGCCACCGTCGTGCTGGAACGGCCGGCACGCCGTAACGCGGTCGACCGTCCGACTGCCGATGCGCTCCGGGCGGCGTTCCTGCGCTTCGAGGCCGAACCGGCATGGCGTGTGGCCGTGCTGTTCGGCGCGGGCGGCACGTTCTGCGCGGGCGCCGACCTCACTGCACTCGCCGACGAGACCCGCCGCAACGAGCTGCACGCCGACGGCAGCGGTCCCGGACCGATGGGCCCCACCCGCATGCCGTTCACGAAGCCGGTGATCGCCGCCATTGCAGGATACGCCGTCGCGGGCGGACTGGAACTGGCGGCGATGTGCGATCTGCGCATCGTCGAAGAAGATGCGGTGCTGGGCGTATTCTGCCGGCGCGTAGGCATCCCGCTGATCGATGGCGGCACGATCCGGCTGCCGCGCCTGATCGGGCTTTCGCGCGCGCTGGACCTGATCCTGAGCGGGCGCGCGCTCGGCGCGCAGGAAGCCCTTGCGTTCGGCCTCGCGAACCGGGTCGTCCCCAAAGGCACGGCACGGGCAGCGGCCGAACAACTGGCGGCGCAACTGGCCGCATTTCCACAGGCCGCCCTGCTGGCGGACCGCCGCTCCGCGTTCGAAAACAGCCCGCTCGACGACCTGCCGGAAGCGTTGCGGCGCGAAGGCGCGGGAGGTTACCAGGCGGTCCTGGCCGAAGGTGTGGAGGGGGCCGCGCGCTTCGCGGGGGGCGCAGGCCGGCACGGCGATACGCTCAAGCCCAAGCAAACTTGAAGCGCTGGCGAGGCGCTCAATAAAACCGGCCCTGACCAGCAAGCCCATCGCTTAATCTGTTGTCGCCCTGATTTTGGCTTGACTGACGCAGACGGTGCTTCGAGCTCCTTTGAACTTGGTTCTTAGGGGCTTTTTCTTGTTTCATGTGTGTTCGAGCTTGTACAGCTGATTTGTGGCAGCGCGGTCAATTACGAATTGGAGGGGCAACGCTGCGCCCAGCGTCGGCTCCTTCTCATTCAAGCCTGTATATTCATACAGTAGTTTCGCTATGCTGACGACGATGAGGCCTGAAGCTTAGTTACGTCGGGATATCGCGCGTGAACTTCGATGCACAAAAAATCAACGCAAAATCAACGCGTTATCACGTCTTTTTGTTTAGCAAACAAAAAAGTATGCTATATAATCCGAGACCGGGTGGAGCTTCCTTGCCCGGCATACGACAGGAATTCAGATGCTCCGCAGGGGTGACGAGGCGTGAAGCTTAGTTATTGCCCGGTGTGGCGCGTGAGCTTGGTGTAGCAAAAACTCTCTTAATAATCATATATTTAGTGCGTGGATTAGTTTAACAAACAAAAAAGTATGCTATAGAGCTCGTGAGCGAATGGAACTTCTATGGCCGGACTGAGCCCTTGGCTGAGCTCCGGCGAATTGTTGAGACCGGGCGCTGGTTTTTCTGCCGAATCGAGGGCCGCCGCCGCATCGGCAAGACGACCCTTCTCAGCGAGTTGGCCAAGAACGATGCTGTCCTCAGTGACCGGCTGGTGTACATGCAGGTGCCGGACTCTGACGAGCGGGACGTGGCCTACACCTTCAGACAAAGCCTGAGCAGTTGCGAACACGAGCAAGCGCGAAACCTTGCCACGAGCGTTACGAATTTCGCCACGATAGCTGCCGCCATCGGCAAGCTGAGTGCTGCGGGCTTCATCGTTGTCCTCGACGAGTTCCAGTACTTCACGCGCAACAAGCTACACGCCTTCAACTCCTTCCTCCAGGCTGAGGTCGACAGGCTTCGCGGTGCTCAGTTAAAGCACGGTGGTCTGTTCGTACTCGGTTCCCTGCAGTCGGAGATGAACGCCCTTTTGGACGATAAGAGCGCGCCACTTTACGGACGTGTAACCGCCCAGATTCCCCTTGACCACTGGGACTTCGAAGACCTGCTATCGGTGTTTGCCGGCCAAGGCATACAGCGGCCTGAGCAGTGGCTGACGCTGTGGACATTCTTCGAAGGTGTGCCGAAGTTCTATCACGACGCGTATGAACAGGAACTGTTTGGGGTTTCGGCGCCGGAGTTCTCTTCCGAGCTGCTGCGCCGAATGTTCATCCGTAGTTCGAGTCCGCTCTCTGAGGAAGCAGATACCTGGTTCCTGCGGGAATTACGGGGGAAGGCGGTCTCAGTCCTACATTTCCTGGCAGACCACGCAGGCTGTGGTCATGCAGAAATTGTCGCTGCGCTTAGGGACGACGACGAGAAGCATGCACTCGGAACGCACATCTCACGCCTTGTGGACCGTTACAACATGGTCGATAAGCTGCAGCCCGTATTCTCAGACAGCAAGAGCAGAAACGCACGCTATTACGTCGCGGACAACTTCCTCCAGGCATGGCTGGCAGTTGCGAAACCCGCCCGAGAAGAGGCGCGGCTAAAGCCGCTTGAGAAAGCTATTGCGCCGGCCCTGCGGCGGCTCGAAACGCTTGAAGGCTTTTCTTTCGAGAAACTGGTGCGTGCCCTGCACCTGGAGACATCCCGGAAAGGCAAGGGTGACTTTGAACTGTCGGAACTAAGACTAGGTTACTGGAATCGGCCGAGGGACGTCTCGAAAGCAATTGAAATTGACCTGGTCGCCTTTGACGAACCAAACAAGAAGGTACGATTCGGGTGCTGCAAGCGGTCGTCCAGTGCACACGACCTGACCGTCTTCGAGCAGCACGTCAACGCGTTCCTTCAGACCAACGGGCACAAGCATCTGGCAGGCTGGGAGCGCGAGATGGTGCTGTTCTCCCCTGTATTTTCAGTGCAAGCCCAGAAGCATTACCGTGACAAAGGGTACATAACCCGCGATTTGGTCGACTACGCCGATATGTTTGGCAACGCGCCTGGAGCTCAACGCGCGAAATAGATGTGCGCCGCGCACGTTTGCGATGAGGAGAAGCGGCGCGACCAAAGTTGGACCACGGAGCGTTGTAGTGGTCAAGTTATTTCAGCCTCTTCTCACCTCAACTTCAGCTCCCCTTCAGCTTCGGCCTCACCCGCCTCCTGCCGGATTCAGCGAAAAACAACACCTTGACCCGGCCCCTGCAACACCTATTTGGCTTAGGTACAATCCCCTACTGATTTACCCCTGCTGACGCCCGCGCTCTCGCTCCGAAACGCGCGTCAGCCACGCGCGCAAAGCGCGGGCCTGTCCGACCTGTCCCCCATCATGCCTTTGCCCTTGCTTGCCCTTGCCGTAGCAGCGTTTGGAATCGGTACCACTGAATTCGTCATCATGGGTCTGCTGCCCGACGTCGCGCGCGATCTGGCCGTGTCGATTCCGGCAGCCGGTATGCTGGTGTCGGCCTACGCACTCGGCGTCACGATCGGCGCGCCGGTCGTCGCCATCGCAGTGGCCAACATGCCGCGCAGGAAAGCGTTGATGAGTCTGATCGGCGTGTTCATCGTCGGCAACCTCCTGTGTGCCGTCGCGCCAGACTACGCCGTGCTGATGGCCGCGCGCATTGTGACCGCATTCTGCCACGGCGCCTTCTTCGGCATCGGCTCGGTGGTCGCGGCCGGCCTCGTGGCGCCGAACCGCCGCGCTCAGGCCATCGCCTTGATGTTCACCGGCCTCACGCTCGCCAACGTGCTCGGTGTGCCGCTTGGCACCGCGCTCGGTCAGGCAGTAGGCTGGCGCGCGACGTTCTGGGCCGTGACCGGCATCGGCGTGCTGGCAGCCGCCGCGCTGGCGGTCTGCCTGCCCGCGAAGATCGAGATGCAAAAGGCGAGCCTCGTGCGCGAGTTCAGCGTGCTGAAAAACCCGCAGGTGTTGATGGTGCTCGGCATCAGTGTGCTCGCCTCAGCCAGCCTCTTTTCCACCTTCACCTACATCACGCCGATTCTCGAAGACGTCACCGGCTTCACGCCCCATGCGGTCACCCTGGTGCTGCTGCTGTTCGGTCTGGGTCTGACGGTAGGCAGCACGCTTGGCGGCAAACTGGCGGACTGGCGCCTGATGCCGTCGCTGGTGGCGTTCCTGCTGGCCATCGTCGTGATCCTGACGATCTTCGCCGGCACGATGCACTCCGCCGTCCCTGCGATGGTGACAATCTTCATGTGGGGCGTCCTCGCTTTCGCGATCGTGCCGCCGCTGCAGATGCTGATTGTCGATCGCGCGAGCCATGCGCCGAACCTCGCCTCGACGCTCAATCAGGGCGCCTTCAACCTGGGCAACGCCACCGGCGCGTGGCTCGGCGGCATGGCCATTGGTGCCGGCGAGCCGTTGACTACGCTGCCATGGGTCGGGGTGGCGGCGGCCGCCGGTGCGCTGGGCCTGACGCTTTGGTCGGCGTCGCTGGAGCGCCGCACGCAGCGCGTCGCCGTCGCCGGCTGAACCGGCGGCAAGTCATCCGCGCCGCAACGATGGTGCGCGGGATGCCTGGGTCATCCGCGCCACTCATCGGCACCACAATAGCCGCGCGCGGATGACGGATCACTGACGGGCGGTGTAGCATCTGGCCCGATGAAAGTCATCCTCACACGCGATTTTCTCGCCCTCATTCTGAGCGTTGCTGTAGTCGGACTCGGCAGTGGCGCCACCCTTCCGCTGACCGCGCTCGCGTTGACGCAGGCAGGCTACGGCACCGACGTGGTCGGCCTGCTGACTGCTGCGCAAGCGGGCGGCGGCCTGCTCGTCGTGCCGCTGGCCGGCCGGATTGCGGCGCGCTTCGGCGGCCGGCAGGTGATCACCGGTGCGGTGCTGGTGGTCGGCATCGCGACAGCCCTGATGCAGCTCACGTCGAGCCTCGTCGTCTGGGGCGTGTTGCGCGTGCTGTGCGGCGCGGCGCTGATGCTGCTCTTCACGATCAGCGAGGCATGGGTCAACCAGCTCGCCGACGATGCGTCGCGCGGGCGCGTCGTCGCGATCTACGCGACCAACTTCACGCTGTTCCAGATGGCCGGGCCCGTGCTTGTCAGCCAGATTGCCAGCTTCGACGCCTGGCGCTTCCTGCTGTGCGGCGCGATCTTCATGCTGGCGCTACCGGCGCTGGCGATGATTCGCTCGACCTCGCCTGCGTCAGGCGAAGCCGAAGCCCATGGGAACTGGCGGCACGTGTTGCCGCAGATGCCGGCAATAGTCGTCGGCACCGGCTTCTTTGCACTGTTCGACACCATTGCACTCTCGCTGCTGCCGCTCTTTGCAATGGCGCACGGCATCTCCAGCGGGGTGGCCGTACTGTTCGCCTCCGCGCTTCTGCTCGGCGATACGACGATGCAGTTTCCGATCGGCTGGCTAGCCGACCGGCTCGGCCGCGAGCGCGTACATATCGGCTCGGCGGTGGTCGTCGTGCTGCTGTTGCCGCTCCTGCCGTGGGCGATTGTGTCGCCGTGGCTGTGCTGGCCACTGCTGTACGTGCTGGGCGCCGCAGCGGGTTCGATCTACACGCTGTCGCTGGTCGCGTGCGGCGAACGCTTTCGCGGCGTCGCGCTGGTGTCGGCCAGCTCGCTGGTCGGCGCCTCGTGGTGCGCGGCGAGCTTCGGCGGCCCGCTGATTGCCGGGGCGCTGATGAAGGGCGTCGGCAATGACGCGATCATCGGCGTGCTGCTCGCGAGCGCGCTCGCGTTTCTGGCGGCGGTGTGGTGGGAAAAACGGCGGGGGAGCCCGTGCGACCTCCCCTCCACTTCGGCTTAACGTTGCGCAGGCAGAATCTCTCCAACGCAAGTTCCAAAGCCGACCCGGTAGCCTTCTCCCTGGCACCATCCGGAGAGCGTCAGTTCATCGCCATCCTCGATGAACGCGCGGGTACCGCCTTCGTTCAACTCAAGCGGCTTCTTGCCGTTCCACGTCAGTTCCAGCAGGCTGCCGAATGAATCGTCGCTCGGGCCGCTGATCGTACCCGAACCCATCAGGTCGCCCACCCGCGTATTGCAGCCGGACACGGTGTGGTGCGCGAACTGCTGCGCCATCGTCCAGTACATGTGACGGAAGTTGGTGCGCGCGATGGTGCTCGCCTGCTGGGCATGCTGCGGGCGCAGTTTGACTTCCAGTGCAATATCGAACGCGTGCGCACCGACATGCCGCAGATACTCGAGCGGCTGCGGTTCCTGCAACGGTTGCGCGACGCGAAACGGTTCAAGTGCATCGAGCGTGACGATCCACGGCGAAATGGTAGTGGCGAAGCTCTTCGAATTGAACGGGCCGAGCGGCACATATTCCCACTGCTGGATGTCGCGCGCGCTCCAGTCGTTCAACAGCACCATGCCGAAGATATGGTCCTCGGCAGCGGCGCAGGCGATCGGCTCGCCGAGCGCGTTGCCGGCCCCGACGATAAAGCCGGTCTCCAGTTCGATGTCCAGCTTGCGGCATGCGCCGAACACCGGGCGCTCCTGATCCGGCAGCTTGATCTGTCCGTTCGGGCGCCGGACTGGCGTGCCGCTCACCACCACCGACGAGGCACGGCCGTTATAGCCGATCGGCATCTCCGACCAGTTCGGCAAGAGCGCGTTCTTCGGGTCGCGAAACATCGAGCCGACATTCGTCGCGTGCTCTTTCGACGAGTAGAAATCGGTGTAGCCGGGAATCTGCACGGGCAGATGCAACGTAGCGTCCGCCTGGCGAATCAGCGCGCGCTCACGCAAGCCTGCGTCGTCGCGCAGCGTTGCGGTATCGCTTGCAAGCAGCTGGCTCACCTGGATACGCACCGCGCGCCACGCGTCGCGGCCGAGAGCGATGAAATCGTTGAGCGTGTCGCGAGAGAAAACTTCACCGCTCTGAGCAGCAGCCGGCAGCCTCAGCAAACCAGCGGCCTGCAGCGCCGCCAGATCGATGATGTACTCGCCGATCGCCACGCCTGCGCGGCGCGCTGCATGGCGTGTGTCGCCGAAAATACCGAACGGCAGGTTCTGGATCGAAAAATCACAGGCAGGATCGTTCGCCGGTTCGATCCAGCTTTTGCGCGACGCATCGAGCGTCGCCTGAAGATCGCTCAATGCGTTCATCGTGGCTCCGGGTTGAAATGTTTCTTGAGGCCTTGCCAGCACTCGTAGTAATGCGCCTGCAATTGCGCGGTTTCGAGCGCGAAGCGGGTGGGCTTGATCAGCGTGCGGGTTTCGAACATGAACGCCATCGTGTCGTCTACCTTGTTCGGCTTTGACGTGTCGCTGTGCGACGCCTTCTCGAACGTCTCCGCGTCCGGGCCGTGTCCCGACATGCAGTTGTGCAGACTCGCGCCTCCCGGCACGAAGCCCTCGGCCTTCGCGTCATAGACCCCGTGCACCAGCCCCATGAATTCGCTCGCGACGTTGCGGTGGAACCAGGGCGGGCGGAAGGTATCTTCGGCCGCCAGCCAGCGCGGCGGGAAAATCACGAAGTCGAGCGTGTCGACGCCAGGTGTGTCGCTCTGCGACTGCAGCACGAGGAAGATCGAAGGATCGGGATGATCGAAACTGATCGAGCCGATCGTGTTGAAGCGGCGCAGGTCGTATTTGTACGGGGCGTAGTTGCCGTGCCACGCGACCACATCGAGCGGCGAATGGCCGATATCCGCACGCCACAGATTGCCGTTGAGCTTCGCCACCAGTTCGAACGCGCCTTCGCGGTCTTCATACGCCGCGTGCGGCGTGAGGAAGTCGCGCGGATTGGCGAGCCCGTTCGAACCGATCGGCCCGAGATCGGGCAAACGCAACAAGGCGCCGAAGTTCTCGCAGATGTAGCCGCGCGCCGTGCCGTCGGGCAGCGTCACCGCAAAGCGCACGCCGCGCGGGATCACCGCGATCTCGAACGGTTCGACGTCCAGACGCCCGAGTTCCGTCGCGATGTGCAGCCGGCCTTCCTGCGGCACGATCAGCAGTTCGCCGTCGGCACTGTAGAAAAAGCGCTCCTGCATCGAACGGTTGGCTGCGTACAGGTGGATTGCGCAGCCGTTCATTGCTTCGGCCGCACCGTTGCCGGCCATCGTCACCCAGCCGTCGATGAAATCGGTCGGCTCCGCCGGCATCGGCAGCGGGTCCCAGCGCAACTGGTTGGGCGGCGTGGGCGGCACGTCGTGGAAATTCGCCGCCAGACGATGCGACGGTAGCGGCGTGAACGGCTGATGCACTGCCGCCGGACGGATCCGGTACAGCCACGAACGGCGGTTGTGGTCGCGCGGTGCGGTGAACGCCGTGCCCGACAACTGCTCCGCGTACAGGCCGTAAGCGACGCGCTGCGGCGAGTTGCGGGCGTGTGGCAGCGCGCCCGGCAGCGCTTCAGTCGCGAACTCGTTGGCAAAGCCGGATTGATAGCCGGGCTCGATTTCGTGCCGCGCGCCGGGGGCGGCGCTGTTGCCCGCGTCAGTGTTCGCGGGGTGGTGTTTGATGGTGTCCATCCAGATTCTCCGTTGATGCGTAATCCGTATTGAGGCTGCTTTCACGCCGTCTGCGGCGCCGGGTCGCCGCGGCGGCGGGTGGCACCGGCGAGCGCGATCACCAGCAGTGCCGAGCACAGCACCGGCACGGCGGCTGCATGAAAGAGCGACGTATTCGACCAGTTGAGCGCGATCAGTTGACCGCCGACCAGCGGCCCGATCACCGAGCCGATCCGGCCAATGCCGAGGCTCCAGCCGATACCGGTCGAGCGCAGGATGGTCGGGTAGAACTGGCCGGCAAGCGCATTGACCGCCGGTTGACCGCCGACCACACAGAAGCCGCCAGCGAATACCACGACCAGCAGCCAGGGCAGCGCGTGGGCGACGGTCCCGATCATCCCGACCGTCAGCGCCGCCGCTACGAAACACACAAACAGCACGCGCACAAAGCCAAAACGTTCGATGAACCAGCCGAGCAGCAACGTGCCGGCCACGCCGCCCGTTTGCAGCACCGTACCCACGATCACCGCCGTGCCGGGTGTATAGCCGGCATCGCGCATCACGGTGGGCAGCCAGTTCGAGAGAAAGTACAGGTCGATGAGATTCATGAAGCTGATCGCCCACAGTATCAGCGTGACCCTGCCGCGGCCCGCCCGGAACAGCTCGGCAACCGGCGCGCCGCCATCGGCCTTTTCACGCACTACGAGGCGCGTGCCGGCATCGATAGGCAGGCCCGGATCAAAGCGGGCGAGCCAGCGCAACGCGCGTTCATGACGTCCTTTGAGCACCAGAAACTGCAGCGATTCCGGCAGTGCGACGAGCATCGCCAACGCGAGCAGCAACGGCACCGTGCCGCCCACCCAAAACACTGCGCGCCAGCCGTACGACGGGATCAGCGCCGCGCTGATAAAACCGCCGAGCGCCGCGCCCATCGTGAAGCCACACGACACCAGCATCATCCGCTTCACGCGGTGTGCGGAGCTCGAGAATTCGCCGACCAGCGCCATTGCGTTGGGCATGATGCATCCGAGCCCGAGACCGGTGATGAAGCGCAGCGCAAGCAAGGCCGGAATCGTCGTGGCGAGTGGCGTGGCCAGCATCGCCAGCGCGAAGAACAGGGTCGCCCCGATCAGCACAGGGCGCCGGCCAATGCGATCGGCAAGCACGGACAGCCCCAGCGCGCCCAGCAGCATGCCGAACAGGCTCGCGCTGAACACAGGCCCGAGTGTGGCCTTCGACACGTGCCATTCGCCGATCACGCTCGGCGCGACGTAGCCCATCGCCTGCGCATCGAACCCGTCGATCACCAGACACAAGCCGCATAGCGCGAGCAGCATGAACTGAAAAGCCGGGTGATGCGTATCACCGAGCACGCGCTCGACTTCGATCACTTTGGTGGCCGCTGGTTGAGCGCTCATCATCAAGTAGTCTCCTCATCCCGACTGGATTCATGAGTGGCGACACCCTGGCGGGCGAGCGTCATCGCTTCGCGCAGGATCTCGAGATCGCCGATCTGGTTCGCCAGCAACAGGACCAGCTTCGCATTGACGAGCTGGCTCGCTTCGACGGACAGGCCCTCATGCATCGCCAGCAACGCTTCGTAGAACGCGTCCGGATCGGACAGACGCGGCTCGGTCGCGAGCCTCTGCGGGGTGGGTGTCTCCATCATCGGCCTCATGACAACAGGTGGTGCGAGTGCTCACGTCAGCCATGCGCGGCGGCGAGCCGGGCGGCTTCGGCCCGTTCGGCCGGCGCCCGCCGATTCGTCACCACTGCATTTTTGCGATTTACGAATAGTAAAACGAATTACGAATAGTGAAATTAGCGTTAACCCTGAATCATCCGTACGAACCCCGATATGGTTATCAGCATTTTGTTCATATGGCCGCAGTGCAGACTGCTACCATCGGTGAATGCGGCCAGGGGCCGCGCTTCAGTGCGCGAACGACGCGCCACGACACTTATTCATGATCCCGCAGACCATTGCCCAACTCGTCGCCCGTGCCGCCGAACATCCGTTTCTCGGCGAACACCTGGCGTTGGGCGAAGGCATCTATCACGACAGCGCGCTGGCCCATTTCGGTGGGCTCCAGCTGGCGAGCGCCTACGAGCCGATCTTCGATATCAGCGTGCATGCGCTCGCCCAGTCGCTGTCGTCGGCGCCGGAAAGCGTGGATCGTTTCGGGGATGAACTGGGTTTTCAGGCGGTGACGCTGCGCCTCGACGGCGAGCCCTTCGATCCGTTCGAGCGCATCGAAGACGATCCGGAACTGGTCGCACTCGACCGCATGTCACGCGCGCTGCACGCGATCAATTTCTTCGGTGCGCAACGTCACGGGCTGCTGTTTCTGCGCGTCCACGAACGTTTGCTCAAGAGCGTCAAGTACGACCATGGCCGGCATTTCTCGACCATCCTCGTTTCGTTCGGGCTCAATCCGTCACGTATCGTCATCGAGCTGCCGGCGGCAGCGGTCGCGCATCGCACCTTCCTCGGGTATCTGACGAAGAGCTATCAGCGCTATGGGTTCAAGGTGGCGGGCAATCTGCCCAATGCCGGGCAGATTCTGTCGGTGTCCGATATGGCGCGGCTCGACTTCATCAAGATGGATGCCGGCCTCGCGTTGCGCGATGCGATGGTGAAGCCGCTGGTGGGGTATGCGAACCGGCTGCGAATTCCGTTGATCTTCAACCGCGTGGCAAGCGAAGCGCAGTTCGAATTGCTGCAGCAGTATGACGTGCGGTTCGTGCAGGGGCCGCTCTTTGCGGTGCACAGTCACGATGGGGCGGTTTGAGGTTCGAAGCCCGTTTCATTGCGAAGCTCCCCTACACCCGGTATCACCCCGTATCGCCCAGCCGGCGCGCCAGCGCCTTGAGGCGCGGCGCGACGTTCCCGCGAAACACCTCCTCCCCCATCGACGACGCCGGCCCGCTGCAGCTCAGCACCAGCCAGCGCCCTTCACGCGGCTCGCGGAACGGCACGGCGACCGCATTCACGTCGTCGTGCCAATCGCGAAACGAATAGCAGCAGCGTTCGTGCGCGAACGCTCCGATTTCCTTCTCGGCGTCAGCGACAAGCCCGGCGCCCTCTTTACCGGCCGCCTTCTTCAACTCGGCCATCAGCGCGGCACGCACGTCGGGCGGTTGCACGGCGAGATACGCACGCCCCATCGAACTCGTGAGCATCGACAGCTTCGAACCGGACGCGAGCCCGAGCGTAAGCGCGGTCTCGCTGCGGATCGTCTCCAGATAAATCATGTCGAGCCCGTCGCGGCATCCCAACGATACCGCCGCCCCCACTTCGCGCGCGAACGTGCGCATATGCGGCCGTGCGAGTTCGAGCGTGTCGGTGCCGGACAGCAGCGCGAAGCCCAGTGACAGCACCCCTGCGTCGAGCGCATATTTGCCGAGCGCCTCGTCAAGACGCAGATAACCCAGCACCGTCAGCGTATAGGCGAGACGATTCACCGTGGCCTTCGGCAAGCCGGTGCGTTCGACGAAATCGCGATTGCCGAGCATCGTCTCGCCCGGGCGGAACGCGCGCAGCAGGTCAAGGCCGCGGGCCAATGCTACGACGAATTTGCGCTCGTCGAGCGGATCTGGAGGAGTAGATGCAGGCGTCATCAGGTGATACACTCAAGGCTCATTTGCAAAACATTGTTCCGCATAGCGGAACTTTAGTCAAGCAAATCTCTCAAGCAGATCATTCAAGCGTTTCAAGTCATACGAGATTCGATTCAGGAGATACGCATCATGGCCGACGTCGCGCAGTTTCACTGGGAAGACCCGCTGCTACTCGATCAGCAGCTCACCGAAGAAGAACGCATGGTGCGCGACGCCGCCGCAGCCTATGCGCAGGACAAACTCCAGCCCCGCGTGCTCGAGGCGTTCCGTCATGAGAAGACCGACATCGGGATCTTCCGCGAGATGGGCGAACTCGGCCTGCTCGGCCCGACCATCCCCGAGCAATACGGCGGACCTGGTCTCAACTACGTGAGCTATGGGCTGATCGCGCGTGAAGTGGAGCGGGTCGATTCCGGTTACCGCTCCATGATGTCGGTGCAGTCGTCGCTGGTGATGGTGCCGATCTACGAATTCGGCTCGGATGCGCAGAAAGACAGGTACCTGCCGAAGCTCGCCACCGGCGAGTGGATTGGCTGTTTCGGCCTGACTGAGCCGAACCACGGCTCGGACCCTGGCAGCATGGTCACGCGCGCCAGGAAAGTCGACGGCGGATTTTCGCTCTCGGGCGCGAAGATGTGGATCACCAACTCGCCGATCGCCGACGTGTTCGTCGTGTGGGCCAAGCTCGAAGAAAACGGCAAGGACACGATTCGCGGCTTCATCCTCGAAAAAGGCTGGAAGGGCCTCTCCGCGCCGACCATTCACAGCAAGGTGGGGCTGCGCGCGTCGATCACCGGCGAGATCGTGCTCGACGAAGTGTTCGTACCGGAAGAGAACATGCTGCCGAAGGTGAGCGGCCTGAAGGGCCCTTTCACCTGTCTGAACTCGGCGCGCTACGGCATTGCCTGGGGCGCGCTCGGCGCCGCGGAAGACTGCTGGCACACCGCGCGCCAGTACGTGCTCGACCGCAAGCAGTTCGGCCGACCGCTCGCCGCCAACCAGCTGATCCAGAAGAAGCTCGCCGACATGCAGACCGAAATCACGCTCGGGCTGCAGGGCGTGCTGCGCCTCGGCCGTATGAAGGACGAAGGCACTGCCGCCGTGGAAATCACCTCGATCATGAAACGCAATTCATGCGGCAAATCGCTGGACATTGCGCGGCTCGCCCGCGACATGCTCGGCGGCAACGGCATCTCGGATGAGTTCGGCATCGCGCGGCATCTGGTGAACCTCGAAGTCGTCAATACCTACGAAGGCACGCACGACATTCACGCGCTGATTCTCGGACGCGCGCAGACGGGCATTCAGGCGTTTTTCTGATCTTGTTCTGATCGCCTGAATGACCAGCCCCACAGTCCGTCAAGGCGCTGTGGGGTTGGCCTTGCTGCTCGTCGAGGTCAAGGCCAACCGCATGCGGTTGGCCTTTTTCGTTGCCGCGACGCTATCCTGATGCCGCTGCCTATTTGTTCGGCTGCGGCGTCATACGCAGATACGGGCGCAGCGCCTTGTAGCCCTTCGGGAACTTCTGCCTGATCAATTCCTCGTCCTTCAGCGACGGCACGATCACCACGTCGTCGCCCTGCTTCCAGTTGCCCGGGGTGGCGACCTGATAGTTGTCCGTAAGCTGAAGCGAGTCGATCACGCGCAGCACTTCATCGAAGTTACGGCCGGTACTGGCCGGATACGTAATGGTCAGACGGACCTTCTTCTTCGGGTCGATCACGAAGAGCGAGCGGACCGTGAGCGTCTCGTTCGCGTTCGGGTGGATCATGTCGTACAGCTCGGAGACCTTGCGGTCGCCGTCGGCAAGAATCGGAAAGCCGACGCTGGCCGCTTGCGTCTCGTTGATGTCCTTGATCCACTCCTTGTGCGATTCCGTGCTGTCCACCGACAGGGCAATCGTCTTCACATCGCGCTTTTCGAATTCGCTGGCCAGCTTTGCCGTCAGGCCGAGTTCGGTGGTGCAGACGGGCGTGAAGTCCGCCGGATGCGAGAACAGCACGCCCCAGCTATCGCCTAGCCATTCGTGGAACTTGATGCGGCCAATGCTCGAATCCTGTTCGAAATCGGGTGCGACGTCGCCAAGACGTAAACTCATCATGCATCTCCTTAGTGTGTTCGGACGGGCGACACAGGCTTGCGCCTGCGGTACTCCGCAAATCTAGAGCATACGGGAGCGCGAGTACACCCCGAACCAACATCGCGTCACAACTTTATGAGTTTTTGCAATGTTCACCAGAATGGAGGAAACTTTGCGGGACAGATCAACTCCATCAAGACCGGGCGCTGGCGATTTGAGCGTCCGGGCGCGTTGGAACGCCTAGACTCCAGATAAGCCGGGAATGGTTCATGCGTTGAAGGGTTCACGCCTGGGTTCGGGTTTGCGGCGCACTGCGCTCGCCACTGGCCGTTTCTTTGGTTACGATTCACGCGTGACGCAACAAGATGGGAGCTGTATATGTCGGAAATCAACAAGGAGAGATTGATGTCGGATATCAAAACCGTCCTCGCGGACGCTGAAGACCTGCTGAAACAGGCCGCGAGCGCCACCGGCGAACGCGCTTCCGAACTGCGTGAAACGGCGCTCTCGCGCCTGAAACAGGCCAAGGAAAAAGCGGCCGACGTGCAGGTGGTGGTGGTCGAGAAAGGCAAGAAGGCTGCCCGTGCAACGGACGACTACGTGCACGAGCATCCATGGGCTTCGATCGGCATCGCTGCGGGTGTCGGCGTACTGGTCGGCCTGCTGATCAATCGCAAGTAAAAACGGCCGGCAGGGCCGGAGCTATTTGCCGGCTTGCCGCTGACACGGGTTGACCGGTGCACGCCTGGCCGGTCCGCTTCCTCTAGCGCAACTCACGCGCAACGCGCTCAAGCCATGACGATCGACAATCAATCGCAGCGCGCGGATCACAGTCCTTTGCGCCGCATTTTCAGTTCCGTGTTTGCGATCCTGCAAACGCGGCTTGAACTGCTCGGTATCGAACTGGCCGAGGAAAAAGACCGCCTGCTCGGCGTGCTGTTTCTCGGGCTCGCGGCCATGATGCTTGCAACGATGGCCCTGATCGCGCTCACGGCGCTGATCGCCATCGCATTCTGGGACACCTACCGCTGGCAGTCGCTTGCCGGCATTACTGCGGTCTACGCCATCGCGGCCGTGATCTGCGGGCTCAAGGCGCGCAGCGGCCTGCAGAATTCGCCCATCATCTTCGAGGCCACCCTGGCCGAGTTCGAGAAAGATCGCGAGATATTCCGCAAACCGTGACGCCGGCCCGTGCACGGCCTCGCGCCGTTCGCCTTCCTCTCCACCCCTGCCGCCCATAAGCCATGAGCTCAAGCCATCCGGATACCGCCTTTCGCAGCAAGCGCCCGCCCTCCCGAGACCTGAGCGCGCCGCATCTGCGTGCACTGCGCAAGGAGTTGCTGCTGGTGCGCGCGGACGTCCAGCGCATGGAACTCGCGCAGGCCACCGTCGATCTGCGTCACGCGGTGACGCATTTCAGCTGGCTCAGGTTCGTGGTACCGGGTTTTGCCGGCATGCGCTGGGGCAAGGCCAAAGGTGCCGGCGCGGCGATCGCTGCATTGCTCAAGGAATATCCGCTGATCAGCTCGATCGCTTCGCTGCTGCTCGCCAGGCCATTGCGAGCGACGGTCATGGCGAGCGCGAAGCCGGTGCTCAAATGGGGTAGCCTGGCGCTGGCGGCGTGGGAAGCCTACCGCATCTGGCAACAGATGAAGGAAGACTCGCGCCGGAAGTCAAACAGTGCGCGGGACAGCGATGGGGATGACTGAGTACGTGGCTGGTTACGTGGCCGGTGTCGCGACAAGTGCCCGGTTCAGCATCGCTCACCGCGCATTCCAGCACATGTCTGGATCTGCCGCCACGGCGCCATCCGCTGCGCCGCTCGCGGCGCGATCTGTACGCAGGCCTGTCGCGTCGAGCGCGAAGGTGCCGCAAGCGTCGTCGCGCATCGGCCCCGACTCTATCGGGCGCGCCTCGACTGCGTAGCCGCCGTTTGTGTCGTCAGCCGGAAGCACGCGCAGACGGCAGACAGCCGTCCCAGACGGCGGCGCCTCATCAAGTCCTGCCGGCAACGGGCTCGCATCGCCGGGCGCGCCGGCTTCGACGAACTGTGCTGCCCGATAGAGCGCCGGCGCCGCGTCGATGCGGTGTGCACGTGAGACGTGGCTGCGATACGCAGGTACCGCGAACATCGCCAGAATCGCCACGACCGCCATGGTTTCGATCAGCGTAACGCCGCAGCCCATGCGCCACAACACTGCATCCCGCTTCATCTGCATTCCTGATTTTTAAAAGAATGCGAACAATTTACTCAGGCGGCAGCGCATCGACAACCGGCCGAACGGCCCGGTGGCAGGCGGGTGCGAGCGCACGCAACAATGTCTGCGTGATAGCGACAGAAAGGGCGTGAAAATGCGACTGCGCGAACGATCAGCGCTTGCGCGACGGCTTGGGTGGCGTCGCCGCGCGGCGAAATTCTTCGATGACGTCTTCGAATTCGGACACGTCCTCAAAACGCCGATAAACGGAGGCAAAGCGGACGTAGGCAATCGTGTCGAGCTCGCGCAACTCGTGCATGACGAGTTCGCCGAGGCGCTCGCTGCGCACTTCGCGCTCGCCGCTGCCCAGCAACTGGTATTCGATGCGGGCGACCGCCGCGTCGATCGCGTCCGCGGCAACCGGGCGCTTCCTGAGCGCCAGTTGCATGCTCGCGACGATCTTGCGGCGATCGAATTCGGTGCGGCTGCCATCCTTCTTGACCACCGACGGCAACGCCAGCTCGACCCGCTCGTACGTCGTAAAACGTTTGTCGCAGGCCGGACAGCGGCGGCGCCGGCGAATCGCGGCGCCGTCCTCGGATACGCGGGAGTCCACGACCTGCGTATCGTCGTGCCGGCAGAAGGGGCAGCGCATCGTCGCTTACTTGTAGACCGGGAAGCGCTGGGTCAGCTCGGCGACCTGCGCGCGAACGCGTTCGATCGTCGCTGCGTCTTCCGGATTGTCCAGCACGTCGGCAATCAGATTACCAACCTGCTCTGCTTCCTTCACGCCAAAGCCGCGCGTGGTCATCGCGGGCGAACCGAGACGCACGCCGCTCGTGACGAACGGCTTTTCCGGGTCGTTCGGGATCGCGTTCTTGTTGACCGTGATGTGCGCCGCGCCGAGCGCCGCTTCGGCCGCCTTGCCGGTGATGTGCTTCGCACGCAGGTCCACCAGCATCACGTGGCTTTCGGTGCGGCCCGAGACGATGCGCAGGCCGCGCTTCACGAGCGTTTCCGCCAGCACGCGGGCGTTTTCCGCGACCTTTTGCTGATATTCCTTGAATTCCGGCGACAGCGCTTCCTTGAACGCGACAGCCTTACCGGCAATCACGTGCATCAGCGGGCCGCCCTGAATGCCCGGGAAAATGGCCGAGTTGATCTGCTTCTCGAATTCGGCCTTCATCAGGATCACACCACCGCGCGGGCCGCGCAGGCTCTTGTGGGTGGTGGTGGTGACGAAGTCGGCGTGCGGCACCGGGTTCGGATAGACACCCGCGGCAATCAGACCAGCGTAATGCGCCATGTCGACCATGAAGTACGCACCCACCGACTTCGCGATCTTCGACAGACGCTCGAAGTCGATGCGCAGCGCGAACGCCGACGCGCCGCCCACGATCAGCTTCGGCTTGTGTTCCTGGGCGAGTTTTTCGGCGGCATCGTAGTCGATGTCTTCCGCTTCGTTCAGGCCGTAGCTGACGACATTGAACCACTTGCCCGACATGTTGACGGGCGAGCCGTGCGTCAGGTGACCGCCGTGGGCGAGGCTCATGCCCATGATCGTGTCGCCCGGCCTGAGCATGGCGAAGAACACGCCCTGGTTAGCCTGCGAACCGGAGTTCGGTTGCACGTTCGCGGCTTCAGCGCCGAAGATCTCCTTCACGCGGTCGATGGCGAGCTGCTCGACGATGTCCACGTACTCGCAACCGCCGTAGTAGCGCTTGCCCGGATACCCTTCGGCGTACTTGTTGGTCAGTTGCGAACCTTGTGCGGCCATCACGGCCGGGCTCGTATAGTTCTCCGACGCGATCAGTTCGATATGGTCTTCCTGACGGCGGTTTTCCTGCTCGATCGCCTTCCAGAGTTCGGGATCGACGTTGGCGATGGTGCTTTGGGCTCTGTCAAACATACGGGTTCCGTTGAGTGTGTTCAGGTTGACCGGATCGTGCGCGAGGCGCGTAGGAGGTACGCGGCGCTGCTGGCGGCTGGGCCAGCCCTGACGTGGCGGATGAGGATGCGCCGCACACGCGAAGCAGGACAGCCACCGGCGGCACAAGTGAATGCGCGCGGATCACGGCTGCCCAGGCGAACGGCAAAACGGCACCCTGCGCTTCACGGTGGGTCGCTCCACCTTGAACCTGAAAGGTTCTATCGCCAGTCACGCAGGGATGAGCGCGTTAGTGTATTGGAAGCGCCCGGAATAGGCAACCGGCTCGCGGATGCGCCCGAAACCGTCGTAACGCCCGGCGCCAGCCCGGCCCCAGGCGGCCAGCATGGCCCGCAAAAGTCTGATGAAAGCCCGGCGTCTACCTGGGGCGCCCGGGCGGGAGGCACCCAGGCGGGGAGCGTCGAAACGAGGCCCGGCGAGGCGGGCGGCGCAGGCGCAGGAACCGCCCGCGCGGCGACCATCCGTGCCGGCGGCGCGGCCCGCCTGAAAGCCGTCCACCGGGAGCACGACCGTTCTTGCCGCGGCGGCGCATTGGAAGTAGGCTTGCGAGCTCCCTCCCCTCCCCACCAGGAAACCGCAATGATCGTGTTCGTCACCGGGGCGTCCGCAGGATTTGGCGCCGCCATCGCCCGTGCTTTCGTCAAGGGCGGCCATCTGGTCGTCGCCACCGCGCGCCGCAAGGATCGCTTGCAGGCGCTTGCCGACGAGCTCGGCGACTCCCTTCTGCCGCTCGAACTCGACGTGCGGGACCGCGCCGCCGTCGCGGCCGTGCCGGCCGCGCTGCCGGGCAAATTTGCCGCCATCGACGTGCTGGTCAACAACGCCGGCCTCGCCCTCGGCCTCGAGCCGGCCCAACGCGCGAACCTCGACGACTGGCAAACCATGATCGACACGAACTGTACCGGGCTCGTGCAGGTCACCCATGCCCTGTTGCCGGGCATGGTCGGGCGCAATCGCGGCCATGTGTTCAACCTCGGCTCGGCGGCCGCAAACTGGCCGTACGCCGGCGGCAACGTGTACGGCGCCACCAAGGCTTTCGTGCGCCAGTTCAGCCTGAACCTGCGTGCCGATCTGGCGGGCACGGCGCTGCGCGTGACCGACGTCGAGCCCGGACTGTGCAGCGGCACGGAGTTTTCAAATGTGCGCTTTCGTGGCGACGACGAGAAGGCCGCCAACGTCTATCAGAACGTGCAGGCGCTCACGCCCGAAGACATTGCCGACACGATTTACTGGACCGCAACGCGCCCCGCACACGTGAACGTCAACACGATCGAGCTGATGCCCGTCGCGCAGTCGTTCTCGGCGCTCTCGGTTCATCGCGGCTGAGCCGCACCGCCCGCACACCCCTCGAAATAACGCCGGGGTGTGCGTTCCGGTAAAATGCGCCGCATGAATATGTCCCCCAGCGAGCCCGGCACCGGAATCGGCTTCACGTGGCCGGTTCGCGTGTACTACGAAGATACGGATGCCGGCGGCATCGTGTTTTACGCGAACTACCTGAAGTTCTTCGAGCGCGCACGCACCGAATGGCTGCGCGCATGCGGAATCGAGCAGAATCGCCTCGCGGAAGAAACCGGCGCCCTTTTTATCGTACGCAGCACGGCGCTCGACTACCGCGCGCCGGCCCGGCTCGACGATCTCGTGAAAGTGGTCAGCCGGACTGAACGGATCGGCCGCGCGTCGGTCGATTTCGCGCAAGAGGCGTGGCGTGACGGCACGCTGCTTGCTACGGGGACCATTCGCGTTGCTTGCGTCGACCGGGTCGCGCTGCGTCCTGCCGCCATTCCGGCGCCGGTTCTCGCCGCACTAAGGCGCGGACCGGACGTAGTAAGTGCATCCAACGTGTCAACGGACGACGGCCGAACATCGTTGTTACGAGGCCAGTGAACTCGTATCGATCAGGCAACACAAAGCATGGTTCGGCCCGCGGTTTGCCGATGCTTCCGGTTTCCTCACGGCAAGCTTCGACTGACCTTGCAGCCGGACGCCCCCTTTCGGGACGTTACAGCGAACCTATATGAACACTACACAAGATCTATCGATCATTTCTCTCGTTCTTAATGCGAGCCTGCTGGCGCAGGCAGTGATGGCGCTGTTGTTGCTGCTTTCGCTGTTGTCGTGGACTTTCATCTTCCGCAAGTGGTTTGCGATCCGCCGTGCACGCGCGCAAACTGAACGTTTCGAACGCGATTTCTGGTCCGGCGGCGACCTGCAGGCGCTGTATCAAAGCGCCGCCAACAACCGCCACACGATCGGCGCGCTCGAACGTATCTTTGAGTCAGGCATGCGCGAGTTCCTGAAGGGCAAGGAAAAGCGGCTCAACGACCCGGGCCTGATCCTCGATGGCGCCCGCCGCGCCATGCGCGCCGCGTTCCAGCGCGAAATGGACGTTCTGGAAGCCAATCTGTCATTCCTCGCCTCGGTCGGTTCGGTCAGCCCGTACATCGGTCTGTTCGGCACGGTGTGGGGGATCATGAACGCGTTCCGCGGCCTCGCCAACGTTCAGCAAGCCACGCTCGCCAACGTCGCGCCCGGCATTGCCGAAGCATTGACGGCCACGGCGATCGGCCTGTTCGCCGCGATTCCGGCGGTGGTTGCCTACAACCGCTACGCCCACGACATCGACCGTCTGGCGATCCGCTTCGAGACCTTCATCGAAGAATTCTCGAATATTCTGCAACGCCAGGCCCACTAAGGAGTCCACGATGGCCGGTTCCTCAGCCCGTTCCTCCAGCATGCGTGGCAGCAGTTCGCGCCGCGCGATGGCCGATATCAACGTCGTGCCGTACATCGACGTGATGCTCGTGCTGCTCGTGATCTTCATGGTGACCGCGCCGCTTGTCGCACCGTCAATCGTCAATCTGCCCACCGTCGGCGGGGCCGCGCCGCAGCAGCAAACGCCGCCGGTTGTCGTCAATATCCGCGCAGATGGCAACATGAGCGTCAAATACAAGGACGACAATGGCGCCATGCAGCAAGAAAACATGACGAGAGCGGATCTGGACAGCTTCGTCACCGACCGCGAACAGTCGCACCCCGATCAACCGGTCGTGATCGCCGCCGACAAGACGGTGAAATACGAAGCCGTCATGAACGTGATGTCGGACCTTAAGGCTCGCGGCGTCAAGCGCGTCGGGTTGCTCGTCAAATCGCAATGATCCGCAAGCATTCCGCCTACCCGCTCCAGCCTCCGCGTGAACGCGGTACAGGGCGAGCCTTTGCGCTCGCGGTGCTGATGCACGTGCTGCTCGGGTTCTTCCTGTACCACGGCATTCATTGGCAGAACAGCACGCCCGCAGGCGCGGAAGCCGAACTGTGGACCGAAGTGCCCGATGTAGCGGTGCCGCGCCAACCCCCGCCGCCGGTGCCGGTGGCCCCTGCCCCGCCGCTGCCTGACGAACAGGCCGACATTGCGCTGCAGGAGAAGAAACGCCAGCAACAGGAAGCCCAGCGCCAGGCGCAACTTGCCGAGCAGCAACGTTTGCAGCAGTTGCAGGCGCAGCAGGAAGCCGAAGCGAAGCGCCAGCAGCAACTGGCGGCCGATCAGGCCACGCAACTGGCCGCCCAGAAGGCGGCAGCGGCGAAGCTGAAGCAGCAACAGGCTGAGAAGCTGAAGCAGGACCAGCTGAAGCAGCAACAGCAGGAAGAGCAGGCCCAGGCTGACGCGCAGAAGAAAGCGGATGCGCAGAAGGCGGCCAAGGCAGCCAGGGCACAGGCCGATGCTGCACAAGCGAAGAAGCTCGACCAGGAACGCCGCACGCGGCTCGCGCAGATGCAGGGCATGGCGGGCGGTGAAGGTTCGACCGGCAACGGTCTTGCCAAGAGCGGCACGGGTAGCGGCTCGGGCGGGACGTCGACGTCGCCGGGCTACGCCGACAAGGTCAGACGCGTCGTGCGCCCGCACATCACGTGGGCAGGCGAAACGCAGGGGCTTGAAACAGTGGTCTCCGTACACTGTGCGCCGTCGGGCACGCTGCTGAGCGCGACGGTCACGCACAGCAGCGGGAATCCGCAGTGGGACGACGCCGCGCTGCGGGCCGTGCAGCTCACCGACCCAATGCCGGTCGACGTCGACGGCAAAGCGCCGGCGAGCTTTTTGATTACGTTGCGTCCGGCAGGCTGACAACCCTGCGGCGCCCCGCCCAGCGTGGCGTGTCCGGGAACGAATTGAACGTTTCCGGGTCTGTCTGCTGTCGTAACGTGTTAGAAATCTGATTTTTTGGGAATCCATACAGCATGAGTTTGATGACCAAGCTAGGCCTGCGGACATTGGTGGCGTCGTGCCTGATTGCGGCCGGCGGCACCGCCCACGCACAACTCAATGTGCTCGTGACGGGCGTCGGGTCTACCCAGTTCCCCATCGCGACCGCGAATTTCGTCAATGAAGCGAGTTCACCGCAGCAGGTCAGCACAATCGTGCGCCAGGACCTGCAGCGCAGCGGCAAATTCACCAATATCGATGCCGGCAGCACGCCCGTTTCGGAAACCGACTCGGTCGATCTGGGCAGCTGGAAGGCCAAGGGTGCCAACGCGTTCGTGTCGGGCAGCGTGAACCACCTGCCCAATGGCCAGTACGAAGTGCGCTTCAAGCTGTACGACACCGTCAAGGGGGAAAGCCTCGGCGGACTCGTGCTGGTCAGCCCCGAGAGCGGCCTGCGGATGAGCGCACACAAGGTGGCAGACTACATCTACGCAAAGCTGATGGGCTCGCGCGGCGTGTTCGCGACCCGTCTGTCGTATGTCATCAAGACCGGCAACCGTTACCAGCTGCAGATTTCCGATTCGGATGGCCAGGACGCGCACATCGCGCTGTCGAGCCCCGAGCCGATCATCTCGCCGGCCTGGTCGCCTGACGGCACGAAGGTCGCCTACGTATCGTTCGAAAAGAAGAAGCCGATCGTCTACATCCACGATCTGCCCACGGGCCGTCGCGTGGTTGTATCGGACCAGAAGGGTAACAACAGTGCGCCTGCCTGGTCGCCGGACGGACGCACGCTGGCCGTGGCGCTTTCGCGCACCGGCAACACGCAGATTTTCGCCGTCAACGCGGACGGCAGCGGCCTGCGCCGGCTGACGCAAGGCACCTCGATCGACACTGAACCAAACTACTCGCCTGACGGACAGTGGATCTATTTCACCAGCGATCGCGGCGGTCAACCGCAGATCTACAAGATGCCGGCACAGGGGGAAAGCGCTGGTGCGGCCCAGCGCGTCACATTTACAGGCAACTACAACACCAGCCCGCGCGTGAGCCCGGACGGCAAGGAACTGGCCTACATCTCGCGTGTGGGCGGTGCCTTCAAGCTGTATATCCAGGACCTGCAGTCCGGTTCGGCAACCGGCTTGACCGACACTACACATGACGAATCGCCGAGCTTCGCGGCGAATGGTCAGTACATTCTTTACGCCACAGAGGTGAACGGCCGTGGCGTGTTGGCCGCAGTATCGACCGATGGTCGCACTCGGCAGGTCCTGTCCGTTCAGGGCGGCATCGTTCGCGAGCCGTCCTGGGGCCCGTTTATGCAATAACACACAAGGAGAGTAACAAATGATGTCCAAACTTCGTATCGTCTTTGCCGCATTGCTGGTCGGTGCACTCGCTGCATGTCATTCGGGCGTCAAGCTCGACGAAAACGCCAATAAGGGTGCAGTATCTACCCAGCCGAACCCGAATGCAGTCGCACAGGTGAACGTCGACGAGCTGAACGATCCGAACAGCCCGCTTGCCAAGCGCAGCATCTATTTCGACTTCGACAGCTACTCGGTCAAGGACGAATACCAGTCGCTGATGGCGCAACACGCGCGTTACCTGAAGGCACATCCGGAGCGCCACGTGCTGATCCAGGGCAACACCGACGAACGCGGCACGAGCGAGTACAACCTGGCACTCGGCCAGAAGCGTGCTGAAGCTGTGCGTCGCGCGTTGTCGCTGCTCGGCGTGCAGGATTCGCAAATGGAAGCCGTGAGCCTCGGCAAGGAAAAGCCGGTGGCAACCGGTCATGACGAAGCGTCGTGGGCACAGAACCGCCGCGCCGATCTCGTCTACCAACAGTAATAGGTGATGAGCCGTATGACGCACCGTTTCTCCTGGCTGCGCTTTGCCGCAGCCGCCTGCGTGGCAGGTTCGGCCATGATGGCCGTGCCGGCACACGCAGGCATGTTCGACGACGACCAGGCCCGTCAGGCGATTCTCGATCTGCGTACCAAGACCGATAGCCTGTCGAGCCAACTGTCGGCTGCACAGCGCACCATCCTCGATCAGTCCAACCGCCTCGACCAGCTGAACCAGCAGGTCGCGACGCTGCGTGGGCAGAACGAGGACATGGCGAACCAGCTTGCCACGCTGCAGAAACAGCAGAAGGACTACTACACCGACCTCGACACGCGGCTCAAGAAGTTCGAGCCTCAGCAGCAGACGGTCGATGGCGTAGCGGGCACGGTCCAGCCGGGCGAGACGGACGCGTTCAATGCGGCTTCACAGCAGTTCCGCAACGGTGACTTCAAGAGTGCGGCGGCCTCGTTCCGCAGCTTCATCGCGAAGTATCCGCAGAGCCCCTACCAGCCGACCGCGCAATACTGGCTCGGCAACGCGCTGTATGCACTGCACGACTACAAGGGCTCGACGGCTACCTGGGAAGGCGTCGTGAGGAATTACCCGCAGCATCCGCGTGCGCCGGAAGCGCTGCTCGCGATTGCGAACAATCAACTCGAGCAAGGTCAGAAGGCTGCGGCCAAGAAGACCCTCGAGCAGATCGTCGCGCAATACGGCAGCTCGGACGTGGCGCAGTCGGCGCAAAGCAAGTTGTCGCAAATCAAGTAGTTCTGCAGGTCGCAGCAAACGCGCAGTGTCGGAGTAAAAGCCACGCGCGCCTCTCGCCGGAAAGCCCGGGGCGGCTACCCTGCCCCGGGCTTTTCTTTTGCGGCCCGCAACCCGGTGGGTTGACAACATCGGGCGGCTATCGCTATAATCCCGCTTCTCTTTTGGGTCGTTAGCTCAGCTGGTAGAGCAGCGGACTTTTAATCCGTTGGTCACAGGTTCGAATCCCGTACGGCCTACCAAAGAATTGTCTTTAGAATCAGGAAACTACGCCGCCCTAGACAGCGGCGTTTTTTCTTTCTGATCCCCCAGGATTGACCAAAACTTGACCGCGCCAGCGTGTTCGGCAAGGTGACTCGGGGCGAGGTGAGCGTACTTCTGCACCATCTCGATGGTTTCCCATCCCCCAAGCGCCTTCAGCACCATTAGCGGCGTGCCGCGCTGAACGTGCCAGCTCGCCCAGGTGTGACGCAGGTCGTGCCAATGAAAGTCCTCGATCCCGACGATCTGGCAGGCCCGCTCGAAATCGCGTGCGTCGACCTGCTGGATTAGCGTTTCCAGACCTTCACCACGGGAACTGGAAGCCGAATAGCAACGTGGGGACGGCCAGCACGACAAACGGTCCCAGCACAACAACGGGGGCAAAGCGACACCGGCGGGCTGCCCGGTCCATGTGCAGGCGAAACCCCTCGCAGCACACGCGGATAGCGTGTACCGGCAATACACCTGCATCGCTGTTGCGGCAGCGCAGTTGCAATTCAAGGGGGTAAGGGATCGCGGTCATGGTAAAAAAACCTTATGCCTCGCTACTCCAAAAATCAAAAGCGCGCTCGACGACGAAATGCAAGTTCCCGCAGCATCGGGTCGTCCCGATGCCAGCGCAATCAGCTCGGCGCTTCAACGATATTCCAGCAGGATCCACAGGTATTCGAATTCGGCGGTCAACGTTCGCAATGCATGCTGCATCGCGGGAATCCAGCATCCGATCCATCTCTGCGGCATCGGACGCATATCGACCCTCAACGGTCCGACATGCCAGAGTGACGAGCGTCTGCTAAGCAACTGCAAACCGGACGTAGCGGCGCCCTTTGTCATGCCCGGGCACCGCCCCGCTTATGACACTCAAAAAAACGTGCGGATGCCCGCTGCCGCAATGTAGTTCGTTGGCTC
>DASZIR010000101.1:0-3846 GCA_035948995.1 Paraburkholderia sp. | reverse complement strand
GGGTCGCCGTAGATGGTCGATGCATCACGCGCGATCGTGTTCTGGAAGCCCGCAGTAAACTTGCCGAACGTGTCGTTGACGATACCCACCCACGCATCGCGGTCGAAAATCTGGCCCGGATCTTCCATCTGGCCGTCGCTCATGCGGTATTCGCTCTCGAGCCGGAAGATGATCTTCGAACCACCGCCGATGTCTTCCGCGCCCTTCAGGCCCCAGCGGCTGCCGCTGAACCACGGTTCGCCGCCGACACCCATGCCGATGACGTGATTGCCGTTGGCGTCTGCGTGAGAAACGTAGGTCGGCACGCTCAGGTCCATCAGGCCGTACAACTGGACGCTCGATTGCGCGTGTGCGCCGGCCGCCGCGAATGTGCCTGCAGCAAGGGCCAAGGTCCGGTATGTCTTCTTCAAGGTTGTCTCCTCAGATTACTACGTTGAATTTCTGATTTTTTTGCTCGCATCGCTGCGGCTTCCACGCATCATTTGCTGCATCGCCAAACGAATCGATATCATCGTAGTGACCCGAATCCTTCACACTCCTTTCCTGTATCATTCGCACCACTAAGTGATATCCCCGATATACGCCGCATTTACGGCGTTCACCCCCGGGTCGTCCTTGCTACGCGTCCTTGCTACGCGTCCTTGCTACGCAGGATGTAGCCCAGACCACGCAGCGTCATGATCTGCGCGCTCGAGGTAGCGAGGTGCTTGCGCAAACGGTGGATGTAGATGTCGATGGCGTCCGCGCTCGGTTCGTCGTCCAGACTGAATACGCTTTCCATCAAGGCGGTTTTTGAAACAGTCTTGCCCTGACGCAAGATCAGGGTCTCGAGAATCATGTGCTCGCGGCGCCGCAACGCCAGCGGCGCATCGTTATGACGAAATTCGCGCGTGTCGGCGACATATTGCAGATCGCCGCAGGTCAGGCGTGTCGATTTTTCACCCGATTGCCGGCGAATCAGCGCCTTGATGCGCGCCACCAGTTCCCGTGCGTCGAACGGCTTGACCACGTAGTCGTCGGCGCCGGCGCTGAAACAGTCCACCTTATCGTCGATCGAGCCGTGTGCGGTCAACATCAGCACCGGCACGTTGTCGCCGCGGCGGCGAAGCCGGGCGAGGACGTCCTTGCCGCTCATACGCGGCAAGCGCATATCCAGCAGCACCACGTCGTAGCGTTGCGTGGTGAGCACGACGTCGGCGCCTTCACCGTCCGCGACGCAGTCGACCACAAAATTCTCGGCGCGCAGCAGGTTGACGATCCAGTGAGACAGTTCGACGTTGTCTTCCACGAGCAGCAGCTTCATTTCTTTTCCTCACCGCGCCACGCCGGCATGCGGACAGTGACGACCAGCCCAATCCGTCCAGCCCCCTGCTTCAGGCTAACCATTCCGCCATGCAACTGGGTGATTTCCCGGACGATGGACAAACCGAGACCGGTACCTTCGACCGTGGTCGGCCCGCGATAAAAACGCTCGAATACATGCGCGCGCGCCTCCGCGGGAATGCCTGGTCCATTGTCCACTACCTGCAGCACCACGTCGTCCCCTTCGCGCCGGCAGATGGCCGTGACGCGCCCGCCGTCCTGCGTGTAGCGGACGGCGTTGTCGACCAGATTGCTCACGAGCGCGCTCAGCAGGTTCACGCTGCCCATCACCTGCACGTCGTCGCCCAGTTCGGCGCCGAGATCGATCCCGCGCTGCTCCGCGGCCACAATCAGCTCCTCCAGCACGGACGAGACGACGGCTGCCATGTCGACCCGGGCCTGGACGCGCAGCGGCGACGTCGATTCCGCCTGGGCCAGCAACAGCAACTGGTTGGTCATCTCGGTCATCTTCCGGCTGCTGCGTCGGATCGCCTCCAGCGCTTCAGCGAGCGCGGGATCGTCGTGCCCATGCAGGCAGGCATACTGAATCTGGGTATCGAGCAGCGTAAGCGGCGTGCGCAACTGGTGCGCCGCATCGGCAATGAACTGGCGCTGGGTCGTCGTATGCAGCTTGAGCCGCGCGATGCATTGATTGATCGCGTCGACAATGGGCCGCAACTCGAACGGCAGGCGGTCGGAGCGAATCGGTTCAAGCTCCATCGGCTCGCGGTCCGCCACGTCGTCCTTGAGCTTCATCAACGGCCGCAATTCGATGGTCAGCCCAAGCGGCACGAGTGCCGCGACCAGTGCCAGCATCAGGCACTGGCGAATCAGTTGCGGGCGCCACAAATCGTCGACCATCGCCTGACGCGACGCCTGCGTCTTCGCCACCACCACGGTGACGGGCTCGACCCTGCCTGAGTCGTACAACTGCCGCTGATAGGCAACCGCACGAACCGGCCGGCCATCCAGCGTGGTGTCATAGAACACCGGCACCGCCGCGATGCGCCGCGGCAACGCCAGATCGGGGTTGCCGCCTAGCAGTTGACCGTGCCCGGCGATCACCTTATAGAACACCTGATCCTGATACGGCGATTCGAAAATCTCCAGCGCGGCCGGCGGAATGGTGGCGGTCAGTGTGCCGCCTTCCCAGTCGACATCCTCGCCGATCGTGCGGGCAGAGGACAGCAACGCACTGTCCTGCACGAGATCGGCCGTCTGGCGCGCTGTGTCGTATGAAATCGCGCCCGCGATAAGCACGAACGCGGCCAGTGGCAACAGCAGCCAACAAAGTAATCGAGCGCGCAAACTAAGCGCCATGCGGTCTCCCTGATCCGTTCTGTAACTGCGGGTGACCGGCGTCGACGCTGCCCCGCCCGTTCCGGCAGACGCGGGTGCGGGCGGGTTTCTCACGGCTGAGCAGGCTTAGAACGCCGCCGGTCGCCACTTCAGCAAACGCTTTTCGAGTGCGGTCAACAGATAGTCTGCTGTGAGCGCGACGACTGCAAGCACGATCATCGCCGCGAACACGCCACTGGCGTTGAATGCACCTTGCGCCGTGGAAATCAGCAGACCAATGCCCTGCTTCGAGCCGAGGAATTCGCCGACCACCGCGCCGACCAGCGCGAAACCGAAGCTCACGTGCAGGCTCGCAAGAATCCAGCTGAGCGCCGACGGAATCACCACCGACGTGGTCAACTGGCGCCGGGAGGCGCCGAGAATCTGCGCGTTGGCAATCATGTAGCGGTCGGCTTCGCGCACACCCTGGAAGGCATTGCCGAAAACCACGAAGAATACCATCACGACTGCCAGCGCCACCTTCGAGGCCATGCCCAGCCCGAGCGCGATCACGAATATCGAACCCAGTACCACGCGTGGAATCGAATTGGCAATCTGGATGTAGAGACTGAATACGTCGGACAGCAGCTTGTTGCGACCCAGCACGACCCCGCAGACGATCCCGCCGGCCGAGCCGATCAGGAAGCCAAGGAAGGTCTCTTCCAGCGTGACCCACACTTGCAGCAGCAGCGGGCCTTGCGAGGTGCCGTTCACGAACCAGTCGACGATCTGCGCGTAGATCAGCGACGGCATCGAGAAGAAGAACGGGTCGATCCATTTGAAGCGGCCGGAGACTTCCCAGCCGCCCAGCACGAGCACCAGCACCAGTACCCGCAGACCGATGATCAGTGCGTGCCGTTGCCGCAGCCGGCGCTGCGCGATCCGTTCGACTTCGGCAAGCGAAGCGGCGTCGCTGCCCTTTTGCAGCGTGTATTCAGAGGTTGCCATGTCTGTCTTTCCGGTGTCCGTTTGTCTCATGCGATCTGCACCTCTTCACGCAGGTCATGCCAGATGTCGCGCGAGATTTCAATGAAGCGCGGCTCGTAGCGAATCTCCGAGGTGATGCGCGGGCGCGGCAGATCGATCTCATAGACCTTCTTCAGCGTGGCGGGCCGCGCGGTCAGCACGAAAACCCGGTCGGCCAGC
>DASZIR010000100.1:0-11057 GCA_035948995.1 Paraburkholderia sp. | reverse complement strand
CAGGGCGACGCAACGCCACTAACCGTGGAGAGCATTGGCGGCGTAGCGGTGAACCAGCAGCTAGCCGGTACCGGGGCGCATGCCAGCTCGACGGATACGGTGGGAATTACCACCGAGTACTATGTCACGGACAACGTTGGTGTTGCCACGCTGTTTGGATTGCCACTGAAGGTGAATCTGGTTGGCGATGGCACGCTGCAGAAGTATGGCAACCTTGGCTCGACGAGGCCGATGCCGCCCGCCCTCGAACTTCGATACCACCTGTTTTCAGCCGAATCGAAATTCCGTCCGTTCGTCGGACTCGGCGTGAACTATACGTGGTTCACCCAGGTTCGGACAACCAATAGCCAGTTTATCACCGATAGCTTGGGTCCCGGTGGTTCGGCACACGCGACACTCAGTTCATCGTGGAATCCGATATTCGAGATCGGGGCAAATTACGCGCTGACAAAACACTGGTCGGTCGGAACCTCGCTCGGCTACGTTCCGGCGAAGACCCACCTTACGTTATACGGGCAGACCGCAACGGGAACACAGATCGTTTCCAAATCGACGCTCCGGCTCAATCCGCTTAACGTCTTCGTGAACGTCGCCTATACGTTCTAGCGCGTACAGGTCGTCGACGCGCCAATAGAGGGGTTTGAACGCTCATCGAAGACACGGAAGTTATTTTTTCGCCACCAGGACCTGACTGCAGGCCGCGACCTCACGGTCGATTACACATATTGCGACACACGCTGCTGCAAAGGGGCCCGGCGATGCCGGGTCTCTGATCTGACCGGTATGTTATGCCATGAAACGGGAACGCCTGACACACGCACAGCGCAGGGAACAGACGCGAGAGCGTCTGCTTGAGGCTGCGCGGAAGATGTTCGTCAAAAAGGGATTGGCCGCTACAAGCGTGGAGGACATCGCCGAGACGGCCGGCTACACGCGCGGCGCGTTCTACTCAAACTTCGACGGTAAGCCGGAGCTGCTGCTTGAGTTGGTGCGCCGGGACCACGATAGCGCGCAGGTCGATCTGCGGGCGGTCATGGACGAGGGCGGCACGCCCGCGGAAGTGAAGGCGCGCGCCATCGCGTACTACAGCCGGTATTTTCGTGATCGAGACTGCTTTCTGCTTTGGGTCGAAGCCAAACTACTCGCGTATCGGGACACCGCGTTTCAGGAGCGCTTTATCGCGTTCCGGCACGAAAAGGTCGACCAGATCAGCGCGTACATCCGCACGGCGTCGGAGCGCGACGGCAGGCCATTGCCCCTGCAGGCGGACGCGCTCGCGCTCGGCTTGGTGAGCCTGCGCGAGGGTGTGCAGTTCTCCAGAATGTGCGATCCGCAGAGGGCGAGCGACAAGGTGATGCAGATTGTGCTTGCCGGATTTCTTTCGTGCGTATTGTGGCGGCAATCGGAAGAAATACAGCACGCCGATCATCGCGCGGGAGTGCCCGGGCGCGGCCGCGGACGTCCACCGCGGGCGCCGACAAAATCCGTGACTAGGGTCCAGCACGATGAAATTGAAGGCAACTGCCTGGGCAACGCGCTGTACCGCGCTCAGCCTGTCGGTCGTCAGAACTCGTCCCCGACAGACCCCTTCAGTCTCGTACGGTTGGCGCGGGTAGTTGTGTATGTCAAGCCGTCAAAGGAGATAACCATGTCTTACGACCACACGAATTTCCAGAATATCGATCGCCGGAGCAGTAAGAATGATCGGAGCGACGTGGATTCGGCGTCGAACCATGTTGTCGAGGTGATTAATCCCACTCTGCCAAGGATCTGGGCATGGGCGCACCACAGCGACTCATACGACTGGATGGACTGGCACTGTCCGTTTCCTGCGATAGGCCCAGCGGAGTGAACGCGGTATGGCGGCGCTACGCTATCGCTGAGGCGAAGCAACAGTTCGACTCGACAGTTTTCGCTGACCCAAGGAACATTCGATTTTCTCGACAGCGGCCATTCGCGACCGAAATATTTGCCCGGTCGCGGATGACGGGAATGGCCGATGACGGGATGCACATCATCGGTGGTCGAAGGACCGTTGACGGAGCGAAGCGGTCGCACGAGTGTCCAAATGGCGGCCACGACGAATGACTCTTCCTGGCCGAACCCGGTCGGTTGCTGGGCGCGCACGCGATTTCGATACGGTGGAGAATGCGCGCCTCGCGGGCGAGCGACCATGCAGTCTTCCCGCGGAAGGCGCACGCGTCGAGCGTCGGCGCGCTGCGTCGCGATCTCGAATAAATTCTGCCGACGCTTGAGCGGAGAAATAGCCTTTCGGGAAGGTATATCGAAAGCTATGCCGGAAGGCTTTCCGAAACTCTTCCTTGCCGCCAGTGTGAAGGCGCGCAGTACGTCGTCGTCGCCCCGAGGATTGGCGCGAGTTTGGACCCGTGTCGCCAACGTTGCAGCGCCGAGGCTGGGACCAGAGCGGTGTGTATCAGGCGTGCCCCGATGCGCGGAAGTCGTTGCCGGCACGTGAGCGACCAACCCTCGGCTGAGGAATCGATGCGGAGGAAGCGAGGTTGCTACATCGTGAAATCGGATTTCACAAACGGGCGGAGCGTTGACCGAGAATGCCTACATGGTGCCTACATGGATTCTCGAAAGCAAAAAGCCCAGTCACGAGGACTGGGCTAAGTGCTTGAATCTGTTGGTGCCGGAAAGAGGAATCGAACCCCCGACCTTCGCATTACGAATGCGCTGCTCTACCGTCTGAGCTATTCCGGCATCAGGAGAACCGAGATTATAGGGACTTCTTCAGCGCCTTGGCAAGTCCCCGGTTCAATTTTTTGTTTCGAAATGGTAGCGGGTCACGCGATCGACCTCGTTCTTCGAGCCGAGGAACACCGCCACGCGCTCGTGCAGGCTTTTCGGCACGATGTCGAGAATACGCTTCTCGCCGTTGGTCGCGGCGCCGCCCGCCTGTTCGACGATAAAGGCCATCGGGTTTGCTTCGTACATCAGGCGCAGCTTGCCCGGCTTGTCCGGCGTGCGCTTGTCGGCCGGGTACATGAAGATGCCGCCGCGGTTCAGGATACGGTGCACGTCCGCCACCATCGACGCAACCCATCGCATATTGAAATCGGCCTGGCGCGAGCCGTCCTTGCCGGCCTTCAACTCGCCAATGTACTGCTGGACCGGAGGATACCAGTGGCGCTCGTTCGATGCGTTGATCGCATATTCACGCGTTTCCACCGGAATGCGCATATCGCTCTGCGTGAGCACCCACGAGCCCAGTTCCCGGTCGAGCGTGAAGCAGTTCACGCCGTTGCCGGTGGTCAGCACCAGCACCGTCTGCGGGCCATACACGGCGTAGCCGGCAGCGACCTGCTGCGTGCCCGGTTGCAGGAACGACTGTTCGGTCGGCTGCTGGCCGTCCGGACAGCGCAACACCGAGAAGATCGTGCCGATCGAGACGTTCACGTCGATGTTCGACGAGCCGTCGAGCGGATCGAACACCAGCAGGTATTCGCCCTTCGGATAGTTGGCGGGAATCGGGAAGAAGGTCTCCATTTCCTCGGAAGCCATCCCGGCCAGGTTGCCGCCCCATTCGTTGGCGTCGAGCAGGATTTCGTTCGACAGGATGTCGAGCTTCTTCTGCACTTCGCCCTGAACGTTTTCGCTGCCCGCGGTGCCGAGTGCATCACCCAGCGCGCCCTTGCTGACGTGGTAGCTGATCGCCTTGCACGCACGCGCAACGACTTCGATCAGGAGGCGCAGGTCCGCCGGCAGGTTGTTGGTCTCGCGCTGTTGCTCGATCAGATACTTCGTGAGAGTGGTACGACGTTGCAAAGCCATTGCAGTACTCCGGGAAGGCGAAGGAATATTGCGATTTTACCCGCTCGGTGTGTCTTTCCTGTGCTTTTGAGATGCAAAGGGGTGCGCCGCGTCAGAGCAATTCGATCTGCGGCAGGTTCAGCACGCTCGTTTCGCGCATGATCGATACGAAGTCGGTCGCATACGGACGCTTCGAAAAGGCAGGCAAGGTTGCGGCATACAGTTCGCCGGCGAGCGGTGAGCCGTCGGCGGTATGGACCGGGCGTGGCGTCACATAGCGCTTGTCGAGATAGGTCGCGACCGCCCAGAGCGGCAACGCGGCAACGCCGCGCCGGCTGGCGACCAGTTGCAGGATGGCGACCGTGAGCTCCGAGGTGCGCCGTTTCGGTTCGATCCCGGCCGGTCTCAGGACCTGCCGCACGATGTCGAGCATGTCGTCAGCGACGGGGTAGGTGATGAGCGTTTCGTCGCGGAAATCCTCTGCCTCGAGCGCGGCCTTCTGCGCCAGCGCATGGTCGTTGCCGACCAGCCCGACGATCTGGAAGCGGAATAGCGGATGATGATCGACGGCCTCGTCGGGATCCGCTTCGGCGACGATCGCCAGATCGGCTCGATCCTGGTGCAGCAGGCCGATCGGGTCCGCATGAAAGCCAGACACGATGTCGAGTTCGATCTCGGGCCAGCGCTGCCGGAATGCATCCATGGCCGGCATCAGCCAGTCAAAACAGGTGTGGCATTCGACAGCAATGCGCAGCGTGCCGCCCGTACCTTGCGCGAGCCGGGCGACATCCCGCTCGGCCTCTTCGATCGCGGGCACCACCGCTTCGGCCAGTGCAAGCAGGCGCTTGCCGCCCGGCGTGAAGGTCAGCGGCGCGGATTTGCGCACGAACAGCGGCATGCCGAAATGCGCTTCGAGCGCCTTCAACTGATGCGAAAGCGCCGATTGCGTCAGGCAAACCATTTGCGCGGCGCGTGACAGGTTGCCGGTGTCGCGCAAGGCGATCAGCGTTTGCAGGTGTCTGAGTTCGAGCGGCGAGCGGATCATCGGGACGGCCAGGGTGAACGATGTTGAAAAAAATTAATGATAAATCATAAAAACTTTCGTTTGAGTAATATTCGCGGAAATCCAATACTGGTGCCCATTCTCGGAGGACACCATGAGCACCGCACACATACTGGGTTTCCCGCGCATCGGCGCACAACGTGAATTGAAGTTCGCACTGGAGCGCTACTGGCGCGACGACATGCCGGCTGACGGCGCCGCGGCGCTGGGCGAAGGCGGCCGCGCGTTGCGCGCGGCCCATTGGCGCATGCAGCGCGAGGCTGGCCTCACCTATGTCACGGTCGGCGATTTCGCGTGGTACGACCACGTGCTCACCACGCTTGCACACGTCGGTGGCCTGCCCGGGCGTTTCGGTTTCGATGCGGCGCAACTGACGCTAGCCCAATATTTCGCGATGGCGCGCGGCAATCCGGCGCAGCCGGCGATGGAAATGACCAAGTGGTTCGACACGAACTATCACTACCTCGTGCCGGAGTACTCGCCGTCGACGCGCTTTGGCGCCGGTGTGCCCTGGCTGTTCGATGAGGTTGAGGAGGCGCAGGCCGCCGGCCATCGCGCGAAGGTTGCACTGGTGGGCCCGTTGACGCTGTTGTGGCTCGGCAAGGAGCGTGACGGACTCGCCGATCGGCTCGACTTGCTGCCGCGATTGTTGCCGGCTTATCAGGCGCTGCTCGCGCGCCTGCGTGAACAGGGTGTCGAGTGGGTGCAGATCGACGAGCCGATTTTTGCGCTCGACTTGCCCACGGCATGGCGCGCCGCCGCGCCGGCTGCTTACGAGGCGCTGGTTCCGCACGCGCCGAAACTCCTCTTCACGACATACTTCGACGATGTGAGCGAACATGCCGCCTTGCTGAAATCTCTGCCGGTGGCGGGTTTGCATATCGACCTTGTGCGTGCGCCTGCACAACTCGACGCGTTCGTCGAAGACTATCCGGCAGACAAGGTGCTGTCGTGCGGCATCGTCGATGGCCGTAACGTCTGGCGCAACGATCTGGACGCGTCGCTGGCGCGGCTCGCTGCAGCGCGTGATCAGTTGGGCGAGCGCCTGTGGGTGGCGACCAGCTGCTCATTGCTGCACACGCCCGTTGACCTCGCCAGTGAAGCGAAGCTCGACGCGGAGCTGCGCGCCTGGCTTGCTTTCGCTGTTCAGAAAGGGCGTGAGGTGGCGCTGTTGCGCGACGCACTGACGCATGGCGTGGCGGTGGTCGCCATCGCGTTCGAGGATGCGCGCAAAGCCTGCGCCGCGCGCCGGACCTCCACCCGCATTCACAACCCGCTCGTCAAACGCCGCGTTGCGGCGCTCACCGAAGCCGATGCGACGCGCCGCTCGTCGTACGAAGCCCGGGCGGTGGCGCAACGCGCGCGCTTCGATCTGCCGCTGTTGCCGACCACGACGATCGGTTCGTTTCCGCAAACCGCCGCGATCCGCGCCGCGCGTGCTGCTCACAAGCAGGGCAAGCTGAGCCACCTCGACTATCTCGAAGCGATGCGCGAGCAGGTGCGCTTCGCGATCGACAGGCAGCTCGACTATGGTCTGGACGTGCTGGTCCACGGCGAGGCCGAACGCAACGATATGGTCGAATACTTCGGTGAGCTGTTGTGGGGTTTTGCGATTACCGAAAACGGCTGGGTGCAAAGCTACGGTTCGCGTTGCGTGAAACCGCCGCTGATCTATGGCGACGTTTATATGCCGGAGCCGATGACGGTTGGCTGGGCGACCTATGCGCAGTCGCTCACTGACAAGCCGGTGAAAGGCATGTTGACCGGACCGGTGACGATGCTGCAATGGTCGTTCGTACGCGACGACCAGCCGCGCTCGCAGACCGCGTTGCAAATCGCACTGGCGCTGCGCCAGGAGACCCTCGCGCTCGAAGCGGCGCAGATCGGCATGATCCAGATCGACGAACCGGCGCTGCGCGAAGGGCTGCCGCTCAAGGCGCACGAGCGCGCCGGCTATCTGGAGTGGGCAGTGCGCGCGTTCAGGATCGCGGCCTCGGGCGTCGCCGACGAAACGCAGATTCACACCCATATGTGCTATTCGGAATTCGGCGACATCCTGCCCTCCATCGCAGCGCTGGACGCCGATGTGATCTCGATCGAAACCACGCGCTCGAACATGGAGTTGCTTGGCGCATTCGAGACTTTCGAGTATCGGAACGAGATCGGCCCGGGCGTCTACGACATCCATTCGCCGCGCGTGCCGACGTCCGACGAAATGGCCGCGCTGATTGGCCTGGCGCTCCAGCGTATTCCGGCCGAGCGGCTGTGGGTGAACCCGGACTGCGGCCTGAAGACGCGTGACTGGCATCAGGTCGATCCGGCGCTGACCGCGATGGTCGAAGCCGCGAAGAAGACGCGCGCGGCGCTGGCTCTGAGGCTCAGGGCTTGCGCCGAGGTTTGACGGCCGCAACACTGCTGGTCACGCTCGCTGCAAGTGCGGCGGCGCGGGCGTGACTGCGCGGGGATTTGGGCAACTTCGGACGCCGCGCCCTGGTTAATGGTTCGATCTCGCGTGCAATCTGCTCGCCCGCGCCCTCACTGGCGACGCGCAGGTCGTAGCCGATCTGCAGGTTGAGCCAGAACTGGGCGCTAGCGCTGAAATAGCGCTCGAGGCGCAATGCGGTGTCGGCCGACACCGCACGCTTGCCGAGCACCACGTCGTTGATGCGGGGGGCTGGCACGCGCAGAGCCAGAGCCAGAGCCAGAGCCAGAGCCAGAGCATTGACCGACATGCCGAGCGGGTCGAGGAACTCCGTGCGCAGGATTTCGCCCGGGTGTACGGGCGGAATCTGCTCGCCGGTTTCGAGGTCCGAAAAGTCGAGGCTGTCCAACCCGGAGCGTTTGATGACCATGCTGGTCTCCCAATCAATCAGTGATAGTCGACGAACTCGACATTCAGCGCATCGCCGTCGACGAAGTGCAAACAGATGCGTCACTGCGCATTGATCCGGATGCTCCACTGTCCGCTGCGTAGCCCCTGCAGCGCCTCCAGCCGATTGCCCGGCGGCGCATACAGATCTTCAATCGAAACCGCGGCATCGATCATGTGCAACTTGCGATGCGCGATGGACTGGACGTTTCCTGCGGGCCCGACAGACAAAAAAAGCCGGCAACGCGTGCCGGCTTTTCCCTGCCTGAAACCTCCCGCAACGATCAGGCCAGCGCCTTCTCCACGATCTCCCGCACGTCGCGCGACTTGACGTGCGCCGCCACCTTTTCCAGCGCTGCGCGCATGCCTTCGCGCAGCGTCGGCGTGAAGCGGCGCCACAGTTCGAGTGAGCGTGCAAGGCGCGCCGCGACCTGCGGATTGAGTGCATCGAGCGCGATCACCTGCTCGGCCCAGAACGCGTAGCCGGAACCGTCCTCGGCGTGGAACTGCGCCGGGTTGGCCGCGCAGAAGCTGAAGATCAGCGAACGGGCGCGGTTCGGATTTTTCAGATTGAACGCCGGATGCGCCATCAGCTTGCGGACGATCTCGATCACCGGCCGCTGCGCGCTGCCGCGCTGCGTGGCTTGCAGGGCGAACCACTTGTCGATGACGAGCGGTTCCTGCTCGAAGCGGCGGTAGAAATCGTCAAGCGCATCCAGCGCCTGCGTCCCGCCGCCCGCTGCCGCCGCGCTGAGCAGTGCGGTCAGGGCCGCTGCACGATCCGTCATGTTATTGGCCGTGGCGTACTGCGCCGAGGCGAGGCGCACGGCGTCGGCAGGATCGTCCAGTTCGGCGAGGTAAGAGAGGGCGAGGCTCTTCAGCGCGCGATGGCCGCTTGCCTCCGGCGTTGCTTCGTACTCGCCCGGCGTGCGGTGCTGCTCGTAGACCGCGAGCCATTCGTGCTTCAGCGCATTGGCGAGGCGCTTGCGTACGAACTGGCGCGCGGTATGAACGGCGGCCGGGTTCGACTCCGCCATCTGCTCGGCGAGATAGGCCTCGGACGGCAGGATCAGCGCCAGTTCGCGGAAGGCCGGTGAGAGCGACTCGTCGGTCAGCACCCGCGCGAACGCGGCGATGACCGAGTCGTCCAGTTGCAGCGGCACGCCGGTGGCAGCCCGCCCGGCAAGCGCGAGCAGTTCGCGCGTGGCGAGGCGCTGACCGGCTTCCCAACGGTTGAACGGGTCGCTGTCGTGAGCCAGCAGGAACGCCAGCTCGTCGGCCGAGTAGTCGTATTCGACGATCACGGGCGCCGAGAAATTGCGCAGCAATGAAGGCAGCGGCTTTTCCGCGACGTCGACGAACGTGAAAGTCTGCTCGGTCTGCGTGAATTCGAGCACGCGCGTGGTGCCGGGCGCGGCACTCGCTTCGCCTTCGAGGCGCAGCGGCAGGTCGGCGCCGTTCTTGCCGATCAGCCCAAGGGCAAACGGAATCAGCAGCGGACCCTTTTGCGTTTCGCGGGCGGACGGTGCCGCGTCGCCATAACCTTGCGTGAGCGTCACGCGATAGCTGCGTTTCGCGGCATCGTAGCCGGTCTTGACCGTGACGCGCGGCGTGCCGGCCTGGCTGTACCAGCGCTCGAACTGCGCGAGGTCGCCGCCGTTGGCGTCAGCCAGTGCATGACGGAAGTCGTCGCAGGTGACCGCCTGGCCGTCGTGGCGCTTGAAGTACAGATCCATGCCCTTGCGGAAGCCCTCGCGCCCGAACAGCGTCTGATACATCCGCACCACTTCCGAGCCCTTCTCATACACGGTCATCGTGTAGAAGTTGTTGATCTCGACGTAGCTTTCCGGACGCACAGGGTGGGCCATCGGCCCCGCATCTTCGGCGAACTGCATCTGGCGCAGCACCCGCACGTCCTCGATCCGCTTGGTCGCGCGCGCGGCTTCGTCAGTCGCGCCGCCGGCCATGTCGGCGGAGAACTCCTGGTCGCGAAATACCGTCAACCCCTCCTTCAGGCTCAGCTGGAACCAGTCGCGGCAGGTGACGCGGTTGCCGGTCCAGTTGTGGAAGTACTCATGACCGACCACCGCCTCGATATTGGCGAAGTCGGTATCGGTGGCCGTCTCGGGGTTCGCCAGCACGTACTTCGTGTTGAAGATGTTGAGGCCCTTGTTCTCCATCGCGCCCATGTTGAAGTCGCTCACGGCGACGATCATGAAGCGCTCCAGATCGAGCTCCAGCCCGAAACGTTCCTCGTCCCAGCGGATCGAATGAATCAGCGAATCCATTGCATGGCGCGTCTTGTCCAGATCGTGCGGTTCGACCCACACCTGCAACAGCTTCTCCTTGCCGGAGCCGCTCTTCACGCGCTCCTCGATGCACACCAGCTTGCCCGCCACGAGCGCAAACAGGTAGCTAGGCTTCCTGAACGGGTCGTCCCAGCGGGCGAAATGGCGGCCGTCAGGCAAATCGCCTTCTTCGAGGAGGTTGCCGTTCGACAGCAGCACCGGGTAGGCGGCCTTGTCCGCGCGCAGCGTGACCGTATACGTGGCCATCACGTCTGGGCGGTCGAGGAAATAGGTGATGCGGCGGAAGCCTTCCGCCTCGCATTGGGTGAAGAAGTTGCCGCTGGACACGTACAACCCGGAGAGCGTAGTGTTTTCTGCAGGGTTGCAGATGCTGGTGAGCGTCAGTTCGAAGGCGTCCGGTGCGTTCTCGACCGTCAACCCGTGTTCGTTGGTGCGCACGGCGCCGTACGGCGCGCCGTCGATGGCCGCGCCGACGAATTCGAGCTGCTCGCCCATCAGTTCGAGGTGCGCGGCGTGTGCGGCGTCAGGGTTGCGGCGCACGCGCATGGTGTTCTTGACGACCGTGCGTTCGGGCACGAGATCGAATTCCAGCGCCACGGTATCGATCAGGAAGGCGGGCGGCGCGTAGTCGGCGCGACGGATCACGGGGGGCGTTGCGGTATCTGCCATGGCGATTTGTAAGAATAGGGTATAAAGCCGGCCGCGCATCTCGTGCGCACCGGTATGTCGAGCCATTGTACAAAGCCCGGGCCGCTCTGCGGGTCGAACTTTTTGTCTAAGGGCCAGGTCAGCGTATGATCGGGCCGCCGCGCGCGCGTGCGGCGACCAAATGTAAGGATGAGGAAGACCGTCAACCACCCCGCACTGAAGTACGGGGCTTGTTCAGGCAACTGGGCATGCTCGGGGTTGACCAGGGGGAGCGGTAACCAGCCCGCTACGTTGCAACGAAGTGAGCAGACCCACCGCCGCGTGCTTCCTCAGCGCGGCGCTCTGGAAGCGGTGGCTGCAGACACGGTCCGGGTAACCACGAAACGGGCCATCG
>DASZIR010000099.1:0-3257 GCA_035948995.1 Paraburkholderia sp. | reverse complement strand
TGCTCGCTCGTCCGGCCGGGTAGGCCTCGTATCTGATTTCTGTTCGTCAGGTCGTGGCTTTGCTACGCGCTTCCTTCAGACCCCGCCTCGCGACGACGCCCTTGCGTTTCACTAGCCCTTCACCACCATCGGGTTGGGCAGATCCTATGTACAGGGGGTCGTCGACGAACTGGTACGTAAAATCAGCGTGTCGAGTCCTGTTCAAAGGAGAAAGCATCATGCGCACGGATCAGATGTTCACGACGGGTGGTGAGGAACCGGTGCTGGCAGTGTCACTCGAGCTTGCTGCGGCGAAGTGGAAGGTCGCACTGCACGACGGACGGCGCGAGAAGCCGGCCGTACACACGGTCGCGCAACCGCAGGCCGCAGCGCGCCTGCAGGCGGTGCTGGGTCTCATCGAGGCGCACAAGAACAAGTGGTCGCTGCCGGCGGGCGTACGCACGGTCGTGAGCTACGAAGCCGGCCAGGACGCGTTCTGGATCTGTCGCGCGCTGCAGGCGCGCGGCGTCGAGTGCTACGTCGTCGATCCGGCGAGCATTCCGGTCGAACGCCACCAGCGGCGCGCGAAGACCGACCGGCTCGACGTGATCAAGCTGGTCATCAACCTGCGCGCGTGGCTGCGCGGCGAGCGCGACCGCATGCACGTGGTGCACGTGCCGTCGCCGCAGGACGAGGCGTCGCGCCAGCTGATGCGCGATCGCGGCGAACTGCAAAAGGAAGTACAGCAGCACCGCGACCGGATGCGCAAGCTGCTGGTCACGCTCGGCTGCTGGGATGAGGTCGACCACAAGGCCTTCGCCGGCCGGCTCGCCCGCGACGAGGTGCGCTGCCACGACGGCGCACCGCTGCCGCGCGAACTGCGCGAACGGCTGCTGCGCGAGTGCGAACGGCTGGCACTGGCGGAGCAGCAACTCGCCGCACTCGAGAAGACGCGCCAGGCGAGCGTGCCGGCACCCGCGCGCAAGCGAAGTGATGACCTGGCGCGCCTCAAGGGGATTGGCGAAGTGGGCGCGTCGCGCCTCGCGCTGGAGCTGTTCTGGAGGGAGTTCACCAACCGGCGCCAGGTCGGTGCGTGCGTCGGGCTGGTGCCGCAGCCCTACGACAGCGGTGAGAGCCACGTGGACCAGGGGATCAGCAGGCAGGGCAACCGGCGGGTGCGCGCGCTGCTGGTCGAGATGGCGTGGACCTGGCTGCGCTACCAGCCCGGCAGCGCGCTGACGCAGTGGTTCAACCAGCGCACGCAGGGCACGGGGCCGAACCGCCGGGCGCGGCGCATCGCGATCGTCGCGGTGGCACGGCGCCTCGCGATTGCGCTGTGGCGCTATCTGAAGGACGGCGTGATTCCCGAAGGCGCACAGCTGAAGTCAGTCTGAGTCAGCAAGGTATCACAGCAACGCCGTCACGCACGGCGCAACACTGATGTATGGACGGTTTGAAGTGAACATGCCCGTCAAGTCCCCGGGTTACCGACGTAACCGGTTTTACAGGTGGGGCATGTTCCCGGAAAATATTCCGGCGTAACGCGCATGCAGGATGAGGCTGGCCAGGCGCCAGCGGATAGAAGGTTGTCGGACGTCAGGTCTGACGCGCGCGATGACCGGCTTCAGACCAGAAACGCAGACTGGATTGCGGCAACGGTTGACGGCGGTGGAAATCCGCCCGGAAATGCGCGGCCGAAATGCGCCTGTATGCCGGGCGAGCCGCAATCAACGCAAGGAGGAACCCGCGTCAAAATGAGCCCGAGTTATCCACCGCCGGCCGGCGTCGTGGTCGTGACAGGCGACCCGCCGACCGGCCGTGGATAACTCCTGGACATCAGTTGATGGCGTTCACAAAACGGGTAGTTCGCGAAAGGCCTTGACAACTTCCTGCTCATAGAAGGGGACTTGCACCCCCAAGCTGCTGCGCATGCTCGGCGCACAGAAAAAGGCCCGCCTTCCGGCGGGCCAAAGTCGCTGCGCTTGATTCGTGATCCGTAAATCCCTGAACCTGTTGAAGTCTTATTCGACGTGTTCGCCGTGCAGGCTCACGTCCAGACCTTCGCGTTCCTCTTCTTCCGTTACGCGGATGCCCATCACCATGTCGATCACCTTCAGCAGGACGAAGCTCACTACACCGCTGTAGATCAGCGTCGTCAGCACGCCCTTGGCCTGCAGGATCACGCTGCCGTCTGCGCCGCCGATGTCCTTGACTGCAAACACGCCGGTCAGCAGTGCGCCGACGATCCCGCCAATGCAGTGCACGCCGAAGCAGTCGAGCGAATCGTCATAGCCGAGCTTGCTCTTCAACCACGTAGCCGACCAGAAGCAGATCACGCCTGCCGCAATACCGATCACCAGCGCACCGGCGATGCCAACGAAGCCCGATGCCGGCGTAATCGCCACCAGCCCTGCCACGGCGCCCGAGACGATGCCGAGTACCGACGGCTTGCCCTTGGCGATCCACTCAGCAAACATCCATGCCAGTGCTGCAGCTGCCGTTGCCACTTGCGTTGCGAACATTGCGAAACCGGCACGGCCGTCTGCTGCCACTGCCGAACCTGCGTTAAAGCCGAACCAGCCCACCCACAGCATCGCGCCACCAATCAGCGTCAGCGTGAGATTGTGCGGAGCCATCGCTTCCTTGCCGTAGCCCACGCGCTTGCCCAGCACCAGACAGCAGACCAGACCCGCGATACCGGCGTTGATGTGCACCACCGTGCCACCTGCGAAGTCGAGGATGCCTGCTGCAGCCAGCCAGCCGCTCGGTTCCCAGACCATGTGCGCGATCGGCGAGTAGACGACGATCGACCACAGCGTCATGAACACCAGCATGGCCGAGAACTTCATACGGTCAGCAAACGCGCCCGTAATCAGCGCCGGCGTGATGATCGCAAACGTCATCTGGTACACGCAGTAGACCGTTTCCGGAATCGTCGGGGCCAGGTGGCTCACCGTCAGCGTGGTCGCCTTGTCGCCGTGGATGTAGTTCATGCCCGCCATGAAGACGCGCGAGAAGCCACCCAGGAACGAACCGCCCGGGGTGAACGCGAGGCTGTAGCCCAGCACCACCCAGACGATCGTGACGACGCAGGTGATCGCGAAGCTTTGCATCAGCGTCGCCAGCACGTTCTTCTTGCGGACCATGCCGCCGTAGAAGAGCGCCAGGCCCGGGATCGTCATGAACAGCACGAGCGCGGTGGAGGTCAGCATCCAGGCGGTGTCGCCCGAGTTGATCTTCGACGAATCGACCGAGAACGGCGCGGTCGGTGCTGCCGG
>DASZIR010000098.1:0-36269 GCA_035948995.1 Paraburkholderia sp. | reverse complement strand
AAGCCCGGACGCCTTGCACACGGCCGGGGCGGACGGACCGCAGCGAGGACAGCATCGCATCAGATGAAAAAAGGTTTTTACACCATCATGGCCGCGCAGTTTTTTTCTTCGCTGGCCGACAATGCGCTTCTGATCGCTGCTATTGCACTGCTGAAAGACCTTCACGCCCCAAACTGGATGACGCCGCTGCTCAAGCTGTTCTTTGTGCTGTCGTATGTCGTTCTCGCTGCGTTCGTGGGCGCCTTTGCGGACTCCCGTCCGAAAGGGCGCGTGATGTTCGTGACCAATACCATCAAGGTGGTCGGTTGCTTCACCATGCTGATCGGCGCGCATCCCCTGATTGCGTACGGCATCGTGGGCTTTGGCGCGGCGGCGTATTCACCGGCCAAATACGGCATTCTCACCGAACTGCTGCCACCTGACCGGCTCGTTGCTGCGAATGGCTGGATCGAAGGCACCACGGTCGGCTCGATCATCCTGGGCACCGTGCTGGGCGGCGCGCTGATCAGCCCGCACATTGCTTCACACATCCTCAAGCACCATATTCCCACCGTCAATACGCCAGCCGAAGCCGCGATGCTCGTCGTCATGGCGATCTATGTCATCGCCGCGCTGTTCAATTTGCGGATTCCCGACACCGGCGCACGCTATCCGAAACAGGAACGCGGCCCGATCAAGCTGGTCACCGATTTCGCCGATTGCTTCCTGATTCTGTGGCGCGACAAGCTCGGCCAGATTTCGCTCGCGGTCACCACGCTCTTCTGGGGCGCGGGTGCGACGCTGCAGTTCATCGTACTGAAGTGGGCGGAAGTGTCGCTCGGCATGTCGCTCTCCGAAGGCGCCATCCTGCAGGCGGTGGTAGCGGTCGGCGTGGCGGCAGGTGCGATCATCGCGGCCTCGCGCGTGCCGCTCAAGAAGTCGCTGTCGGTGCTGCCGGTCGGCGTCATCATGGGCGTCGCGGTGATGATGATGGCGTTCTATACGCGCGACCTGTTCCCCGCGCATTGGGGCTTTTATTTCGGCCACATGCATGTCTCGGGCTATCTGGTCCTCGCGTATATCTTCCTGATGGTGGTGGGCGGCCTGTCGGGCTTCTTCGTGGTACCGATGAATGCGCTGCTGCAGCATCGCGGCCACGTGTTGCTGTCAGCAGGTCATTCGATCGCCGTGCAGAACTTTAACGAGAACCTCTCGGTGCTCGTGATGCTGTGCCTGTACGCGGTTCTCGTCTGGCTCGACGTGCCGGTGTCCGCGGTCATCGTGCTGTTCGGCACCTTCGTCTGCATGATGATGTGGTTCGTGATGCGCCGCCATCAGGCCAACCAGCGCGCGTTCGATTCAGTCGCGCTGATCGGCGAAGTGAAGCACTGACGTTGCGCTTCGCGCGCCGGGCTTGCAGCGTACCTGCGGTGCGTTGCGCCCCCTTCTTTCAAGTCTCCTCATGACTCAACCGATTCCCAACGTCCTGACGATCGCCGGCTCCGACTCCGGCGGCGGCGCGGGCATCCAGGCCGATCTCAAGGCTTTCTCGGCACTCGGTGCGTACGGCGCGAGCGTCATCACCGCACTGACCGCGCAGAACACCCGCGGCGTCACGGCGATTCATACGCCGGACCCTGGGTTCGTGACCGCCCAACTCGATGCGGTGTTCGACGATATCCGCATCGATGCGGTGAAGATCGGCATGCTGGCGAATGCGCAGATTGCGCGGGCGGTGGCCGACGCGCTGCGGCGCCATCAACCGAAGCACGTCGTGCTCGACACGGTCATGATTTCCAAGAGCAACCATGCGCTGCTGGCACCCGAGGCGGTCGCCGTGGTGCGCGACGAACTGCTGCCGCTCGCCGATCTGCTCACGCCGAATCTGCCGGAAGCCGCTGCGTTGCTCGGGCTCGCGGCCGCGACCGACGAAGCCGGTATGATCGCGCAAGGCGAAGCGTTGCGCTCGCTTGGCGCACGTGCCGTGCTCATGAAAGGCGGCCATCTCGCGGCCACCGACAGCCCCGACTGGCTGGTGCAGGACAGCGGCACCCTGCGCCTCGGCGCGCCGCGCGTGCCGGTGAAAAATACGCACGGGACCGGCTGCACGCTGTCCTCAGCGATTGCAGCGCTGATTCCGCAGCGCGCGGATCTGGCCAGCGCCGCAGCGGATGCGAAGCAGTATCTGACCGGCGCGCTGCAGGCGAGCGACCGGCTCGACGTCGGCAAGGGCGTCGGGCCGGTGCATCATTTTTACCGGTGGTGGTAAGGAGGATTGCGGCGCCTCGGCGTGTCCTGGACTGCGGCCCTGGACTGCGGCCGCGCCTTCACTGCCGCGCGAACGCCTGCGCCTTGTCGGGCCAGTCGTCCGGCACGATAAAACCACGTGAGCGCTCGACCCAGCGCCCCGCGTCGTCGACAAAGAAAGCCGCCACCATGGTCGGGCCGTTTTGATGCGCAACCCGCGTGCTCAACGCGGGCGCATCGACAAAGGCGATGCCCTGCGCTTCTGCCACCCCTCGCTCATGCCGCCGCGGCGCCAGCCACTCGAGCCGAGGCAACACCCGCCACGCTTGCGCATGCGCTGCTGCAAAGGCCGGCCAGTCGGCCCGCGTCGCCCACCAGCCCCGCGCATGCGCAGGATCGATCTGCACCGGATCGCGCACCACCTCGCCCTGCCGGTAGAACAGCCAGCCCTTGATGAACATCTGCGGCTCCCACGGTCCCGCGTGCCCGAGCGTGGCAAACTCCTCGCGCGCGCTGAGCGGCAACTGATGATCGAGCACATGGGTCAGCTTCAGATCGAACCGGTCCTGCAGATTGGGGCCGACATAATCCGCGAGTTGCGCCCGCCCGTCGCCGGCATGCAGATAGCACTTGACCGCCAGTTCCCAGTGCAGGCGCCGCCCCGCTTCAGTCTGAACCAGAAAGTCGCACTCGCCCAAGGTCAGCCCGGCGCGCCGCAACGGCACGTTCGCTGCGACAAGACGCGCAGCGGGCCCGTACTGCAGAAACCACGCAAGCAGGCACTCCGCATAGCGACCGAGCCGCGTGACGCGCGCAGCCGCGATGTCACGTTGCAAGCCGCCCGCATCGGCATCGAGGGCAAGCAGCCAGTCGATCGTGGCCGCGGCCTCCTCTGCCGTTTCGAATGCGCTCGCCAGCATCCCGACCGGTGGTTGTGCGCGCAACAGATCCGCGCTGAACAGCAACCACGCGAGATCGCGCACGGCGGGCTCGCGCAGCGCCTCGAGCTGCGCCACCGGCACGGCCGCGGGAAACGCTGCTGGCCCGAGCGCGTTCATCAGCTGGCGGGCCCGCCGGCCGCCTTGAGCCACGTGTCACGCGCAAGGCACAGATCGCCCCAGGCTTTGGCCTTGTCAGGCAGGCTGCGCAGCAGATATGCCGGGTGATACGTGACGATGACGGGCACGCCCTCATACGCGTGGACGCGGCCGCGCAGCGACGAAATGCTCGCATCCGTCTTCAGCAGGCTCTGCGCGGCGAAGCGGCCGAGCGCGATGATCAGCTTCGGTTTGACGAGCGCCACCTGACGCTGCAAATACGGTTCGCAGCGGGCGACCTCATCGGGCTCGGGATTGCGATTGCCGGGCGGACGGCACTTGATCACGTTCGCGATGTAGACATTGGTGTCACGCGCGAGCGTCAGCGAGCGCAGCATGTTGTCGAGCAGCTTGCCGGCCTGACCGACAAACGGCTCGCCCTGGCGGTCTTCGTTTTCGCCGGGTGCTTCGCCGATCAGCATCCAGTCCGCGTTGCGATCGCCAACCCCGAACACGGTGTTGGTGCGCTTCTCGCACAGGCGGCAGCGTTCGCATGCGGAGACACGCCCGGCAAGCGCATCCCAGTCGAGGGTCTGGACCGCCGGCTCGGCGCGCTCTGCCGGGACCCCACGCGCCTCGGCCGGGGGCTCGGACGGCAAGTCGTCGAACCACGCGAAATCGTCTTCCGGCGGAGTTGACGATGGAGACGGCGTGGACTTCGCAGCAGGCGCGGGTTGCGCTACGCTCGCGTGCACGCTCACCTCGAACGGTTCCTCGTGACGTGCTGCGGCGGAATGACCCGAAACAGAGACACGGGCGGGCGGCCTGGCGGGCGCCTGCTGAGCTGCGCCGGCCTGCGGTGCTGCATCAACCGCGTCAATCGTATTAACCGGCGCCACGCCATCAGCGCTCGCGGCTACCTCGGCGGCCCGAACCGGACTCGCCTGCCCCATCCCGCGCCGCACCCACATTGGCGCGAGCCCGAGTTCTTCCAGTGCGGATTCATGCAGCGCCATCTGCGCCCTCCCTGACAAACGAAAAACGCATCACGATGGCGTCCTCCCGGCTGCGATGCCGCGCCGGATAGTAGTTCTTGCGACGGCCGATCGAAGCAAAGCCGAAGCGTTCATAGAGCCGGATGGCCCGGTGGTTCGACGGCCGCACTTCGAGCAGCAGCCCGTCGAGTTTCTCATTGCGCGTAATGCGCACCGCTTCGCGCAGCAGCGAGAGCCCCGCGCCCGCGCCCTGCGCGGACGGCGCGACGCACAGATTGAGCAGATGCATTTCGTCGACAACCGGCATCAGCACGCAGTAGCCGATCAAGGTCCCGGTGACGTGGCGCAAACAGATGCCGAAATAGCCATTGCGCAGCGAATCCTCGAAATTGCCGCGGCTCCAGGGAAACTCGTACGCCGCCTTTTCGATCATGGCAACCTCGTCGAGATCGCCCTCGGTCATCGGCGAAATATAGCGGTCCGCCAGCAACACCCCGCTCATCGTCCGCCCTCGCCTTGAGGTTCGGGGTGTGCGGGTTGGGCGGTTTGTCCAGGTTGTTCCGGTCGCGCCGCTTGCTTCGCGCCCGACGCCTGCGCCACTTTAGCGGCCTTGTCGGCCATGCGCTCCGCAGTGGTCTGGGCGACCTTGTCGCGCACATACTCCGGCGCGGCGAGCTCGGCCGGTACCGTGCGGCCGGCCCGCAAGGCGCGCAGCGCCGCAAACGCGACCGGCAGCGCATGCGGCAGCGCTTCGCCGTCGATGGCCTGCGCCACGGTGCTGGCGGCAAGGCGTGCACCGAACGCAGCGGCAGCGTTGCCCGCCAGCGTAAACGGCACCCCGGGCACGGTCAGCCGGTCCGGCGCGTCGAGCGACGCACCCTGGATGGTGCGCCATTCGCCCTCTGCGCCATCCCATGCAAAATCGGCCCAGTAGACTTCGTCCATCCGCGCGTCGAGCGCCGCGAGGACGCGCGTGGCCGCCGGGTTGCGCAGGCGCGCACTCTCCGCGCACGCGAGCAGCGTGCCGATCGGCACCACCGGGCGGTTCAGGCCGAATGCGAGCCCTTGAGCCACGCCGGTGGCGGTACGCAGGCCGGTGAACGACCCCGGGCCCGAGCCAAACGCAATCGCGTCGCACTCGGCCAGCGTCAGGCCGGCTTCGTCGAACAATTCACGGATCGCCGGCAGCAGGCGCGTGCTGGACACGGCGCCGGTCGCTTCGTGACGCACCCAGACATGCGGTTCGGAGGCGGGAGCGCCCGGCGCTTCGGCAGCGGCGGACAGGAGCGCGACCGAGCAGAATTCGGTCGACGTATCGAGGGCAAGCAGCACAGTTCGGGTCATGACCGCTATTGTAATGCGGCGTCCCGTATTGCCGGGCAAGCGGCGTGCCGTGCGTGTCGTGTGGCGCCCCCGTTTGGAAGAATCGTTCCAGCCCGGTTCGACCCCATGAGCGTCGCCGCTTGATATGATCGTCGGCCTATCCTGAATTCGCCACGGAGAACACATGAGCGACGTCGACGCGCAATTTGCCAAAGCCCACGAAGAGGTGCAACAACTGCCGGAACGCCCCGGCAACCTGACGCTGCTGCGCCTGTACGCGCTGTACAAGCAGGCCACCAGGGGCGATGTGCATGGCGACAAGCCGGGCTTCACCGACATCGTCGGCAAGTACAAGTACGACGCCTGGGCCGCCCTGAAGGGCACGGCGCAGGACGCGGCCAAGCAGCAATACGTCGAACTGGTCGAATCGCTGAAAAGCGGCGCCTCGGCTTGATGCAATTCGCATAGGACAAGATAGGAACGGCACTTTCGTTCGTAGAAATGTCTTAAATGTGGCGCGGTGCAGCAAAACCCTATACAATGCCGCCTGCGCTTCACTGCTTTGCCCGGCTTTCTCCTAGCGGCCTTTGCGGCGCAGCGCCTCGTAGCGTTTTGCTCCAATCCAGTTTAGAACCTGTCCCCTCCTGCCTAGCCCCCTACGGGCGATCATGTACCAGGCTGGCGACACGCCGTGTTGGCATGTCGCAACCGATACAGCTTCTAACGAAAAGCTCGCCTTTATTGTTGCGAGCTGCCCCCGTTTTTCGATTTGCTCGCTGCTTCTTTGCTCGCTGAATCCGACGACTTGGGTATGCCGATTGGCGCCGACGTTTCATTCCCTGTGTATCAAGGATTCTCATGACTTCGAGCAACACCCCCAGCAGCCCGTTGAACGCCATCGCCGACCAAGCCCTCGGTCTCGCCGACGCCCCCGCACAAGCCGCAGCTGTTGCTGCAGCGCCGGAAGCCGTTGCCGCTGAAACCGCCGCTCCTGCCGGCCCGTCGTTCGCGTCGCTCGGTCTGTCCCCGGATGTCGTCTCCGCCCTGACCGCCGCTGGCTACCAGACCCCGACTCCGGTTCAGCAACGCGCGATCCCCGCCGGCATCGCCGGCCGCGATCTGCTGGTCTCGAGCCCGACCGGTTCGGGCAAGACCGCCGCATTCATGCTGCCGGCCATCGAGCGTTTCTCGCAACTGCAAAAGGCACAGGCCAGCCAGCCGCGCGAACCGCGTCCGGCTGATGGCGCCCGCACGCGCCGTCCGCAACCGGTTGCCCGTCCGACCATGCTGGTCCTGACGCCGACCCGCGAACTCGCCATGCAGGTCACCACCGCCGCCGCCACGTACGGCAAGCACCTGAAGCGCCTGCGCACCGTCAGCATCCTGGGCGGCGTCGCATACGGTCAACAATTGATGCTGCTGGCCAAGAACCCGGAAATCCTGGTGGCTACGCCGGGCCGTCTGATCGACCACCTGGAGCGCGGCCGTATCGATCTGTCGCAACTGCAGATCCTCGTGCTCGACGAAGCCGACCGCATGCTTGACATGGGCTTCATCGAAGACATCGAAACGATCGTTGCGGCTACGCCGGCTTCGCGTCAAACCATGCTGTTCTCGGCCACGCTCGACGGCAAGATCGGCTCGCTGACCGGCCGTCTGCTGAAGGATCCGGAGCGTATCGAGATCGTTCAACGTCTCGAACAACGCACCAACATCGCGCAAACCGTCCACTACGTGGATGACCGCGATCACAAGGACCGTCTGCTCGACCATCTGCTGCGCGACGCCGGCCTCGACCAGGCTATCGTCTTCACGGCAACCAAGATGGACGCCGACCAACTGGCCGGGCGTCTCGCCGACGCCGGTTTCGAATCGGCAGCCCTGCACGGCGACCTGCCGCAAGGCGCGCGCAACCGCACGATCCGCGCCCTGCGCGAGCGCCGTGTGCGCGTGCTCGTGGCGACCGACGTGGCAGCACGCGGCATCGACATCCCGGGCATCACGCACGTGTTCAACTATGACCTGCCGAAGTTCGCTGAAGACTACGTGCACCGTATTGGCCGTACCGGCCGTGCCGGCCGCTCGGGTATCGCGGTGAGCCTCGTGCATCACGCCGAACAAGGCGCCCTGAAGCGCATCGAGCGCTTCGTGCGCACCCCGCTGCCGGTCAACGTGGTCGAAGGCTTCGAGCCGCGCAAGTCGGCTCCGTCGGGTAATGGCCGTCCTGGCTTTGGCGGCCGTGGCCGTCCGGGCGGCGGCAACGGCGGTGGCCGTCGTTTCGGTAGCGGCAGCGGCGCAGGCAAGCCGGCCGGCAACGGCGGCGGCGCTCGCAGCGGTAGTGGCAATGGCGGCGGCTGGGCTGGCAAGTCGGCTGGCGGCGGCTCGCGCGAAGGCTACGGTGGCTCGCGTGACGGTGGCTACGGCGCACGCCGCAGCGACGGTCCGCGTACGGCGCGTCGCGGCAGCTAAATCTGGGCAGCACAGTCTGGGCCGCCGGTCCAGACCACTCAATCAGAAGAAACCGGTGCTCAGGCACTGGTTTTTTTTCGTCCCCACCCAAATTTCACGATGTGGAAAAATTTTTTGCCTCGTAAAAAATCGTGTTGCGTGGCACAACAAGGCTATTGCAGCAGGGGAAACAGCATTTCTCAATGCGAAACAAAAATAATAAGCCGTTGATTTAAAGCAATAAAAAAACTTCAACAAAGCTCACCAAGCGTCTATTGCGTGCACCTCGATTTGCCTAGACTCTTATATAAGACTTCACGAAACAGAACGCCTTCGCGCGGCCCCGCTTCGAGAAGACAGAGTTCACCGATCCACTATCCAGGCAATCCAAGGAGCACACCATGTCACGCCAACAGCAAGCACAGCAACTCCAGCAACAATGGGAAACCGATCCGCGCTGGAAAGGCATCAAGCGCACGTACACCGCCGACGACGTGGTGCGTCTGCGCGGCTCGGTTCCGGTGGAGCACACGCTGGCCAAGCGCGGCGCGGAAAAGCTGTGGGACAGCATCCATAGCGAGCCGTTCGTCAACGCCCTCGGCGCGCTGACCGGCAATCAGGCCATGCAGCAGGTCAAGGCCGGCCTGAAGGCGATCTATCTGTCGGGCTGGCAGGTGGCGGGCGACGCCAACGTTGCGGGCGAAATGTACCCGGACCAGTCGCTGTATCCGGCCAACTCGGTGCCGCTCGTGGTGAAGCGCATCAACAATACGCTGACGCGCGCCGACCAGATCCAGTGGTCCGAAGGCAAGAACCCGGGCGACGAAGGCTACGTGGACTTTTTCGCGCCCATCGTGGCTGACGCTGAAGCCGGTTTCGGCGGCGTGCTGAACGCGTTCGAACTGATGAAGGCGATGATCGAAGCGGGCGCCGCGGGCGTGCACTTCGAAGACCAGCTCGCCTCGGTGAAGAAGTGCGGCCACATGGGCGGCAAGGTGCTTGTGCCGACCCGCGAAAACATCGCCAAGCTGACCGCCGCGCGTCTGGCCGCCGACGTCTCCGGCACGCCGACCGTCCTGCTCGCCCGCACCGATGCGGAAGCGGCTGACCTCGTGACCTCGGACATCGACGACAACGACAAGCCGTTCCTGACCGGCGAGCGCACGGTGGAAGGCTTCTACCGCACGAAGCCGGGCATCGAACAGGCCATTTCGCGTGGCCTCGCCTACGCGCCGTACGCCGACATGATCTGGTGCGAAACCGGCAAGCCGGACCTCGAATTCGCCAAGAAATTCGCCGAAGCGATCCACAAGGAATTCCCGGGCAAGCTGCTGTCGTACAACTGCTCGCCGTCGTTCAACTGGAAGAAGAACCTCGACGACGCGACGATCGCCAAGTTCCAGAAGGAACTCGGCGCGATGGGCTACAAGTTCCAGTTCATCACGCTGGCCGGCTTCCACGCGCTGAACTACTCGATGTTCAACCTCGCGCACGGCTATGCCCGCACGCAGATGAGCGCCTTCGTCGAAATGCAGCAGGCCGAATTCGCGGCCGCCGAAAAGGGCTTCACTGCCGTGAAACACCAGCGCGAAGTCGGCACCGGCTACTTCGATGCCGTGACGCAAACGGTCGAACGCGAAGCTTCGACGACGGCATTGCACGGCTCGACGGAAGACGAACAGTTCTTCGACAAGAAGGTCGCTTAAGAGGCATGTCCGAGGCTACTTGAGCCACCTGAAGGGCCTCGTAGCCTGGAACGCTTCGAGCAGACAGACGGACAGCGGCCCCGCCGGAGGGCCGCTGTCAGGCGGGAGACAGTCAGCCAGCGAGGGCCGGCAAGCAGTCCACCGCGGTACCACCCGCAGTACCACCCGCGGTACCACCAATAGGCCCGCGCGGACTGGAGAATCTGAGAGAGGAACGCGGCACGGCTCGAGTCAGCGTGCCGTGCCGCAAGCGGCGCGCCGGCCTCACCGCCGGCGCGTTTTTCTGCGCGTTTTTGCGCGCGTTTTGCTTGCGGTAACCGTCGCGCGTTGACACCTCATGGCAGGAACACGTCTTAGCGATACACGATCACCGGAATCTTCGTATGCGTAAGCACGCGCTGTGTCTCGCTGCCGATCAGCAGGCTGCCGAGCCCGCGGCGCCCGTGCGAGGCCATGAAGATCACGTCGCACCCACCCTGCTCGGCCGCCTCGATGATGCCCAGATACGGCGACGGGTGCACGCTGGTGCAGCTCGAGAACGCCACGCCGACATTGCGTGCCGCCCGCTCGACCTCCTGCAGATGCACGCGCGCCTCGTGCTCGCTGCGCTCCATAAAATCAACCGGCGGCTCGATCACGACTTCGGAGAACGGCGAGTATGGATACTGCGGCAAGCACGCGTACGCGGTCACGCGCGCGCCCACGGCCTGGGCGAGATCGATTGCGCCTTCGATCGCTTTTCGTGACAGATCTGAACCATCGGTCGGAACCAGGATGTGCTTGAACATGGTACCTCCGTCGTCGACTGCGGCTGGACCCGGCCGGGCGGCACTGCAGCGGCAGCCGGCGGGCACGTCTCGCGAGCGCGGGCGGCCCTGGACGCGAATGGCCCGGCGCCGGGACCCCGGCCGTCCTGCGCTGGCCGCCCCATGCGCCCCCCAAGCGACCGCCCTGCGCGGGTGCCCCAAAACACCGGAGCGTCCAATCGATTGTAGTGCGCCGAAACAGGCACAGCACCGGCGTGCGGGTCTGTCCGCATATCGGAAACCCGCGCGGCGCGTGGCTTCTAGCTGCCGCCCCAATAACCCGGATGGCCGTACGTATGTTTGAGGAAGTCGAGGAAAAGCCGCACCCGCAGCGGCAGATGACGGCGTTGCGGGAACACCGCATGAATACCGATGGGCGGTGCAGCGAATTCGTCGAGCACGCTGACGAGCCGGCCGGCGGCGATATCCGTGCCCACTTCCCACCAGGAACGCCACGCGAGCCCATAACCGTCGAGACACCAGTCGTGCAGTACCGCGCCGTCCGAACACTCCATCGTGCCGGAGACCTTGACCGACACGACCTTGTCGCCCTGCTGGAACATCCAGCCGCGCTGCTGGTTGGCGCTCGCGCCGAGCGCAAGACAGTTGTGATAGGCCAGATCGGCGAGCGTTTGCGGGGCGCCGCGGCGGGTCAGATAAGCGGGCGAGGCCACGCAGACGCGCCGGTTTTCGCCCAGACGCAGCGACACCAGCGACGAATCCGGCAATTCCCCCAGCCGCACCGCGCAGTCGAAGCCTTCGTTGACGAGATCCACCAGCCGGTCGGACAGATCGAGCGTGATCGAGACGTCGGGATGCGCAACGGTGAAGGCCGGCACCAGCGGCGCGACGTGCCGCCGTCCGAACCCTGCCGGTGCCGAGACGCGCAGATGGCCGCTCGCCTTCACGCCGCCCGCCGAGACGCTGGCCTCGGCGTTCTGCATGTCGTGAATGATGCGCTGGCAGTCTTCCAGAAAGGCCGAGCCTTCGAAGGTCAGCGTGATCTTGCGGGTGGTGCGCACCAGCAGCTTGACGCCGAGGCGCTCCTCAAGCGCGTCGATCCGGCGGCCGATGATGGCGGGCGCCACGCCCTCGGCCTGAGCCGCCGCGGACAGGCTGCCCTTGGCCGCGACGGTAACGAAGGTTTCGATCTGCTTGAAACGGTCCATGGGGTGCTCGAAGCCGGAAGCGCGCCAAAAGGCACGGACGAACATGGGAATGCGCGTCAGATTAGGTGCATGAAAGTAAAAGATCAAGTGATGTTTGGCCTCTTTTCAGGCACAGGGCATCACTAATACAATCCGTCTTGACCTCGAATCGGAGCGCACGGCAATGTCGGCCACAACGACACTCCCCCCCAAAGCAGTGATTTTCGACGCCTACGGCACGCTGTTCGACGTGCATTCGGTCGTCGCTGCGGCGGAGCAGATGTTCCCCGGCCACGGCGATGCGCTCTCGCAGTTGTGGCGGCAAAAACAAATCGAATATAGCCAGTTGCGCACGCTGGCCGACCCGGCCGGCGCGCGCTATCGGCCGTTCTGGAGCATCACGCTCGACGCGCTGCGCTTCGCCGCGCACAAGCTCGGCCTCACGCTCAATCGCGCGGCGGAAAAGCGCCTGATGGACGAATACGCGTGCCTGTCGGCCTTTCCCGATGCCGTACCGGCGTTGCGGCAGTTGCGCGATCAGCAGGCTCAGGGCGCCCCGCTCGGCCTCGCCATCCTGTCCAACGGCAATCCGCAGATGCTCGATATCGCCGTGAAGAGCGCCGGCATGACCGGGCTGTTCGACCACGTGCTCTCCGTCGATGCCGTGCGCGCCTACAAACCCGCGCCCGCCGCCTACGCGCTCGCCACCCGTACCTTCGTCGCGCTGCCGCGCGAGATCGTGTTCGTGTCGTCGAACGGCTGGGACGCCGCCGGCGCGAACTGGTTCGGCTTTACGACCTTCTGGCTCAACCGGCAAGGTGCCCCCGCTGAAGAGCTGGGCGTCACGCCGCATGGCACGGGCAGGAGCATGAACGACCTGCTCGCCTTTTTGCAAACCCTTGCTGCGCCCGAGAGCAGCAGCCGCACGCGCCACAGCCCTGGCGCATGACGGCGGCCGCAACGGAGCTCAGCAAACGGATCAACCGGATTCACCGAAATCAGCGTCACCCGGCGCATTTCAACATTTGCATCATTGCAATCTGACCGACCAAGGAGAAACCATGGTGAATACGCTTTCATCGTCACAGTTGCCGCAGGGCATGGAAATCACGGGCGAAATCAAGCCCGGCTATGAATCGATCCTCACCCGCGAAGCGCTCGAACTCGTCGCCGCGCTGCATCGCGCCTTCGAGCCGCGTCGCCAGGCGCTGCTGAAAGCGCGTGCCAAGCGCACGCAACGTCTCGATGCGGGCGAGCGCCCCGACTTCCTCATCGAGACCCGGCCCGTGCGCGAAGGCGACTGGACCATCGCGCCGCTGCCGCAGGATCTGCAATGCCGCCGCGTGGAAATCACCGGCCCGGTCGAGCGCAAGATGATCATCAACGCGCTGAACTCAGGCGCGGATTCATACATGACGGACTTCGAAGATTCGAACGCGCCGAGCTGGGATAACCAGATCACCGGCCACCTCAATCTGAAGGACGCGGTGCGCCGGACCATCTCGCTCGAGCAGAACGGCAAGTCGTACAAGCTGAACGACAAGGTCGCCACGCTGATCGTGCGTCCGCGTGGCTGGCACCTCGACGAGAAGCACGTGACGGTGGACGGACGGCGCGTGTCGGGGGGCATTTTCGACTTTGCGCTGTACCTGTTCCATAACGCGAAGGAACTGGTCGCGCGCGGTTCGGGCCCCTACTTCTATCTGCCGAAGATGGAGAGCCATCTCGAAGCGCGTCTGTGGAACGACATCTTCGTCGCCGCACAGGAAGCGGTCGGTGTGCCGCGCGGCACGATTCGCGCAACGGTGCTGATCGAAACGATCCTCGCCGCGTTCGAGATGGACGAAATCCTGTACGAACTGCGCGAACACAGCTCGGGCCTGAACGCCGGCCGGTGGGACTACATCTTCTCGGCGATCAAGAAGTTCAAGACCGACAAGGACTTCTGCCTCGCCGACCGCTCGCAGATCACGATGACCTCGCCGTTCATGCGTGCGTATGCGCTGCTGTTGCTGAAGACCTGCCATCGCCGCAACGCGCCGGCGATCGGCGGCATGAGCGCGCTGATCCCGATCAAGAACGACCCGGCCGCCAACGAGAAAGCCATGGGCGGAGTGCGCTCGGACAAGGCGCGCGATGCGGGCGACGGTTACGACGGCGGCTGGGTGGCGCACCCGGGTCTGGTGCCGATCGCGATGGAAGAGTTCGTGAAGGTGCTCGGCGACCGGGCGAACCAGATCGGCAAACAACGCACCGACGTGCTGGTGAGCGCAAAGGATCTGCTCGACTTCCGTCCGGAAACGCCGATTACCGAAGCGGGCTTGCGCAACAACATCAACGTCGGCATCCACTATCTCGGTTCGTGGCTGGCGGGCAATGGCTGCGTGCCGATCCACAACCTGATGGAAGACGCCGCGACCGCGGAAATCTCGCGCTCGCAGGTGTGGCAATGGATCCGCTCGCCGAAGGGCAAGCTCGACGACGGCCGCAAGGTCACGGCCGAACTGGTACGCGAACTGTCGAAGCAGGAGCTCGATAAGGTCAAGCAGGCCGTCGGCGGCGATACCAGGCCGTATGAACGCGCCGCGCAGATCTTCGAGGAGATGTCGACCTCGGAGCAGTTCACCGACTTCCTGACGCTGCCGCTGTACGAGGAAATCTGAGGTCAGGATTTGACCGGCCTGCAGCACCCGAGCCACCTCCGGCACCGGGACTCGCTTCAGGCCTACCGATGGGTGTAACGACGGGTGTAACAACGCCGCCGCGCCGTTTCGCGATGAAGCGGCGCCGGCCGCAAGGCAGACCGACCGGACGGCCCAGCAGGCGCATGCCTGCCGGGCCGTTTTTCATGGCCGGTGCCAGTCGTCGCTGCCAACCGCCGATGCCCCGGCGTGAATGGCTGCGTGCGATCGCGAGCGGCGATGTGTGACCCAATCGCCCGAGCGGATCTGCGGCAAGTCCTTGACCGCGTTTTGCGTCACCGGATAGAAGCGGCACGCCACGGCGGCGCCTTCCACCTCGACGGTCACCTCACGCGCGACAAACAGACCCTCGACGCCAGGATAGATCTCCTCGATTTCGTCGAGCACCGCAATCAGTTCAGGGTCGATTTCATAGACATCGCCTCGCACCGGTGTGCCCGCCTCGTCGGGGATGAGCCCCGGATAGGCGCCGAAATCGAACAGGTGTCCGCGTACGGTGGCGGTGCCGAGCAGCGTCGGCTCGTCAATGTCGTGCCGCGCGGCGGCTTCGGTGATGTCGTTGATCTCGCCGGCCCGCAGGGTGCCGTACACGAAAACCGTCTGCATCGTCGGGGGTCCTTTCTGTCCGATAGGTGTAGGTTGAATGAGCGGGATTTGTATCAGTTGAGCGGCGCGCTGGCGACCAGCACGCCGTCGATGTCCGCATACACCCACTCGCCCGGCTGCACGACGGCGCCCGGCAGGCGCACCGCCACATCACGCTCGCCGGTGCCGCGCTTCTGACCGCGCTGCGGATGGGTGGCGAGCGCCAGCACGCCGATGTTGCACTCGTTCAGTTCGAGCGTATCGCGCACGCAGCCATAGACCAGCACGCCGGCCCAGCCGTTTTTTTCCGCCAGTCGTGCGAGGTTGCCGCCCACCAGCGCGCAGCGCAGGCTGCCGCCGCCGTCAACCACCAGCACGCGGCCCGCGCCCTTCTGCTCGAGCGTGGCGCGCACCAGCGCGTTGTCTTCAAATACCTTGAGCGTGACGGCCTCGCCGCCGAAGCATGGCGCGCGCCCGAAGCGGCGGAAAACCGGCTCGAGCACACGCAGCGTACCCGCGGCCAACTGGTCCTCGTGCGCGTCGCACAGGTCTGCTGTTGCAAAGGTCATGAGCCTCTCCTGCTGATAAAACGGATCGGGTGCATTATGCCTCCAGGCTGCCCACGACCGGAGTTTCAAAACATCGGCCCCGGGCCAGCAGCGCACAACGCCCTACAATGAGAACCACCTCACCATTCCGGATTCCCCCCGCGCGCTTCGTGATGAATTCGTCCGCCGCTTCCCCTCTTTCGACACGGGTCGACTTCGCCGATATTCCGCCGGAGTTCGCGCCGACCCGCACCCATCCGATCCGGGTGCGCTCGCGGCCGATGCCCGCCGGCGTGCGGATTGCCCGCCATACCCACGCCTGGGCGCAGGTGGCCTATGCATCACGCGGCGTGCTGCGCGTCGCCACGATCGGCACCACGTGGATGGTGCCGCCCTCACGCGCAATCTGGGTACCGCCGCATGTGACGCACGAAGTAGTCATCGTCGAAGATGCGTTTTTGCGCACCCTGTATATCCACGAAAACGCCGTGCCACCCGGGCTGGATGCGTGCCGCGTCGTCGAAGTCTCCAATCTGCTGCGTGAAGTCATCGCAGCACTCGACATGCCCGGCCTTGCGGCCACCCGCGAACAGGTGCTCGGCGCACTCGCGCTCGACGAGCTGACCCGCTCGGAGCCGTTGCCGCTTTCCGTGCCGATGCCCAATGAAAAGCGGCTGCGCGCGTTGTGCGAAGCCGTGATTGCGGACCCCGCCAATTCGGACTCGCTCGAACAATGGGCCGCGAGCGTCGGCGCGAGTACCCGCACGATTGCGCGGCTGTTTCGTCAGGAACTCGGCGTCAGCTTTTCGCAATGGCGTCAGCAGGCGCTGCTGGCGCGCGCAATTCCATTGCTAAGCCAGGGACGGCCGCTCGCGCACGTCGCGCAGGAATTGGGCTATCAGAGTCAGAGCGCCTTTTCCGCGATGTTCCGGCGGGCCTTCGGCAAGAGTCCGCGCGCCTTTATCGAGCGCGGCTCGGAACGCCATGAGGGTGAGGTGGATGCAGAGGCAGGCGCCGGGCAAAACTGGCCGGACGGGGCGAAGGTAGTTCAGGTGGCCAGTGTGGCCGATGCATCGGACGAATTCGAGCGCTGATGGCATGGCTTACCGGTGCCGCCCAGCGGCCCGTCCGGATGCTGCACGCCAGACGTTACACGCGGCGCGCCAGGTGACGGATCGCGCCGAGTTGCGCAAGGCGCGGGCCGGCGAGCTTGTAGCCGAGACGCTGATAGAGCCGGGCCGCAGGATTGTCGACGAACACGCGCAGTTGCAGCTCGCGCAGGCCGCGCTCGCGCGCCCATTGATGAGACATATGGAGCAGATACGTGCCCGCTCCGCGCCGGCGATGTCCGTCTGCAATCTGGACATCGCGGATATGCAGCGAATCCCCTTCCTCCGTGATGCGCAGCACGCCGATCGGCTCGCCGTCGATTTCGAGGATGAAGTTTTCCGACTCGCGCCAGCTGCCCAGAAACAGATCGCTGCGCCAGACGAGATGGTGCCGTTGATAGTAGCCGCCCATGTTGTTGCGGGTCAGCGCTTCGGCAAACGCGAAGTCGTCCATGCTGGCCTGGCGCAACTGGAACGGCGACGGAGCATCGGTTGGAACGAACATGACACGGCAGGCAAAATGATGGTCCGCACAACGGTAAAGCAGGCCAGGCGTGCTGGCAATGGCTGTTTTTCCCGAGGCATCCGAGGGTGCCCCGGGGAAATATAACGTTTCGCTTACAGCCCGCCTGTCACCGGCACCGCGCGAGGCGTTGCCCCACCGCGCCGGCGTCCCATTCCTCAACGCCGGTTGGACCCCGACACGACATCGATCCACACCGCCAGCACCAGAATGCTGCCTTTGACGATCATCTGCCAGTAAGCATCGACGTCGAGCATCGACATGCCGTTGTCGAGACTTGCCATCACCAGCGCGCCGATCAATGCCCCATAGACGGTCCCCGAGCCGCCGCGCATCGACGTGCCGCCGATAAAGCACGCCGCAATCGCATCGAGCTCGCCCATCGACCCAGCCGACGGCGACCCTGCCGCAAGGCGTGCCGTGTTGACGATCCCGCCGAACGCGCACATCAGGCCCATCAGCGCAAAGATCGCCAGCTTCACACGGTTCGTATTGACGCCGGAAAGCCGCGTTGCTTCGAGGTTCGAGCCGACCGCGTAGATGCGCCGTCCGAACACGGTTTGCGTCGCAATCCAGGTGAAGATGCCGAGCAGCGCAAGCAGCAACAGGACCGGCACCGGAATGCCGCCGTAGCGGTCCAGCGTCGCCACGAAGGCAAACAGGATCACGCCCGCACCGACGATCTTCACCACGTCCTGCCAGACCGGCACGACCGGCAATTGATAGCGTTGCCGGTTGCGCCGCTGGCGCACGGTCAGCAGCGCCAGCATGACGAACAGCACGAGCGCGACCGTGTCGCCCGCGAAGCGCGGCAGATAGCCCTGACCGACAAACACAAAATTGTCGGAGACCGGCGCAATGGTCGAGCCGCCGGTCACCCCGAGCAGGATGCCGCGATACGCCAGCATGCCGCCCAGCCCGACAATAAACGACGGCACCCGCCGGTAAGTCGACCACCAGCCGTTGAAGAGGCCAACCAGCACACCCAGCAGCATCACGACCGGCACGGTCACGCCAATGGACCAGTGGCGATTCACATCGAGTATCGCAGCCACCCCGCCCAGCAGGCCGAGCAGCGAACCGACCGACAGATCGATCTCGCCTGCGATGATGACGAATACCATCCCGCACGCGAGCATCCCGGTGATCGACATCTGCCGCAACAGGTTCGACAGGTTGCGCGGCGTAATGAAGGCCCCGTCCGTGAGAAACGAAAAGAAGATCCAGATCGCCGCGACGGCGAACAGCAGTGCGAGAATCTTGTAGCGCGCGAACAGTTGCTGCAGGCGCTGCGCGCCGCCGAACGCGCCATGCGGCGAGGCATCCTTGGGGCTTTGAGAAGTGACGTCGGGAGTCATGCTGCGCTCGCTCCGGTTAGGTTCGTGGACCGCCGCGCGGGGCTGATGGCGGCCGTCAGGATGTCTTCCTGGGTGAGGCCGTCGTTGATGAAATCACCGCGCAATTCGCCCTCGCCGATCACCAGCACGCGATCGCTGATGCCGAGCACCTCGGGCATTTCCGACGACACCATCACGATCGACATGCCGCGCTTCGCCAACTGGACGATCAGTTTGTAGATTTCGTATTTGGCGCCGACATCGACGCCGCGGGTCGGCTCGTCGAGGATCAACACCTTCGGGTCGGTCAACAACATGCGGGTCAGCACCGCCTTCTGCTGGTTGCCGCCCGACAGACTGGCGATCGACAACATCGGATGCGCGGCGCGTACCGAGAGCCGCTTCATCTCCGTGTGAATCGTGTCGAGCTCGGCCGCGGAGTCGATGCGGGCGCCTTTGGCAAAGCGCTGCAACACCGACAGCGTGATGTTGTGGCCCACGCTCAGATGCGGCACGATGCCGTGGCGCTTGCGGTCCTCGGGCACCATGCCGATACCGGCGCGAATCGCATCGGCGGGCGCGCGAATCTTCAACGGCTTGCCGTCGAGCAAGACAGTCGCCTCGCTCACGCCGGGATAAGCGCCGAAGATCGCCTGCATCAGCTCCGTGCGCCCGGCCCCCACGAGACCCGCCACACCCAGAATCTCGCCGCGTCTTAACGTGAACGAGACGTCGTCGACGCGCTTGCGGCGCGGATTGGTGACGTCGAAACAGGTCACATGACGCGCCTCGAAGATCACCTCGCCCAGCGGGCGCGGCTCGCGCGGAAACAGGTTCTTGATCTCGCGGCCCACCATCATTGCGATGATGCGGTCGGTGGTCAGCGCGCGCATCGGTTCGGTCGCCACGTGCCGGCCATCGCGAATCACGCTGATCGTGTCGCAGACGGCTTCCACCTCGTCGAGCTTGTGGGAGATGTAGACACAGGCCACGCCGCGCCGCTTCAGATCGCGCACGATGTCGAGCAGAATGCGCGTCTCCGAGCCGGTCAGCGACGACGACGGCTCATCCAGAATCAGCAGCTTCGCGCGTTTGTTGAGCGCCTTGGCAATCTCGATCAACTGCTGATGGCCGCCACCGTAGTTCATCACGGGCTGCGCGACGTTGATGCCCTCGATGCGAAGTTCGCGCAGCAATTCGTCGGCGCGCTGGAACATCGCGGCGTAATTCATGCGGCCGCCGGGCAGCGTGATTTCGTTGCCAAGAAAGATGTTCTCGGCCACCGACAGCTCCGGCACCAGCATCAATTCCTGGTGAATGATGACGATACCGGCGTGCTCCGTGTCGCGCACGTTCGCGGCCTTCAGCGGCTGCCCTTCCCAAAGGATTTCGCCGTCCCAGGTGCCATACGGATAAACACCGGACAGCACCTTCATCAGCGTCGATTTGCCCGCGCCGTTCTCGCCGCACAAGCCGACGCACTCGCCGGGCGACACCGCCAGGTCGATGCCGTCGAGCGCTCTCACGCCGGAAAATGCCTTGACGATGCCGCGCATCGTCAGTAAAGGTTGCGCCATTCGCTATGCCTCGCTGCAAGGAGCGCGGCGGTGCCGCTGCGTGCAACACGCAGCAGCGGCCACCGCGCGTGCATCCCGTTTATTGGCTCGCGAGCTGTGCCTGCGTGTAGAAACCGTCCTTCACGACAACGTCGACGTTGCTTTTGGTCAGGAGGGTCGGCTGCAGCAGGACGGTGTCGACCTTCTTCTTGCCGTTGTCGTACTGCGCGTTAAAGTCCGGCTTCTCGCCCTTGGCCAGTTGCACGGAGAGTTTCGCCGCTTCGCCCGCAATCAGCTTGAGCGGTTTATAGACGGTCATCGTCTGCGTCCCCGCAATCACCCGCTTGACGGCTGCAAGATCCGCGTCCTGGCCCGACACCGGTACCTTGCCGGCCATGTGCTGCGCAGCGAGCGCCTGGATCGCGCCGCCTGCCGTGCCGTCATTCGACGCCACGACCGCGTCGATCCTGTTGTTGTTCGCCGTCAGAGCATCCTCCATGATGCGCAACGCAGTGGATGCGCTCCACTCCGGCACCCATTGCTGGCCGACCACCTTGATGTCGCCCTTGTCGATCGCCGGTTTGAGCACCTTCAGTTGCCCTTCGCGCAGCATCTTCGCGTTGTTGTCGGTGGGTGCGCCGCCGAGCAGGAAGTAATTGCCCTTCGGCTGCGCGTTGTACACGCCTTGTGCCTGCAGTTCGCCGACCTTTTCGTTATCGAACGAGATGTAGGCGTCGACGTCGGCATCGAGAATCAACCGGTCATACGAGACCACCTTGATGCCTGCTTTCTTCGCTTCGGCCACCACGTTGCCGAGCGTTTTCGAATTGAACGGCACGATCACGATGACGTCCACGCCGCGCGAAATCAGGTTTTCGATCTGCGAGATCTGTCTCTCCTCACTGGCATCAGCCGATTGCACCGACACCTTCGCACCGAGTTTTTCAGCGGCGGCCACGAAATAGTCGCGATCGCGCGACCAGCGCTCGACGCGCAGGTCGTCGATACAGAAGCCGATTTCAGGATGATCCTTGCTTGCGTGCGCCAGCGTCGCAGCGAGCGACAGGCTGGCGAGCACCGCTCCACACACGAGCGAACTCAGAACGGAACGACGCGTTGCGAATTTCATGTCTCACTCCTCTCTCTTATGACCGGCAATACCGGATTGAACGGCCGGCGCGGCACACCGCGCGGCCGGAACACAACAACGTAGGACGACTACCCGTTTTCGGCGCTGCCAGGATGGCCGCGCATTGCTTGTCAGTCTTCTATTCGAAGGGTTCGCTGCGGTTTCGCGCGCGCCATGCGTGATGGCTTATGCGCTAGGCGTCCGCGGCAAACACAGGTTCAAGCGCCCGGTACAGCGCGTGGAAAGTCGGACGCCGTTCATTGCGATACCACGCATGACGCACCATGTCCGGCTCGCGCATAGCGAGAATCTCCGGCGTCGGGCAGATTGCATCGAGCGGCGCGTCCGGCTCCAGCGCGAGATGCGCGAGGCGCGCTGCGCCCAGCGCCGGACCCACTTCGCCGCCGGCGCGCAAGGTCAGCGGACGCCCGGCGAGATCCGCCAGCATCTGCGTCCAGTAAGCGCTGCGCGAGCCGCCGCCGATGACCGAGATCTCGTCGGGTACAAGCCCTGCTGCATGCAGCGCGTCCATGCCGTCGAGCAACGCGAAGCCGACGCCTTCGAGCGTGGCGTTCGCGAGATCCGCGCGACGCGTCTCCGGCGCGAGACCGTAGAACACGCCCTTGGCATTGACGTTGTTGTGCGGCGTGCGCTCGCCCGTCAGATACGGCAGGAACCACGGCCGGCGATCGCGGGCCTGTGCTTCGGCGTCCGCGAGCAGCGCCGCGACATCCGCGTAACCGGTCAGTTGCGCGGTGAAATCGAGGCACCCTGCGGCATTGAGCATCACTGACATCAGATGCCACGTCTGCGGCAACGCGTGGCAGAAGCTGTGCACCGCGGAAGCGGGATTCGCCCGAAAGCCGTCGGAGACCGCGAAATGGACGCCTGAGGTGCCGAGCGACAGCATCGCCTGCTTCGGCCTGACGATGCCCACTCCCACCGCACCCGCGGCGTTGTCGCCGCCGCCCGCGATCACCGGGATTTCGCGCAGGCCCCACTCGCGTGCCAGTTCCGGTTTGAGCGTGCCCGTCACGCGATTGCCTTCAAAGACCGCGGGCATCTGCTCACGCGACAGGCCGCACGCGGCCAGCAAGGCGGCGCTGTAGTCGCGCTGCGCGACGTCGAGCCAGAGCGTGCCGGAGGCGTCCGACGGATCCGTGGCAAAGCCGCCTGTCAGCCGGTAGCGCAAATAGTCTTTCGGCAACAGCACGTGCGCGATGCGCGCAAAGATCTCCGGTTCGTGTTTGCGAACCCACAGCAGTTTTGGTGCGGTGAACCCCGGCATCGCGAGATTGCCCGCCACCGTGCGGAGTTGCGGTGCAGCCGTCTCGAGTTCGCGGCATTCGGTATCCGAGCGCCCGTCGTTCCACAGGATCGCTGGGCGCAACACGTCGCCGTGCTGGTCGAGCAAGGTCGCCCCATGCATCTGGCCCGTCAGGCCCAGTGCTTCAATCTGCGTCGCGCCGATGCCGGCTGCCCGCGCTTGCGCCAGCAGGTCGGCAAGCGCCGCCGTGGTCGCGCTCCACCAGTCGTGCGGCGCCTGCTCGGACCAGCGCGGCTGTGGCCGGCTGACCGTTAGCGGGTGCGCCGCCGTGCAGCGCACGCGTGCGTCCCGATCGAGTAGCACGGCCTTGACGCCGGACGTGCCGAGGTCGATACCGATGAACATGTCTCCATCCTCTTTTCGCGCCAGTGTGCGCTCCGCCCGCCGCGATGCAATTGCGAAACTGGCGAGTCGTACTAATGTTTTTTCATTCTTTTTCCGCGCGCCAGCGGAGCCGTTCAACGCAAGCCGTAGATGGCCTGATTCACGACGCTCTCGAGCCGTTCCTGCTGGCCGCTGACGTGCTGCGGATTCAGACCGCGGCCGAGCGCATCGGTGGCGAGCGACGACAGCGAATAGCCCCCCGACAGAATCTTGCGGCCGAATTCCGTGTCCCAGCCCGCGTAACGCTGGCGCTTGAACTGCTCGAGGCGGTCGTTTTCGATCAGCACCGCCGCCCGCTCGACGGCCAGCGCGAGGTTATCGATCGCGCCAATGTGGCCGTAGAACAGATCTTCCGCATCGACACTTTGCCGGCGCACCTTGGCGTCGAAGTTCATGCCGCCCGTCGTGAAGCCGCCGTGCTTAAGAATTTCATAGAAGGCGAGCGTCAGTTCCTCGACGCTGTTCGGGAACTGGTCCGTATCCCAGCCGTTTTGCGGATCGCCGCGGTTCGCGTCGACGCTGCCGAAGATGCCGAGCGCAAATGCGGTCGCAATCTCATGATGAAAGGAATGTCCCGCCAGCGTCGCGTGATTGGCCTCGATGTTGACGCGGATTTCGTTTTGCAAGCCGTATTGCGTGAGAAAACCGTGCACAGCGGCGACGTCGTAGTCGTATTGATGCTTGGTCGGCTCCTGCGGCTTCGGCTCGATCAGCAGCGTGCCCTTGAAGCCGATCTTGTGCGCATGTTCGACCACCATGCCGAGAAAGCGCGCAAACTGCTCGCGTTCGCGCACGAGGTCGGTATTGAGCAGCGTGTCGTAGCCTTCACGGCCGCCCCACAGCACGTAGTTCTCGCCGCCGAGCCGCTGGGTTGCGTCGAGCGCGTGGCACACCTGGGTCGCAGCGAAGGCAAACACCTCGGGATTGGGGCTCGTCGCCGCACCGCCCGCGTAGCGCGGATGCGAAAACAGGTTCGCTGTGCCCCACAGCAGCTTGATGCCGGTGTCCTGCTGCTTGCGTGCCAGATAATCGCTGATGCGCGCGAAGTTCTCGCTGTACTCTTTCAGGCTCGTCCCTTCGGGGGCGACGTCGGTATCGTGGAACGTGTAGCAAGGGGTGCCGAGCTTCGAGAACAACTCGAACGCCGCGTCGGCTTTCTGGTGCGCGCGCTCCATCGCGTCGCCCGGTTGCTGCCAGGGACGGTGAAAGGTGCCCTGCCCGAAGATGTCGACGCCCGGCCACACCAACGTATGCCAGTAGCACACGGCGATGCGCAGATGCTCTTCGAGCGTCTTGCCGAGCACGCGTTTCGTGCGGTCGTAATGGTGAAAGGCCAGCGGGTTGTCGGACTGCGGCCCTTCGTAGCGGATCGTGGGAATGTGTTCGAAGTAGGACATCTGTGTCTCCTGTTTTTGTTGCAGCGCAACCCGTGCAACGTGGCGGTGCCGGGTTCGACAAGGTAAGCCCATGCTGCCAGCGCGTGACACCTGCCCGCAATTGCGAAATTGCACAGCGCGATTGATGTTTCTCACCGCGCCCACCGCCCGGGCGCACAAGCGCCGCAATACCGGCCTAAAATAACCGGACGCTTAAAAAAAACCGGTGCGGCGCAGCTTGCCGCACCCAACAGGAGACGATGGCGCGCCGGTTGTTGTCAGGCCGCAGGCGCCCTATACCGCGATGACCCGACCCCAGACGCCACAAACGCCGCATCGGATCGCCCTGCTGTTCAACGCGAACAAGGTGTATGACCGCGAGATCATCTCCGGGATCGGTAATTACCTGCTCTCGACGCGCGTGGCGTGGGATCTGTTTCTCGAGGAAGATTTCCGCTGCCGGCTGGCGGGAATCGAGCGCTTCAACGGCGACGGCATCATCGCGGATTTCGACGACCCCGCAGTTTGCGAAGCACTGCGCGATTGCCCGCTGCCGGTGGTGGCGGTGGGCTCGTCGTTCGAGGACGAGGCCCACTACCCGCCCGATCTGCCCTACATCGCCACCGATAACGCCAAGCTCGTCTCGCTCGCCTATACGCATCTGATCGGCGCAGGCCTCGAGCATTTCGCGCTCTACAGCCTGCCTCAAGCACCGGAGAACCGCTGGGCGCAGCAGCGCGAACTGGCATTCGCCCGGTTGCGCGGCGCGGAAGGACGCAGCGCCGGGGAGCTCGACGCCGAGATTTACCGCGGCCTCTCAACCAGCGCACCGGCGTGGAATCAGGCCATCGAGCAGCTCACCGGCTGGCTCGAAAAGCTGCCCAAGCCGGTCGGTATCATCGCGGTGACCGACGCCCGCGCACGGCATCTGCTGCAAGCCTGCCTGATCGCAGGGATTGCGGTGCCCGAGCAGGTGGCGATCATCGGCATCGACAACGATCCGTTGACGCGCACGCTCACCCGCATCCCGCTTTCGTCGGTGATTCAGGGCACCGAGGAAATGGGCCGCACCGCCGCTCACCTGCTGCATCAGATGCTGCATGGAGCGCGCTTTCCGGGCCGGCGCATCCGCGTGCCGCCGGTTGGCATCAACGTGCTGGAATCGACCCGGCATCAACCGCTCACGAGCCCGTATGTGATGCGCGCGCGGCACTTTATCCGCCAGTACGGCTGCCAGGGCATCAGGACCGAACAGGTGGCCGATTACGTCGGCGTGTCGCGCTCGTCGCTCGAGGAATATTTTCGGCGCGAGTTGCAATGCACCGTGCATCAGGAGATCCTGCGTCACAAACTCGACGCGGCCAAAGCGCTGCTCGCCAAAGGCGATGCGTCGAGTGCGGAAGTCGCGATCCGCTGCGGCTTCACATCATTGCAGTACATGTATGCGGTATTTCGCCGTGAACTCAGTTGCACGCCGCGTGAATACCAGGAACGCGTGAAGTCCGAGGCCGCACCTGGCTGAGCACAGCGTTTTTCTCCCCGCTTTCAGAATTCTTATCTCCGGCCGATATGATCAGCAACGCACGCTTCTCTTCCGAGCCCTGGGGCGCAGTGCCTGGCGGCGACCCGGTTCAGCTCTTCACGCTGCGCAATGCGCATGGCATGAAGGTCGCTATCAGCGACCTCGGCGCGACGCTTGTCTCATGGCATGCGCCCGATCGCGCGGGACGGCTTGGCGATATCCTGCTGGGTCACGACACGCCTGCAGCGTACTTCGCCGCCACCACCTACATGGGCGGCCTGATCGGACGCTGGGCCAACCGGATTGCCGGCGCACGCTTTGCGCTCGACGGCATCGAGTACACGCTCGATCGCAACGAAGGCAGCAACCTGCTGCATGGCGGCACGCTGGGCTTCAATCGCTTACGCTGGGAGGCCAGCGAAGAAAACGGCACGCTCGTGATGCGGCACGAATCGCCCGAAGGCGACGCCGGCTTTCCGGGCAACGTGACCGTTCAGGTCCGCTATACGCTCGATGACGAGGGCACCTTGACGATCGGCTACGAAGCGATCACCGACGCGCCGACGCCACTCAACCTGACGTGCCACCCGTATTTCAACCTGACGGGGCAGGCGGCGACCGATGTCCGCGGGCATGTGGTATCGATCGACGCTGACACGTTCCTCGAGGTCGACGCAGCGATGATTCCCTGCCGGCGCGTCGAGGTGGCCGGCAATGCGTTCGACTTCCGGCAAAGCGCGCCACTCGGCGCGCGCCTCGACTGGCCGAATGCGCAGCTCGCGCTCGCGGGGGGCTTCGATCATTGCTATGTGCTCCACGAAGCGCCTCGCGACGCGTCCGGCGCCCGGCCGGTCCGTGAAGTGGCGCGCGCTTACGATCCGGGCAGCGGGCGGGAGCTGAGCGTCTTGACGGATCAATGGGGCTTGCAGTTCTATACCGGCAACTACCTCGAAGGTCTGCAGGGCCGCGGCGGCGTCATGCATCCGCGCTATGCCGGGCTCTGCCTCGAGGCGGGCGGCTTTCCCGACCAGATCAATATGGCAGACCACGAGCAAGTGGTGTTGAGGCCCGGAAAGGAATACCGGCAAGTCACGCAGTATCGCGTGGGCGTACGCACGGGGGTTTGAGGCCGATCCGCGCATTAATCCAGGGGTAAATCGGCGTGATAAAGTCGCGCGATGTCGCCTCCACGACGGCATCCGACGATCGCGCCATGCGTAATGTGCGCGCCATGTGCGCTTAAGCCCAAGGAGAAGAAAATTAATAACACGCTCAAAGCAGTTATCGCCGCCACGGCCTCTCTGTTCTCGATCTACGCCTTAGCGGGTAACGTTGCCAACAGCGACTCTGCCCTTCAATCGGCTAACACGGTCAACGTCACGGGCGCTTCGAATTTTAACGGCGGGACAAGCAAGGAACGTGAAACGGTATCGGTCACCGCAGTCGACAGCAATGGTCCCGTCACGGATGCTAAATGCATATTGACCAACGCCAAGGGCGACTGGTCGCTCACGGCCCCCGATAGCGTCGATGTCCGCCGGTCGGATTCGGACTTGCAGATCAAATGCGAAAAGTCCGGTTGCGAGCCGGTGGTGACGACAATCAAGGCGTCGAAGACCCAGATTCCGCGCCCGCAATTTCACTTCGCCGCAGGCGGCAGTGGCGACGACGATCAGGACACCATGATTACGGTCCCGCAATACGCATCGCCCATCACCGTGACGTTCGGTACGAAGCAGGCCAACGCGAACTAGAGGCCAAGCGGTTTGCATTGCCTTAACCCGGTGATGCGGATGCGACCGCAGGGAATGCAGATGCCGTTTTGCGCATTCCCGCGCTCGTCATGCAGCCGGGCCTCAGCGCCAGACATTGCGCGCCACCAGCGCGCGCACCAGCGCCCAATCCCCGTGCTCGCAAAAGTCGATCATCACGGTTCCGCATGGACCCTCGTGACGTGTCATGCGCTCGGCGAATCGGTCGTTCATGCCACGCACTTGCGTATCGCCGCATGCCACCACGCGCGGGTTGGCAGCCATCCCGGTGCCGCTACAGAAATTGACCACCCAGCGCTGCTCGCTTGCGTGCGGCGTGCGCTCCAGCAGCGCCTCGATCGCGTGCCATTTGTAGTCCATCGACGCGCGCACCGGCACGCGAAATTCGTCCTGGATCGCAAAGGCTGCGTCGCTCAGGTCCAGATCGAAGGTCGAGTTATCGGGCCACGCTGAAAGATCGGTTCCAAGCGGCGCGGCGCTTTCGAAGCGCCGCAGCAGCACGATCGAACCTCGCACGTCAGCGAGGCGGGGAATGGGGTGGTCGAGATACCAGCGTGCTGCAGGGTAACGTTCAACATAGGCTTCGAAAGTTTGCGCGAAGCTGCGCGTGCAGGCATGCGTGCCGCACTCATCCTTCACCGACATGACGATGCATTCGCGAGGATGCTGCTCGAGAAACCTCACGCACACCGCGATCACGTCGTCGAACATCAGCCCAAGCGCAATGCGCGCGTGATTGATGTGAAACACATCGCCCTCGTGCCGGCAACGGATATCGAGCGCGCGCACGCCGTGCGCCAGTTGCGCTTCAAGCGACGCGCCCTGCGTTCTGGCGAGCGCGTCGTCGACCGTGTAGGCGCAGGTGTCGTGGCTGCCCGGCAGCGTCAGTTGATTCAGCCTGCGCTCGTCGGGGAGCGCGGACATCCAGTGCTCAGGACGAGATTCGCGTTCAGTGCGGGAGTCAGTCATTTTTCGCGCCAATCGAAGTTTAGCCGGTGTTTCCAGGCGTGCCCGCCTTGCATGGCGAAAGGTTCATCATCGCTGAAATCGTTTTCGAAGCCATAAACTTCGACGCACCCGATCTTTGCACGCCGTATGTTGAGTAAGTTGCGGTAAGCTTATTGGCTTCACGTTCTTTCATCAAGACATGACTCAAAAGCAGAGAGTATGGGTCACGGCGTCCGAGGTCGCACGCCGTGCCGGCGTGTCCCGTTCAGCAGTTTCGCGAGCCTTCACACCCGGTGCGAGCATTGCCCCCGACACCCGCGAACGCGTCATGAAAGCAGCGAACGCGATGGGATACCAGGTCAACATGATTGCACGCGAGATGATTCAGCAGCGCAGCAGTCTTGTCGGTGTCATCACCGCGGGCTTCGAGAATCCGTTTCGCGCCCGGCTGCTCGCCGACGTTTCCCTCGCCTTGACGCAGCACAATCTGTCGCCGCTCGTAATGAACGCGCAAGACCCCGCCCACATCAAGCGCTCGCTGGAAATGTTGCTGAGTTACCGGATCGCCGGCGTCATCATGACCTCCGCGTCGCCGCCGCTCGATCTCGCGCGCCAGTACCTCGAATCCAAGGTACCGGTCACGATGATCAACCGTGCGGCCGACCTCGACGAAGCCGACGTGGTGGTCAGCGATAACGCTACCGGCGCGGCCATGGCCGCACGCATGCTGTTCGGTACGGGCGCCACGCGGCTCGCCTTCATCGGGCCGAGCAAGACGAGCTACAGCGGCAAGTCGCGCCGCAGCGCGTTCATACGTGCCGTGAAGGCGATCGCCGGCGATGGCGGCGCGCCGGTCGACACTGTCGTCACGCCAACTGACGACTACGCCTGCGGTGTGAACGCCGCGCTGGAGCTGCTGGCGCAACCGCAGCCGCCCGACGGCGTGTTTTGCTCGTCGGACCTGCTCGCGCTCGGCTTCATCGATGTCGCGCGGCAGCGCTTCAACCTGCGGGTACCGCAGGATATCGCCGTGGTGGGCTTCGACGATATCCCCGCTGCCGGCTATGAGAATTATGAGCTCTCGACGATCCGGCAGGATACCGAAGGGCTCGCAAACGTCGCCGTCGAGATGCTGATGGAGCGAATGGCATCGTTTCGCGGTGCTTCGCGCGTGCGTGCGGTGCCGGTGTCGAGCGTGGTGCGGCGTACCTGCCGCCAGGATGGACGCTAAGGCGAACGCTCAGGCCACCCGGCGCCCACTGCCGGCGTCGAAGAAATGCATGCGCGCGGGCGGAAGCACCAGCTCGATGGCCGTGCCAGGGTCCGGCCGCTGATGATGCGGCAAGCGCACCACGAGGCTTTGCTGATGCCATTTGCCGTGGGCGAGATTGTCGGCGCCGAGCAATTCGCAAACCTCCACCGCCAGCGAGACACGCGCGTCTGCAGCAGCGCCCGCCTGATCGACGAACAGAACGTGCTCGGGCCGGATGCCCAGCACGTACTCGCCTTCCGGCCGCAACGAAACCCCTGATTGCTCCACACCGGCGATCGACAGGCCCGGTCCGCCGGCGATGTCGAAGGTCCGGCCATTCGCGCTGACGCGTCCCGACAGCAGGTTCATCGCGGGGGCACCCATGAAGCTGGCGACGAAGGTGCTCGCGGGCCGCTCGTAGATTTCCACGGGCGTGCCGATCTGCTCGATGCGCCCGCCATTCAGCACCACGACCCGTTGCGCCAGCGTCATCGCCTCGACCTGATCGTGCGTGACGTAAAGGCTGGTTGTGCCGAGACGAGCGTGCAGCTTGCGGATCTCCACGCGCATCTGGCCGCGCAGCTTCGCGTCGAGATTCGACAGCGGTTCGTCGAACAGAAAGAGCGCCGGTTCGCGCACCATCGCGCGGCCCATCGCCACCCGCTGCCGCTGCCCGCCCGAGAGTTCGCGCGGCCGGCGTGCGAGGAGCGGTCCGAGTTCGAGCATGGCGGCAGCGGCAGCGACGCGCTGGCGGATGGTCTCAGCCGGTGTGCCGCGAATCTTCAGGCCGTAGGCAATGTTCTGCTCGACGCTCATGTGCGGATACAACGCATAGTTCTGAAACACCATGGCGACATCGCGCTCTTTCGGCTCCAGTTCATTCACCACCTGCGGACCGATTGCAATCTGGCCCGAGGTGACGCTTTCGAGCCCCGCCACCATGCGCAGGAGGGTCGACTTGCCACAACCGGAAGGGCCGACCAGCACGACGAATTCGCCGTCCGCGACGCTCAGGTCGATGTCCCGCAAAACCGGCTGCTGGCCGGTGTACGCCTTGTGCACCGCGTTGAATGTAAGGGTTGCCACGCTTCGTTTCCTTTGAATGTCGCTTCGAGTTTGGTCTGGCTGCGGCGGGTTACTTCTCCGCGTCGACCAGGCCTTTGACGAACCAGCGCTGCATGGCAAGAATCACGACGAGTGGCGGCAGCATCGTGAGCAGCGTTGCGCTCATCACGAGTTGCCACTCGGTCGCCGTATCGCCGCTCGCGATCATGCTCTTGATGCCGACCACGGCGGTCGTCATCGAAGCGATGCTCGTCGTGAGGATCGGCCACAGGTACTGGTTCCATCCGTAAATGAAAGTGATGACGAACAGCGCCGCAATATTCGTTCTGGAAAGCGGCAGCACGACGTCGATGAAGAAACGCATCGCACCGGCGCCGTCGATCCGCGCGGCTTCAAGCAATTCGTTGGGCAGCGTCTTGAAGAACTGGCGGAACAGGAACGTCGCGGTCGCCGACGCGATCAGCGGCAGCGTCAGGCCGGCATACGTGTTCGTCAGATGCATCGACGAGACCACTTCGACCGTCGGAAAGATGCGCACTTCCACAGGCAGCATCAGCGTGGCGAAGATCAGCCAGAAGGCGGTCTGGCGCAGCGGAAAGCGGAAAAACACCACCGCATACGCCGACAGGATCGACACGGCAATCTTGCCGAGCGAAATGACGAGCGCCATCACAAGGCTGTTCAGCAGCATGCGGCCGAACGGATTGCCCGCGTAGCCCGTGCCCGCTTGCAGCACCGTGGCGACGTTCTCGAACAGATGCGTGCCGGGAATCAGCGGCATCGGCACGGCCAGCACCTCGCGTGCGCTGAGCGTTGCGGCGCAGAGCGCGATATACACCGGAAATACGGTGATGGCGACGCCGGCGACCAGCAGCGCATGGCAGAACACGTTGAACCACTTGCGATTCTCGATCATGCGTACTGCACCTTTTTCTCGATGAAACGAAACTGAACCACGCTCAAGGCGACGACGATCAGCATCAGCACGACCGACTGCGCACCCGAGCTGCCGATATCCAGCCCTTTGAATCCTTCGTCGAAGATCTTGTAGATCAGCGTGCGCGTGGACTGCCCTGGGCCGCCGCCGGTGGCGGCGTCGATGACGGGGAACGTGTCGAACAGCGCGTACAGCAGATTGACCACCAGCAGGAAGAAGCTGGTCGGCGAGAGCAACGGCCACGCAATGTTGAAGAAGCGCCGTACGGGTCCGGCGCCATCGATGGCGGCCGCTTCGATCAGCGAGCGCGGAATCGCCTGCAGGCCCGCGTAGAAGAACAGGAAGTTGTAGCTCACCTGCTTCCACACCGAAGCCAGCACCACCAGCGTCATGGCCTGTCCGGGATTCAACGCGTGATTCCAGACGATTCCGAGCTTCGCCAGCCCGTAGGTGACCAGACCGATACTCGGGTTGAACATGAAGCCCCATAGCACGGCGGCAATCGCAGGCGCGACCGCATACGGCCAGATCAGCAGCGTCTGATAAACGCGCACGCCACGCGTGACATGATTGGCTGCCGCGGCAAGCAGTAGCGCCGCGAAGAGTCCCAGAAACGTGACGAGCGCCGAGAAGACGACGGTCGTGCCGAACGACGCGAGGTAAAGCGGATCGTGAAAGAGCCGCGCGAAGTTGCACAGGCCGACAAATTCGCTGGAGGTGCCGAACGCGTCCTGCACTTGCGTCGATTGCCAGAGCGCCTCCCCTGCCGGCCAGACAAAGAAGACCAGCGTCACGAGCAGTTGCGGCGCGAGCAGCAGATACGGCAGCGGACTCGCGGTAAAGCTTGAGCTGATGCGGGAGCGACCCGTGGAGCTGGCTGGCATCGGAGACAATCGGTGGTGAAAGGTAAAAAGCGGCGGCCGCACGGCTGCGCAGCCGCCAAACGGAGATTCCCTGCTCGTGAAATCAGCCCACCAGGCTAGCTAGCTCACTCAGCTGGCTAGTTCTGTTGCTGCTCGAAACGGCGCAGCAATTCGTTGCCGCGTGCCACGCTCGCGTCGAGCCCTTGCTGCGGCGTCTTCGTGCCGGCCCACACCTGTTCGAGTTCTTCATCGATCACCGTGCGGATCTGCGGCATGTTGCCAAGACGCAATCCCTGCGTATAAGGCAGCGGCGGCTTGTTCAGCATCTGCTTGATCGCGGTTTCGGTGCCCGGGTTACTCGCGTAATAGCCCTGCTGGCGCGTGAGCTCGTAGGCGGCCTTCGTCACCGGCAGGTAGCCGGTGTCCTGGTGCCATTTCGCGGCGACTGCGGGGCTCGACAGATAAGCCAGGAATTTCGCCACGCCCTTGTAGACCGCGGGATTCTTGCCGGACAGCACCCACAGGCTCGCACCGCCGATAATTGCATTCTGCGGTGCGCCCTTCACCGACGCGTCGTACGGCATCATGCCGGTGCCGAATTCGAACTTCGCGGTCTTGCGGATCGTCGCGAGCGCGCCGGAGGAGTTGATCGCGATACCGCAATCGCCGCTATAGAACTTCGAGTTCGCTTCGTCCTTGCGACCGGCGTAGGTGAAGATCCCCTGCTTCTCCATGTTGGCGAGAAACTCGATGTGATGCACCTGCAGCGGCTGGTTGAATTCGAGCACGGCGTCGGTGCCGTCAAAGCCGTTGTCCTTCGATGCGAACGGCGCGCCGTGCCAGGCACTGTAGTTTTCGAGCTGGGTCCAGCTCTGCCAGCCCGTCGAGAAACCGCAGGCCATGCCGCTCGCCTTGAGCTTCGCCGCGTCGGCGGCGAGTTCGTCCCAGGTTTGCGGCGCACGGTTCGGGTCGAGCCCGGCTTTGCGGAACGCGTCCCTGTTGTAGAACAGGATCGGCGTCGAGCTGTTGAACGGCATCGAGATCAGGCGGCCGCTCTTCGCGTCGCTGTAGTAGCTGGCAATCGCCGGCACGAACGCATTCCTGTCGAGCGGCACGCCGGAGTCCTGAAAAACCTTCCACACCGGCACGATCGCCTTCTTCGCACCGATCATCGTCGCTGTCCCGACTTCATAGACCTGCAGGATGGCCGGCGCGTCGCCGCTGCGATAGGCCGCAATACCGGCCGCGAGCGTCTGGTCATAGTTGCCCTTGAACACCGGTACGATCTTGTATTCGCTTTGCGATGCATTGAAGTCATTGGCGATGGTGTTCACGCGCTCGCCGAGCGACGCTTCCATCGCATGCCAGAACTGAATTTCCGTGGCCGCCTGCGCGGCATGGCCGGCGAACATCGCAAAGCTCGCTGCGGCAGCGATCTGCCGGACCCATTTCGCTTTTAACATGCGTCTCTCCCAATCTTGTGGTGCGTCCGGCGCGCGCTCGTTGCAAGCGGCAGCCGGACGATATGCACGGTATGGCAGGGCGCGGCGACGCAGCGTCGCGCCTGTCATCACAGCTCGTTTAGAACGTGTGGCGAACGCCGATGCGCACGAGCGTCTGAGTATTGGTCGATGACGAGATGCCGTTGGCGACATCGCCGATCGACGCCGTCGCGTTCACGACGTTGCCGTACTGGTCGAGCGTCTTGCCACTAGCCTTCTGATAGCCGACCAGACCGTACAGCGCCGTGCGCTTGGAGAGGAAGTAGAACGACGACAGGTTGAACTGGTTGTACTTCGGTGCCGACTGGCCTTGGATCGAGCTGCCCGCCGTGTAGTCGTAGCCCGCTGCGATGCGCAGCGCGGAGTTCAACTGCCAGGATGCCGTGGCGCCGGCTGAGTTGAAGGTCTCCTTGCCCTTGAAGAGCGAGAAGCTGCTGGCCTTGTATTGCGTGTTGCTGTAGGACACGCCCAGGGTCACCGCCCCGATCAGGTAGGTGCTCGACGCCGCGATGATCTGCTGGTTCTGCGCGGTCGCAAAGCCCTGGTTGATCGTCGACGAGAACGTGCCGTCATACGAGCTCGTCCATGTGCCGCCGGTCGAGCCGTAGGTGTTGTTCGCCTTCAGGTACGCCGCGCCGATGGCGAACGGGCCGTGCGTGTACTGGCCGCCCAGACTCCACGTGCTCTGGTTCTTCACGCTGCCCGCCTGATTGCCGAACCCGTACAGCGCGCCCAGCGTCAGGCCACCAAACGAGGGGCTCGTGTACTTGAGCGAGTTGTTCTCGCGCGACTGGTTGTCGATATTGTCGAGGTCGCCCGGGTGCGCGGCCATGCCGGTCAGGAAGCTGGTCGGTCCGATCGAGCCGACGAAGTCGACGATCGGGTCGTACTGGCGGCCCATCGTCAGCGTGCCGTACTTCGTGCTCGAGAGGCCCATGAAGGCCTGACGGCCGAATTCACGGCTGCTCTGGCCCAGCTGGCCCGTGCCGATGTTAAAGCCGTTTTCGAGCTGGAAGATCGCCGACAGGCCGTCGCCAAGGTCTTCCTTACCCTTCAGGCCCCAGCGGCTGCCCGACCAGGTGCCGCTCGTGAATGTGTAGGCCGAGCTGCCGGTGAGCACCGCAGGCGTGCCCACCTTGCCCGCGGTCTTCACGACCGCCTCATTGCTCGTGTAGCCAAGGCCGGCATCGACGATGCCATACAGCGTCACGCTCCCCTGAGCGTGGGCCGCTGCGCAAAACGCGTTCAGTGCCACCAGTGCGAAAAGTGATTTTTTCATCATTGTTCTCGTGCTTCCAACCATTAAGAAATCGGTGCATTCCCACACCGGTTACGTAGCGCCGCCGAGGCGGCCCTGCTTTGCGGAGCGCATCGCCCGGGCATCAGCCGGGCGACGCCCCTCGCACTCGCTCAAGCGGAGCTCCAGGCATCCGTCGAGCGATGCACACGAGTGCAAAGGCGGGAAAAAAAACGAGGCTTCGAACCGCCAAGCCTCTTTTTTTGCTCCTGTGCGCCCTGTGCCGCCCTGTTCGTCAGGCACAGTAATCGATTCGTTGTTCTGAATCTGCGCGCAGTATCAAGACGTTCCGTGAATTGCCGATGACAGAGACAAGTCAGTTGTGGAGCGCGGACGCGCACATCCGGATACCCAATCTGGTGCATGCATGCGCGTTGTCGCGAACGAGTCTGGCGCAGAAAGAAGTGAATCACCACGTTCGTAGAACGTGGTTTCGCGTTAAGCCCCCCACAGGGGGCACACCTATCGGCCCTTCTGAGAAGGTCCTCTACCCGGTTCCAACTGAAGCGGCTCTTGATGCATCTCTTCTTTCTCCTGGAACCGAACATACTTTTGAATCATCTCGCTGTTCAAGCCGACCGAATCTACGCAGTAACCCTTTGCCCAGAAATGATTGCCCCAATAGGGTTTCTTCTTCAAAAACGGAAAGGCCGTAAAAATTCGTATGGCGGTACGTCCTTTCAGGACGCCCATCAATCCGGATATCGACAGCTTCGGCGGAATGCTCACCAAAAGATGCACATGGTCCGGCTGAACATTGAGTTCTACAACTTCGCAGCCCAGTTGCTGACTGAACACCATCACACATTTGTAGACCTCTTTGCCGACTGGACCTTGCAGCACACG
>DASZIR010000097.1:0-2121 GCA_035948995.1 Paraburkholderia sp. | reverse complement strand
CACGTTCACGGTCGCCTCTGCGCTATGCGGACTCGCGCCGAACGTGGCAATGCTGGTATTCGCTCGCGCCCTGCAGGGGATTGGCGGCGGGATGATGGTCGGCACGGCATTCGCCTCGATCCCCGATCTGTTTCCCGATCCGCACGCCCGTGTACGCTGGCAGGTCGTGATGGCGGGTTCCTACGGAATCGCCACCGCAGCCGGGCCGTTTCTTGGCGGATTCCTGAGCACGGTCTATGGCTGGCGCGCGACGTTCCTCATCAACCTGCCGGTCGGACTGGCCGGCCTCTATTGCGTGATCCGGTATCTACCTCATATCGAGCATGACCGCAGGCAACGCACGACGATCGATTGGATGGGCGCAGCGTTGCTGTCGGTCATGCTCGCGTCGTTGCAGATGGGCATCGAGCGGCTGCCCACCAAAGGGCTTGCGTCGTCGACGCTGACGCTTGTCGCGATTGCGATCGGGTCTTGCGTCCTGCTGCACAAGTGGGAAAAGCGCCATGTGCAGCCGATTCTGCCGATCGACCTGTTCGCCGACCGCAATCTCGTGCTGCTCTTCGTGCTCTCGTTCGTCGCCGGTTTCGCGATGTTTTCGCTGCTGTTCTTCACGCCGTTGCTGCTGCAAACGGGCTTCGGCATGACGCCTCGGGCGGCGGGCATCGCGGTGACGCCGCTGCCGGTGTGCCTGGCGCTTGGCAGCCTGGCGAACACGCGCATCGTCACGCGTTTGCGCGCCCCGATGACGATCGTCAGGGTCGGCTTCGCCTTGATCGGCGCGGGTTGCGTCGGTACGTCGATGCTCGACAGCACAAGCCCGCATGCGCTGGGCGCGTTGTCGATGGGCGCGGCAGGCGTCGGCCTCGGCTTCATCTTCAACAACCTCAACGTTTTTGCGCAGGAGTTGAGTGGGCGCGCACGTTTCGGCATCACGACCGCGCTTATCCAGTCGACGCGGATGGTGGGCGGTATGCTGGGGACGGCCACGATCGGCACGCTCGTCTCGCGCAGCTTGGCACGTGTCGTCGCAGGCGCCGGCAATGGCGCGCTCGCCGGCGATCAGGCGGCTGTCGTGCATGCGATCCATATGGGGTTCGCGATCGACGTCGTGGTGGTATGCGGCGCGGTGGTCTGTGCGCGGCGCATCGTCGGCGTGCGCCTGCGTCGGGTGCCTTCAGCCCAGCAAAGCGAATGACAGAGCCGCAATAGGCGAAGTCGCGAGGGATGCCTTCGCTCTGGTCTGTAGTTGAGCGACCTGGTAATCGCCGCTTCTTCAAGTTACTGCTCCCCCGACACCTGGTTGAAGTGGTTCACGGAGATGGCCGCACCAGCCACATCTACGCAGTCACCCAACCCAATCTAACGATTGCGCAGGCCCGAGCACACGCCGTGCACTACCGGTACGATTGCAGCTGCAATTCCTTGCCAACCAGTAGGAGAACGTTATGCCAGAAGTCATTGTTTACGCAGTAGCAGGGCGCTCAGCCGACCAAAAGAAAGCGCTGATGACGGGGATTACCAAAGCGGTGGTCGACAGCTTCGGGGTCGCCGCCGAACAGGTTGTCGTGCAAATCGTGGAGTCTTCACCAGACTCCAAGTCGAGAGGTGGCATTCCGTTCAGCGAGCGCCAGCGCACGTCTTGAACCCGTACATCCATTAACGCAGGACACCTTCTGGACGAGAAGGGCGCGCGTGGTCCTCAGTGGGTCGCGGCCAGGCCCGTGGCGTGGTTCCACGCAACCGAGATCGCCTAGCGACTGAATTCGACTCCACGAGCGCGATGACTGCGACGTGCTTCACGTGCAGGAAGGACACAGCGGAGCCGGGCATCCACCGGGACGACACGAAGCCTGGTGCTGCGCGCGGCGTAAGGTCCAGGGGCGAATCTCCTGCTGGGGAGGCGCGTTGTGGGATCTCGCCGGGCGTCGTGCACATCACCGTTAATGCAAGGGGCAGAACCATGGGTTTTTTTTGCCGAAGGTTTCTGATCGCTCGTGACGATACCCTCTGGCGGCTGTCAAGCACCAGGTTCGACCGGATGCTGCGAGATCCGGCAAGCCACTGTCTGCCCGTTTTTGCGGGGCAACGAGCGCGAATGGCCAGCGTCGTGGTCGAGCTTGT
>DASZIR010000096.1:0-5462 GCA_035948995.1 Paraburkholderia sp. | reverse complement strand
CACTATCGACGCACACTCGTGCGACCCCGGACAGGCCTGCCTGAGGGGCCTGCCCTCCGACCTGGGCGCACCGCAATTCCTGCGCATCGACTTTTCGAAGAAGACGGTAGTTGGGCCGGCGCGCACGACGCCAATCCGCTTGATGGAGGCGGGCGAAAGTCAGCTTCTGCTGCAAGGTACGGAACTCGGTTTCGCGTGGACGATCGCGCTGGACAAGGCGGATGGCACGATGACCCTCTCGCTCGTCAATCGTGAAGACGCCTATATGTTGTTCGGCGCTTGCACGCCTGATTAGCCAGGACGGGTGATGCCATGAAATGCTCGCCGCTGAATGCCTGTCTGCAACGACTGACACATCGGTCACTTGCCGATCTAAGGTTCGTGCTTGCGTGTACGACCGTCGCGCTATGCGCGGGCTGTCACAAGTCGCCGGCATTGCCGCCCACGCCCACAGTGGAAGTCACCGTCCTGCAGGTCGAACCGCACGATACGCCGGTAGATTTTGAATTCACCGCGCAGACGCAAAGCTCGCGCGAAGTGGAGATCCGGGCGCGGGTGGACGGCTTTCTCGACAGGCGGGTCTACACGGAAGGACAAATGGTCCATACCGGGCAGGTGCTGTTCATGATGGACCCCAAGCCGTTCGAGGCGATGCTCCAGACCGCGAAAGGCCAGCTTGCGCAACAGCAGGCGCGGCTCTATGTGGCGAAAGCCAATCTTGCCCGCGTGATCCCCCTTGCGAAGCAAAACGCATTGAGCCAAAAGGATCTCGACGACGCGACGGGGAATGAGAAAGAGGCGGAATCCGCGGTCATTGCCGCGCGAGGCCAGGTCCAGACCGCGGAACTCAATCTCAGCTATACGACGATCAAGTCGCCCCTCACGGGCTTGTCGAGTTTCGCCCGGCAGCAGGACGGCAGCTATGTGACGGCGGCCGCATCGGGACTGCTGACCTACGTCTATCAGCTCGATCCGATGTGGGTCAACTTCAGCATCTCCGAAAACGAGCTGCTCGGCTATCGCGATCAGATCGAAAAAAAGCAGCTGATCTTCCCGGCCAACGACGATTTCGAGGTCAGCATCGTGCTGGCCGACGGCACGCTGTATCCGTCACGCGGCCACATCAACTTCGCCAATCCGGCGTTTAACACGCAGACTGGCACGTTCCTCGTACGCGCATCGTTTCAAAACCCCACGGGCAGTCTGCGGCCGGGACAATTCGTGCGGGCGCGGGTCTCGGGCGCTATCCGCCCGAATGCGATCCTCGTCCCTCAGCGCGCGGTGTTGCAGGGCGCGAAAAGCCATTTTGTCTGGGTGGTCGATAACGAGTCCAAGGCCCATGAACGCGTAGTCGAAACCGGAGAGTGGCACGGCGACGACTGGTTCATCACCGAAGGTCTCAAATCCGGCGAGCGCGTAGTCGTCGACGGCGCCATCCGGGTCGTGGCGGACACACCGCTCAAGATTACCGGGGCGCCCAAGCCGGCAGCAAGCGCGCCTGCAGCCGCCAATGTGCCGCAAGACGAGCCACAGCACCTCGCAGCGCAGCAGTCCGACCAGACTGTGACCAGGTGACCGGGCGCGCAAAATGAACATCTCCCACTTCTGCATTGACCGGCCGATTTTCGCGTCCGTCATTTCGATCGTGATCACGCTCGGCGGCGCGCTGGCGATGTTGAGTCTGCCGATCGCACAGTACCCCGACATCACGCCGCCGCAGATCACGATTTCAGCCAGCTATCCGGGGGCGAGCGCGGATGTCGTCGCCAACAATGTGGCCGCGCCGATCGAGCAGCAGGTCAACGGCGCCGACAACATGATTTACATGAACTCGTCGAGTTCGTCGACTGGCAGCTATACGCTCAATGCCTACTTCCAGATTGGCACCAACCCCGAGCTCGCGCAGGTCGACGTGCAGAACCGGGTGAACCTTGCGCTGCCGCAACTGCCTTCGTCGGTGCAGTCACAGGGCATCCAGGTGCAGAAGAAGTCGTCGGCGTTCATGATGATCATCGCCATCTATTCGCCGGGTGAGCGTTACGACGCCACCTATATCGCCAACTACGCGAACATCTATGTGCTCGATGCACTCAAACGCATTCCGGGTGCGAATCAAGCGAGCATTTTCGGCACACCCGACTACGCGATGCGCATCTGGCTGAAACCCGATCGCATGGCACAGCTGGGCATCACCGCTGGGGACGTGCAGAAGGCTGTCGCCGCCCAGAACCAGCAGTTCGCGGTCGGGCGCATTGGCCAGTCGCCGACCGGCACGCCGGTCGAACAGTCGTTTGCGGTCACTACCAGTGGCCGGCTGACGGATCCTGCCGAGTTCGAAAACATCATTATTCGCGCCGCAAGCAGCGACGCGGCGATCGTGCGGCTCAAGGACATTGGCCGCGCCGAACTCGGCCAGAAGGATTACTCGATCCGCAGCAAGTTCCAGGGCAAGCCCGCTACCGTAATCGCGGTGTACCAGCAACCGGGTGCCAACGCCCTTGACGTATCGAAGCAGGTGCGCGCGACGCTCGCCGAGATGAAGGAGTCGTTCCCGGCAGGCATCGACTACAGCATCGCGATGGACACGACCGACTTCACCCGCGCGTCAATCGCCGACGTCGTCAAGACCTTTTTTGAAGCGCTCGTGCTCGTCGTGGCCATCGTGTTCGTGTTCCTGCAGAGCCTGCGAGCCACTCTGATTCCGGTGCTGGCGGTGCCGGTTTCGATTGTCGGCACGTTCATGGGGATGCTGGCCCTCGGCTTCTCGATCAACATGCTGACCCTGTTCGGCATGGTGCTGGCGATCGGCATCGTGGTGGACGACGCCATCGTGGTGATCGAAAACGTCGAGCGCAACATGAACGTCCACAAGCTGAGTCCGAGGGACGCAGCGAAGCGGGCGATGGACGAGATTTCTGGTCCGATCGTGGCGACTACCCTCGTCCTGTGCGCGGTGTTCGTGCCGGTGGCGTTTCTTGGCGGCATTACCGGGCAGATGTACAAGCAGTTCGCCATCACGATTGCGATCTCGGTGGTTATCTCGGGAGTGGTCGCGCTCACGCTGTCGCCTGCGCTCGTCGCGTTGCTGCTGAAACCGGGACATCATGAGAAACGCGGCTTCTTCAGGTGGTTCGACAATGCGTTTGCGAGGATGACGACCGCCTATTCGAACGTGGTGCAACTGGTCATCAAGCGTTTCGTGGTCGCGCTATTACTGTTTGGCGGAATAATCGCGCTGGCGGTCGTCATGATGAGGACGATTCCCACGTCGTTCCTGCCACCCGAGGATCAGGGTTACCTGCTCGGCGCAGTCATCATGCCGGATGCCGCCAGCCTCGACCGGACCGGGGAAGTGTCCCAGCATGTCACCGACTACTTCATGAAGCAGCCCGCGGTGAGCAGCGTGACGATTGTCGATGGCTACAGCCTGCTCGACAGCCAGAACAAGAACAACGCCAGCGCGTTCTTTATCGGCTTCAAGAGCTTCGACGAGCGCTACAAGTTCGCCAACATCAAGACGCAGAATGCGCGCGCCGTGCTGATCGACGCGTATGAAAACCTCGGCAAGGTCAAAGAGGGGATCATCCTGCCGGTCAATCCGCCGTCGATTCCAGGTCTTGGCACGACGGGCGGCACGGAAGTCTGGATCCAGGCCAAGGGCGACGCCACCATCGCGCAACTCGCCCAGGTGGTGGACGATTTTGTCGCCAAGGCGAAAGCGCGGCCCGAACTGGCGCGCGTGACATCGACCTTCAATGCGTCGTCCCAGCAACTGCTGGTCGACGTGGACCGCGACAAGTCCGAGACCCTGGGTGTGCCGATTGAGGAAGTGTACAGCGCGATGCAGACGATGTTCGGCTCGCTATATGTGTCGCAGTTCAACCGCTCAAGCCGGCTGTGGCAAGTGATCCTGCAGGCCGAACCGTCGTACCGGCTCACGCCGGCCGATCTCGATCAGATCTATGTGCGCAGCAAAACCGCCAGCATGGTGCCGCTCAAGGCGGTGGTGACGTCGCGGTTCGTCACCGGCCCCGATCTGGTGACGCGGTTCAACAATTTTCCGGCAGTGAAGGTCACCGCCAATGCGGCCCCCGGCTACAGCTCGGGGCAGGTGATCAGCGCGCTTGACGATGTCGCGGCCCAGGTGCTGCCCCACGGTTATGGCGTCGGGTGGAGCGGCGAGGCCTACGAAGCAAGACAGGCCGGCGGCGCCTCGGGGATGGTGTTCGTGTTTGGCCTCGTCATGGTGTTCCTGATTCTCGCGGCGCAATACGAGAAGTGGAGCTTGCCGTTCGGCGTGCTGATGGCCGTGCCGTTCGCGCTGTTCGGCGCGTTGCTGGCGATCCTGCTGCGCGGCCTCGAAAACGACGTCTACTTCCAGATTGGCCTGACGATGCTGGTCGCGCTGGCGGCGAAGAACGCGATCCTGATCTTCGAATTCGCGATGCTCAATCGCGAGGCGGGCGCGTCGGTCTATGACTCCGCGGTGACGGCGGCGACAGAACGGCTGCGCCCGATCATCATGACGTCGTTCGCCTTCATCCTCGGCTGCGTGCCGCTCGCGATCGCGCTCGGCGCCTCCGCCAACAGCCGCCATTCGATCGGCACTGGCGTGATCGGCGGCATGCTCTGCGCCACCGTGATCGCGGTGTTCTACATCCCGATGTTCTTCTACGTGCTCGAAACGTTGTCGGAGCGCACAGGCGGCAAGAAAACGCCGGGCGCGTCCGGTAGCGCACCCGGTGACGGCGCTGCCGGCGGACCCGGTGGCCCGGCAGTCACGCCGCTGGCAAAACGCGAGGACGAATGACATGCGCCGCGCTGCGTCCTGGCCGTTACTGGTGCTGATGTCGATGCCCGTCCTGCTAGGCCTTGGGGGGTGTCTGCTCGGCCCCAACTACGTGCGGCCGACGGTCGAGACGCCGGCCACCTACCGCTTCACCGCGACCGAAACCGCCGAGGTCGCCAACACCGCCTGGTGGGAGCAGTTCCAAGATCCGGTGCTCAATGACCTGATTGCCGAGGCGCTCGCCAATAACAAGGACGTGAAAATCGCAGCGGCGCGGGTGGACCAGTTTCTTGGCCAGTTCGTTACGACGCGTGCCGGGCTGTTCCCTCAGTTGAGCGCGAGCTTCGATGCGCAACGCCAGCGTTCGTCGCAAGCTGGGCCTGTGCCGCTACCGGCGGGCGTATCTCCGGTCAATAACCAGTTCCAGCCGGCGCTCTCGGCGGCATGGGAAATCGATGTGTTCGGCAGGGTGCGGCGCGAAACCGAATCCGCGCGCGCGAGCCTGCTGGCGAGCGAGGAGGGCCGCCGGGCCACGATCCTGACGCTCGTCGCTTCGGTGGCAACGGCGTACATCAATCTGCGCGACCTCGACGCGCAGCTCGTGATTGCGAAGGAGACAACCTCGAGCCGCGCGGAGTCGGTGCATGTGTTCACGCTGCGCTTCGGCGGCGGC
>DASZIR010000095.1:0-48519 GCA_035948995.1 Paraburkholderia sp. | reverse complement strand
CTCGACCAATCCGGCCCGGGTGCGCAACCGCGATACGCTGGTGCCGATCCTCGCGGAGATGGTCCGCACGCGCGGCAAGCAGGCGTGGATCGCGGCGCTCGAAGCGGCGGGGGTGCCCTGCGGGCCCATCAACGATCTGGCCGAAGTGTTCGACAACGAGCAGGTGGTGGCGCGCGGCATGCAGGTCGATCTGCCGCATCCGTCCGGCGGCACGGTCAAGCTGGTGCGCAATCCGATCAACATGAGCGGAACACCTCCCCAGGCGTTGACCCACCCGCCCACACTCGGCGAGCATACCGACCGCATCCTGCGCGACGTGCTGGGGTACGACAATGAGCGGATCGCGGCATTGCGCGCGCAATCGGTCATCTGAGTGTGGATCTCCGGCCAGACGGCAGGCCTGGCGCCTCGGCAGTCGCACCGCATCGTGCCCGATCAGACGCCAATCAGTCGCCAACAACGCGTCTTACCCCGGGTTAGAGCGCGCGATAACCCGCCGGACCGGCCCAACCGTTGGCTGGAAACCGCACTCGGGCTGGCGCAAGGGTGGCCGTCAGGTAGAATTGACACATAAGTGAGCGCACTGCGCGCCCTCGACCGACTTTCTCCTTCACGCATGAATACCGAACGCAACGACGCGCCCGCGGCATCCAATTTCATCCGCAACATCATTGACGACGACAACCGCTCCGGAAAGTGGGGCCAGCGCGTGGAAACGCGCTTCCCGCCCGAGCCGAACGGCTATCTGCATATCGGCCACGCCAAGAGCATCTGCCTGAACTTCGGGGTGGCGCGCAGCTACGGCGGCATCTGCCACCTGCGTTTTGACGATACGAATCCGGAAAAGGAAAGCGTCGAGTACGTCGAATCGATCATCGACGCGGTGAAATGGCTCGGTTTCGACTGGGAAAAAGACGGCAAGGAACAGCTCTATTACGCAAGCGACTACTACGACAAGCTGTACGAGTACGCCGAACTCCTGATCCAGCGCGGCAAGGCGTACGTGGACAGCCAGTCGGCCGAAGAGATGCGCGCCACCCGCGGCTCGGCTACCGAAGTCGGCACGCCGTCGCCGTTCCGCGAGCGTCCGGTCGAGGAGAACCTCGACCTGTTCCGCCGCATGAAGGCCGGCGAGTTCAAGGAAGGCGAGCACGTGCTGCGTGCGAAGATCGACATGGCATCGCCGAACTTCAACATGCGCGACCCGGTCATCTACCGGATCCGCTTCGCCCATCACTACCGCACCGGCGACACGTGGTGCGTGTATCCGATGTACGACTACACGCACTGCATTTCGGACGCGCTGGAAAACATCACGCATTCGCTGTGCACGCTCGAATTCGAAGACCACCGGCCGCTGTACGACTGGATCCTCAACGAACTGGCCGACGCGGGCATCTTCACGCGCCCGCTGCCGCAGCAAATCGAGTTTTCGCGTCTGAACCTGACGTATGCAATCACCAGCAAGCGCAAGCTGCTGCAACTCGTCAACGAAGGTCACGTGGACGGCTGGGACGATCCGCGCATGCCGACCATCGTCGGCGTGCGCCGGCGCGGCTTCACGCCGGAGGCCATCCAGTTGTTCTGCGAGCGCATCGGCGTGACAAAGGTCGATTCGTGGATCGACATGAGCGTGTTCGAAGGCGCGCTGCGCGACGATCTGGACGACAAGGCGCCGCGCACGGCCGCGGTGCTCGACCCGCTCAAGCTGATCATCGACAACTTCCCTGAAGGTGTCACCGAAGAGTGCAACGCGCCGGTCCATCCGCATCATCCGGAACACGGCACACGCGTCTTCCCGATTTCGCGCGAGCTGTGGATCGAACGCGACGACTTCACCGAGGCGCCGCCCAAGGGCTACTTCCGTCTGTTCCCCGGTAACAAGGTGCGTCTGCGCTATGGCTACGTGATCGAATGCACGGGCGCGGACAAGGACGAAAACGGCAACGTGATCGCCGTGCACTGCAATTACTTCCCGGACAGCAAATCGGGCACCGAAGGCGCGAACAGCTACAAGGTCAAGGGCAACATCCACTGGGTTAGCGCCGTAGGCGCATGCCCGGCCGAAGTGCGCATTTACGACCGGCTGTTCAAAGAGCCGCAACCGGATGCAGGCGGCCGCGACTTCCTCGAGGCGCTCAATCCGGATTCGAAACGTGTGGTGAATGCCTACCTGGAGCCGGGCGCACGCGACGCCCTGCCGGAACAGCGCTATCAGTTCGAACGGCACGGCTATTTCGTCGCTGACTGCGTCGATTCGAAACCGGGTAAGCCCGTATTCAACCGCATCGTCAGTCTGCGCGACAGTTGGGGCAAGCCGGCGTAAGCTGGATCGGCCTGCTGGCGTCGCATCGCGTTTCAGCCGGATGTTCCGGGCACACGAAGCGGCCGGACATCCGGCCGCTTCGTCGCAAGTTCGTTGCAGGACATCCATCGAGAGAGGGCCGGCGCACACACCGGTCCGGGGGGAACGATGATCTTTGCAGCCTGCCATCCGTCACGCTCGCACAAAGCGCTTGCCGCACTGGTCGCGTTCGCGGCGGTATGGCTCCCGTGCTCCGTGCACGCGCAGGAGCTCACTGGCACGCTCAAGAAGATTCACGACGACGGTGTGGTCGTGCTCGGCGTGCGCGAGGCATCGCTCCCGTTCTCGTACTTTGACGGCCACGGCACGGTCGGCTATTCGCAAACAATCGCACTCGCGATCGTCGATCAGATCAAGAAGACACTCGACCTGCCCGAACTGAAGGTGCGCGAAGTCACCGTGACTTCGTCCAATCGCATTCCGATGCTGCTGAACGACCAGATCGACCTGGAATGCGGCTCCACCACGCACACGCATGAACGCGAGAATCAGGCGGCCTTCTCCGACAGTTTCTTCCAGTACGCGGTGCGGATGATCGTACGCCGGCACTCCGGCGTGACCGATTTTCCGGACCTGGCCGGCAAGGCCGTTGTGACGACTGCCGGCACCTCCGATGAACGCTTGCTGCGCCAGTTGAACAGCGAGAAACATCTCAACATGCGCATCACCAGCGTCCGGGACCATCCGGAGGCGTTTGCCGCGCTGACGGAGGACCGCGCCGTGGCGTTCGTGATGGACGAGCCGATCATGTACGGTTTCAAGGCCACCGCCCCCCATCCCGACGACTACGAGGTCACCGGTACGCCGCTCGGCTATGAGGTCTACGCGTGCATGTTCCGCAAAGGCGACGCGCCGATGCGTGATGTGGTGAACGGGGTAATCGAACGGATGCAGACGTCGGGCGAAGCAGAGCGTCTCTACAACGTGTGGTTCACGCAGCCGATTCCGCCGCACGGAATCAATCTCAATTTCCCGCTGTCCGCAGCGATGCGCGCCTTGTTCGCGCATCCGAACGATCGCGCGCTCGATTGAATCGCGGCAGCGCGGCTGAGCACCGCGCCTGGCATCACAACGTGCGATGCAATTCGGTCAGCGACAACGTCGTCTGAAACAGGCGCGTCAGGCTGCCGCTCGCATAGCGTTCGACTTCGTCCGGCGTGGTCCAACGGTAGGCGTCCATTTCGGGAATCAGCGTGCCGTCCGAGCGGCGCGGGAACCACGACGTGCACACGCAGTGTGACAGATCGAGTTCGTCGTCCCGGGCACGCGCGGCGAACAGATGCAGGTCCTTGTCGCGCCGGTACACGAACAGACCGAGATCCTTCAGGCGCTCGGCACCGATCACGATGCCGGTCTCCTCGACCATTTCGCGCAGCGCCGTGACATGCGGCGCCTCCCCCTCCTCGCCGTGCCCTTTGGGAATATCCCAATGAGATGTCTCGGTGGCATGCGCGAGCAGTACGCGCCCCTGCGGATCGAGCAGCACGACGCCGCAGGAGACGACGCGCGGGCTCACCGGCTCACGGCGCCGCGCAGGCGCGGCGCCAGGGATGAGTAAAACGGTCTTACGCACGGTCCCACGCAAACGCTCCCGTCCCGTCGGTTCAATGCTTCTTTTGCAGTTGCCATGCGCTGCTGCCTTCCCGGCAGAATTGCGGGCGCAGCGTCATCGATTGCCCCTGTGCATCCAGCACGACCATCGTGTCGCGACAGGTGCGCTCACCGTCCTTCGCTGTGCTTTGCACCGTGATCGTCGCATCGATGCGCGTGCTAGTGCCGGTGCCTTCGTTGTCCCAGTTGGCGGCCTCGCCATCCTGCTTCTCATTGAGCGCGCTGATCACGGCCGCCTTCACCGAGTCGATGTCGCGAGGCTTCATGTAGGCGACCGGCGTGTCGTTGAGGAAGCCAAGGTTCGCTGCATGGGCGCCGAGCGCGCCAGCCAGCAACAGTGCGCCCACGGTCACGTGAAACAGGGCACGGATTCGCATCGACATTGGGTGTTCTCCTCGCGAGATCGTTCGGGCGGTCACGAGGCGGCTCGTGATCTGGACCTGAAAAGGATAGCATGACGCTCGCGAGCCAGTCTGCCTGCGCGTCAGCTTGACGCGCAGGCTCGCACCGACAGGCGGCGAGACGAAACGGTATGCGGGCGCCCAGTTCGCGCGGAGCCGAACGGAGTCGAGCCACGCCTTACCGCTTTGCGTGTATTTTCGGACTCGTCTCATGGCCGACAAGGCGGTGACTTCCCAAGATTAGCTGCTCAGCGCGGAACCTCACCGCGCCCTACACCGCCGCTCATCATGGACTATTCGTTCGCTCTGAAATTTTTCGCCGTCGTACTGGCGCTGCTTTCCATCGCGCTGGTGCCGTTCTTCGTCCGGCGCGATCCGGCGCCCGTACGCAGCATCGTGCGCATCGAAGCCCTGCCACGCCCGCAGTGGCCCAGCCTGATGACCCGCGTGGGCAGCGCCCCCATGCTCGCCTCATTCGTGCTGCTGATTGGCGGCTGCTATTTGCTGATCAACGGTTAAGCCACGCCGCACGCCGCCGCACACCCTCAGGCGGCGCACGGGACGCCCATCGCGTTTCACTTCAGGCTACGCTGCAACGGCGCGGCTCCCCCCGAGTGAACCGCTGTACCCGCGCCAAACTGTCTATGTCAGCGCCCAAATCAGTCCCCTAGAATGGTCGAACCCGCCACTACCCGGACTGCGCATGCTGCAAATACTTGGCAAGGTCACGTCCATCAACGTCCGCAAAGTCCTTTGGACTTGCGCGGAGTTGCAACTGCCGTTTGAACAGGAAGATTGGGGCTCAGGCTTCAGATCGACCGACACCGCCGAATTTCTGGCGCTGAACCCCAATGCCATGGTGCCCGTCATCAAGGATGACGGCTTCGTCCTCTGGGAATCCAATTCAATCATTCGCTACCTGGCCTCCCGCTACGGCGGCGAACGTCTTTATCCGGCCGATCCGCAGACGCGCGCGCATCGATCAGTGGATCGACTGGCAAGCCTCCGAATTGAACCGCTCGTGGAGCTACGCCTTTCTGGCACTGGTCCGAAAGTCGCCCTATCATCAGGATGCCGAAGCAATTGCGGCGTCATCTGCGAACTGGGCGAAGCACATTGGCATCCTCAACCAGCAGCTCGAATCGACCGGTGCATTCGTGGCTGGGCAAGACTTTTCGCTGGCGGATATCCCCATCGGTCTGTCGGTCAACCGCTGGTTCAGCACCCCACTCGCCCATCCGCATTTTCCCGCGGTGTCGGATTATTTCGAGCGGCTCACGCAGCGGCCTGGCTGCCTGACCCACTGCCGCAACGGTACGCCGTAAGTTCGCCACGCGTCGCGTGATCGCCGGCCCATTGGCTCCGGCCAGATTCGGCAAGGCTTCTGCGATACCTGGGCCGATCCACGCCGCCAGAATCGCGTCCAGCGCCGCGCTGGCGCCGGCGATGCCGCTCCAGCGCGACGTCGCGAATACCCCTACGCCGCAGGTCCGTCGGCCCTGCAGACCTGGCCCGGCCGCCCGGCTCGCGGGAAGCTGCGCGCCAAGTGTATGGATTGCTATGCTCCGCAGTTGTATCCTCAAGGCCCTGAGGGGGCGGTTACGCGCCCCGCCAACCGGAATGTTATCAGCATGAAACTTTCGTTGCCGCCCCACGGACGGCCCAACCGCGTGTATCCGCCGGGCACGCCCAGCCTGCATGGCCTCGCGTCGGTCATCACCGGCGTGGTCGTGGTCTGCGGATTGTATTTCGGCAGCGCGGTCCTGATTCCGATCACGCTTTCGGTGCTGCTCAGCTTCCTGCTCGCCCCGCTGGTGGCGGCGCTGCGGCGTTTGCATATGGGGCAGCTGCCGTCGATTTTCATTGCGGTGTTCTTCGCTCTGGCCATCGTGCTGGGCGCGGGGGCGCTGATCGGCGCGCAAATCGTCCAGTTGGCCGCCGACTTGCCGCAATACCAGGTGGCGATCGAGCGCAAGATCGAGACGGTGCAGGAGAAAACCGTAGGCCGCGCCGATGTGCTGCTGGGTAAGGCGGCGATCACCCTGCAACGGGTCGCACCGTCGCGCCCGGCCGCGCCGCGCAGTTTCGGCAAGGCCAGCAAGAATGCACCCCAGGCGCCGATGCCGGTCGAGGTGCACGAACCTGCTCTCACGCCGATGCAACTGGCGCAACGGGCCTTTTCGCCGGCCATCGCCCCGCTCGAGACGACCTTTATCGTGCTGGTCGTGACGATTTTCATCCTGCTGCAGCGCGAGGATCTGCGCGACCGCCTGATCAGCCTGTTCGGCTCGCGCGACCTGCATCGCACCACCACTGCGATCAACGATGCCGCGAGCCGTCTGAGCCGCTATTTCGTGGCGCAACTGGGCCTCAACCTCAGCGTGGGCGCGGTGCTCGCCATCGGCCTCGCTGGCATCGGCGTACCCGGCGCGCTGTTGTTCGGCGTGGTCGCCGCGCTGCTGCGCTTCGTCCCGTATATCGGCATCTGGATTGCGGCGTTGCTGGCCGTGTGCCTCGCCGCCGCCATTCAGCCGCAATGGACGATGGCCGTGTGGACGCTCGTGCTGTTCCTGGTCGTCGACCTGGTGGCGGGCCAGGTCGTCGAGCCGCTGCTGTACGGCCACCGCTCCGGTCTTTCGCCGCTCGCGGTGGTGGTCGCCGCCATTTTCTGGAGCTGGCTGTGGGGTCCGGTCGGTCTCGTGCTGTCGACACCGCTCACGCTGTGCCTCGTCACGCTCGGCCGCTATGCCGACCGCCTCAATTTTCTGACCGTTCTGCTCGGCGACCAGCCCGCGCTGACGCCGGCACAGACGTTCTATCAGCGCCTGCTGGCCGACGATCCTCATGAGGCCATCGTGCAGGCAGACCGGCTGCTCGGCGAGATGTCGCTGATCGACTATTACGACCAGGTCGCGCTCGAAGGGCTGCGGCTCGCACGCAACGATGCGCTGCGCGGCGTGCTGACTTCGGAACAACTTGCGCGCTTCAACGAGGCGGTGGTGGATATCATCGAGAACCTCGAAACCGTGGAAGGCGTCCCCGACCGGCTCGCCCACCCCGAGGCGGGCGACACGGGACAGCCTGCCGGGCGCACCGAGCCGCACTACGGCGGCCCCTCCGCTAGCCTGGAGGCGGCAACGCATGCCGCGCACGCCGCGGGCGAAGCGGTCGTGCTGTGCATCTCCGGACGCGGCGCGTTCGACGAAGTCGCCGCGGCGATTGCAGTGCAATTGCTCGCCCGGCAGAAAATCACGACGATTGCGACGACCTACGAACAGTTCCGCAACACGCGCGGCGATGCGCCGGACGCGGATCGTACGGCAATTGTCTGCGTCGTTTCGCTCGATGCCGCCGAGTCGCCGCCTTATCTGCGCAACCTGCTGCGACGCATCCGCAATCAGCCCATTCCCGCGACAGTGATCGTCGGCCTGGGCGGCCAATCGGAAAGCTCGTCGGAGATCGGCGTGGCCGGCAGCACCCGCAACGCGACGACGTTCCGCGAACTGGTTGAAGAATGCCGGGAGGCGACACTGGCAATGGTGCGTCACGAGCAGGCGCGGGGCGCCGCGTAAGCCCTGCTCGTTGGCCTGCCAGGGTGATCGCCGCGGGAGGCCTGCAAGGAAAGGGCCAGCGAGGGCCACCGGTACAATACGCCAAGCTCCCACCGACCCTGCGATACCGCCATGCAGCATCTGAAATATCTCAGCGCCTATCCCGCAGCGCTACAGGACAAGGTTCGCCGGCTTATCGCCGAACAGCAGTTGGGCGCGTACCTCGCCGAGAAGTATCCGCACAGGCATACGGTGCAGACCGACCGCGCGCTCTACGAGTACTGCGCGGACCTCAAGCGTGAATTCCTGCGCAGCGGACCCGCCATCGACAAGGTCATCTACGACAGCAAGCTGGACGTGCTGCGGCACGCCTTGGGCCTGCATACGACGATCTCACGGGTGCAAGGCGGCAAGCTCAAGGCAAAGAAAGAGATTCGCATCGCGTCGCTGTTCAAGGACGGCGCGCCGGAGTTCTTGCAAATGATCGTCGTGCATGAACTCGCGCATCTGAAAGAAAGTGACCATAACAAGGCGTTTTACCGACTCTGTGAGTTTATGCAGCCCGGCTATCATCAGACCGAGTTCGACTTGCGCCTCTACCTGACCCATCGCGATCTGGTTCGCGAGCAGCGGGTTTAAGGCAGGCGTGCCGCAAGCAGGAACCCACTCTTTGTCACTACAGGAAAGCACTGTGTCATCAGCCAATCTTCGACTCTACGCCGACGCGCAATTCACGAGCCCCTATGCGATGTCGGTCTTCGTGTCGCTTCACGAAAAAGGCTTGCCGTTCGAGCTGTCGACCGTCGACCTGGCTCTGCTGGCGAATCACGCCCGGGACTTTGCCGCGCCGTCACTGACGCAGCGTGTGCCCATGCTGGTTCACGACGACTTTGCGCTATCGGAATCGTCGGCCATTACCGAATACCTTGACGAGGTATTCCCCGCTACGCCGTTGTATCCTGCCGATCCACATCAACGCGCACGGGCCCGTCAGGTGCAGGCGTGGCTTCGCAGCGATCTCATGCCGATCAGGCAAGAGCGCTCGACCGAAGTGCTGTTTTACGGGCCTTGCCCGACACCGCTTTCCGGCGCGGCGCACGCGGCTGCCGGCAAACTGTTCGCGGCGGCCGAAGCACTGCTCGCGACCGGCTCGCCCAATCTCTTCGGCGAGTGGTGCATCGCAGACACGGACCTCGCGTTGATGCTCAATCGGCTCGTGCTGAACGGCGATCCGGTGCCATCCAGGCTGGCCGAGTACGCCAGCCATCAGTGGCAGAGACCCTCCGTTCAGCGCTGGGTCACGTTAGCGCGGCCCGCGCGCTAGACATTCGCACTCCCAATCTTTCAGAAAGCGGTTCGGAAAGCGCTATGCCCGTCCTACGACGTTGCAAGCCAGACGGGCCGGCCCGCGTCTGCGGTTAATGCAGGTCACAAAACGCGCCGGTCTGGACGTCGATCCACAGCATCTTGCCGTTCGTACGATGGCTATACACGAGGGCGCGAGATTCGCGCTGGCTGCCGAGAAAACCCAAAACGGCATGGAGCGTGTGCTTGCCCCGGTACCGCAAGGATCGCGCCGTCTCGCCGCTTCCGATGACAATCACGATCGGGTTGATACGCACCTTCTGTGCAATCAGATCAAGGGTTGCAGAAGACATGTGATCCTCCATGTGTTGGGTTACACCGTAGATAACGTCGACGGCGCTGCGAGCTTGAGCCTGGGGAAGGCCCGGTAAGGTTACGGTGCTGAAGCAACCTCCCCGCGCGCCGAGCCGCGAGGTTAGATTCGGTAAGAAGCAAGCTTCGCTGACACTGTGTGGGATCCGTACAATCGCTTTAGCTCGAAAATTGTGCGGTGGTCAGGTGAAAGTGAAGCGAATCCACATCCGGCACGGCCTGAAGTTCTTCCGATGTCTGGCAATCCTCGCGGCAGCGTGCGTGGGCGGCATCCCCGCTGCCCACGCTGCGTGCGTCTCCAGCGACGGACAAGTGCCGCACGTGCTTGCCTTACCGGCAACGACGATCTCCGCATCGAAAGACATCCCCGTAGGGGCGACCTTGGGATCCGTTCGTGTCGCGGCGGTGCAGGACATCCCGTTCGCCTGTACCGGCACTTCCAACGCCCGCGAAGTGCGGCTAGCCGGGACGGTGGTGCCGGTGCCTGTGGCCGATTTCAGCAACGTCTATGGCACCAGCCTCGCCGGCGTCGGCATGCGGGTGACAGTGAGCGGAGGAAGCTTTGCCGGAATCGACGACGGCCCGCGTCCCGCACCCTACAAGGTAGAACTGCCGCTTCACGCGAATCATCTGACAGGCTTCGGAGTCCAGATCGACTTCGTCAAGACCGGTACGGTTCAGAACGGTGTCCTCGAAGCAGGCAAGCTGTTGATCGTGCTGGTGGGCGGGACCCAGTTGATCGAGGTCGAGATCCCGCGCGACGCCATCGTGCTGGCGTCATCGCAGTGCGATGCGCTACACGTGGGAGGGGCGGTCGGGACAGCGATCGGCACGGCGGGGGCTTTCTCGTACGAGAGCCTCGCCGTCAGTACCGGGTGTAATCCGGGTGTCGGCGTCATGCTGCAACTGGATCAGGGCTATGTGTATGGCAGCAAGCCGCTGCTGATTCGCGAGGATTCACCGGCACACCCCGCGGCTGCCCGAGGGAGCTTGCACGTTGAGCACCCCTTATCCGGTTTGCTCGACAACGCGCCCTCCTCCTTCACCGCCGGCGGCGGAACCACGTTTGGCACGGACAATTTCGGCGCCGGTGCGCCTGGCGGCGCTGGCCACGCTCCAGATATCCGGCACTGACGGAAAGCTGGGAGGAACAGTGCGATGCCGCCCGGAAAGGGTGAGCAGCGCAATGGGCTGACTGTGCTTCGCCCCCGGAGAGCCGGGCGGTTGCAGCGCGCCTCGCAGTCAACGGCGCAGCGCCTTTCCCTGGGTAACAAAAAACCCCGCAAAGCCTGAGCTTGACGGGGTTTCGCGGCAGCGAACGCGCAACGCTGCACTGAGATGTGGCCCCCCCACGAGGAATCGAACCTCGATTTCAGGTTTAGAAGACCCGTGTTCTATCCGTTGAACTATGGGGAGGCGAAACTAAAAGTTTAACCGACCGGGCGACGCCCGCCCGGCGCGATATGAATCTGCCCGTGCCGCCGAATCGCCAGCACCTTGTGCGCTCATTTGCACTCGCTTGCGCACGCAGGCATCGGCACGCCACCTGCCCAGATACGCCCAAACCCTCTCAGACGGACCAATAGCGGCGCAGGGCCCGGATTATAACCGAACATCCTGCGCGGCTCACCGGGGCCCATGTGGGCCCCGCAACGGGCTCAAGCCGGTTGCGTATGCAGCATGAACCAGCCGAGGCACACCAGGCCCGCGATCACGCAGTACACCCCAAAGCTCGCAAGGCGCCCACGCCCTTCGAAATAACGCATCAGGAAGCGCACGCTCAGATACGCGGCGATTGCGGTCAGCACACCCCCGAGCAGTGCATCGCCAAGCTGTCCCGGCGCATGGAACAGCTTCGGCAGTTCGAGCACGCCTGCCGCAAAGATGATCGGCGTGCCGAGCAGGAAAGAAAACTCTGCGGCCTTTTCCGCCGTCAGGCCGGCTGCATTGCCGGCGATCATCGTCAAACCGCTGCGTGAGAAACCCGGAATCAGCGCGCCGATCTGCGCGAGCCCGACGAAAAACGCCTGGCGAAACGTCAGTTTCTCCGGGGCCTTGTGCGCGCGCGAGCGTTGCAGACGGTCGCCGAGCCACAACAGCACGCCATTGACGATCAGCGCAATCGCGACGATGCGCAGATCGTGGAACAGCCGCTCGAGGCGCTTTTCGAGCACGAGGCCGACGAGGCCTGCCGGAATCGTGCCGATGATCAACGCCCACATGATATGGCCGTCATCGTTACCGCGCCCGCCGAGCGAGGCGAAGAAACCGCTGATCAACGCGATCCAGCGCTTGCGGAAATACCACAGCAGCGCGAGGGCCGTGCCCAGATGCAGCGCGACGAGGAAGGGAAGCAGTTGCGGCGCATGCGCATCGATATGCATGCCGAACAGCGCCGGAACGAGCAGGGTGTGACCCAGGCTGCTGACGGGGAACAGTTCGGTGACGCCCTGCAGCACGCTTAGAAAAATCAGAAACGACAAGCTCACGCGGCGGTCCTCCTAAAAGGTAAAGAATCAAGGAGCAGCGCGCGGGACATTAGCCGCCCGGCGCCTGGAAGCGCACCGATTATGCCTGGCCGGTATGTCACCGCCAAGCGTTTGAGCCGGCTTTGAGGAAATTTTGATGCGTTGCGTCACAACTCGAAACGGTTGTTACGCCGCTGCAAGACAATCAGGCCACCATCGCGGCGAACCTGTGCTAGGGAACGAACGGGAGCGGTAAGCGTCGCGAGGCGCGGCGCGTGCCGGGTAGGCGGACGCGAAGGCTTAGCCTTCGAGCTTGTAGAAGAAGTAAACCGTGCTGGCGGCAAACATGCCGAAGAGGGCCACACCCATTGCCATTGCGAGATCCATAACGCCTCCGGAGTCGGTGTTGCCCGGCGGTTGAAATGATCGGGCAGTCCGACGAATTATCGGCAAGCTTACCGGTTCCGCGAACCCGCAATTTCCCCAGAAGGGTTTCCCCGTAGCGCAAAGCAGCGCAAAATCGGCCTCGCGCCGCACTTGCCGCGGCGCCAAGAATCAACCGCTCTCAACCTGACCGCCCACCATGGCCCAATTCCAGCACCAGGACATTCTCGAGATCGCCCAAGGCGCCTCGCTGCTTCGTTTCGCGCCGCAGGCCGGCGGCCGGCTACTGTCGTGGCATATCGACGGACAGCCGGTGATCCACTGGCCCGATGCGGCCGACTGGAGCCAGCCGGCGAAAATTCGCGGCGGCAATCCGCTGCTGTTTCCGTTTCTCGGCCGGCATCGTGTCGACGGCCAGATCGGCCGGTGGCGCGACGCGCAAGGCACCGTGCGCGATCTGCCGATGCACGGCTTCGCGCGCGACCTGCCGTTTGCGGCCAGCGTCGAGCCGGCGCTTGGCTCTGCCGATGGGTCTGAAAGCACCGGCCTGTGCATGACCCTCACCGATAGCGATGCCACCCGCACCGGCTATCCATTCGGGTTCCGCTTCGAAGCGGTCTACCGGCTCGCCGACGACCACACGCTCGACGTCGAGCTGACGACCTTCAATACCGGCGACGCCCCGCTGCCCTACTACGCCGGCCATCACTTCTACTTCACGCTGCCGCATATGCAGCGCAGCGCGACCGTGCTGGAACTGCCGCGCACCCAGCGCCGCTATCAGCAGGCCGACGGCTCGATCAGCGCCGCTGAGCCGGGCGAGCCGCGCTATACGCTCGACGAAGCGCGCATCCTCGACCGCTTTCATTGCCTCGATGGCACGCCGGACCAGCCGGTACGGATCGTGGCACCGGGCCTGAACCGTACCATCACAATCGACCTGCGACGTCCGGGCTCGGTGCCCTGGTACGCCGTCACGACGTGGACAGAAGCCGCAGAATCGGATTTCTATTGCGTCGAACCCTGGCTCGGCCTGCCCGACGCGATCCACAACGGGCTCGGTCTGCGCTGGCTCGACGCGGGTCAGACCGAGACCGCGGCCTTGCGCATCACGGTGGGCGCGTTGCGCTAATTCGTCGCGTATTTGCGGCGCATCAGCCGGGCATCTGTCACTAATCTGCCGCGCGCCGGTCCGCGGCGCCCAACGGCGCCGCCTTCGCCTAATTTCCGGCTCACACGCCGTGCCGGCTGCACGGCGCCGCCTCATTTCACGTGCTGCGGTGCAAAACCGTTAGAATCGGACGTTTTTGCCATCTGTCGCGTGATCGGGATCGGCGCGCGGCAGCGCTTTGCGAGGTCCAATGTTGGGAACAAGAAGAATTAAGCGACTCACTTGCGTGTCGTTACTTGCAGTGCTCGCCGCTTGCGGGTCTGCGCCAGTGGGTCCGGGGTTCTATCGCGTCGAACGGGGCGATACGATATCGAAGATCGCCCGTAGCAACCGGCAGTCGGTCCAGAGCATCGTGCGCTGGAACAATCTGTCGAATCCGGGCAGCATCGAGGTCGGCCAGGTGCTGCGCGTCGCGCCGCCCGGCAGTTCGGCGCCCGTCACGGCTTCGACGGCAGGTGGCGGCTCGCGTGGCGGAAATCGTGGCAGCACGGGTTCCGCGTCGACGCCGCCGTCCGGTGCGCCAGCCGATGCCTCACCCGCGCCCGCACCGGCCTCGTCGATCTCGCTGGTCTGGCCCAGCAACGGCACGGTCATACGGCGCTTCGACGGCTCGAACTCGAAAGGCATCGACATTGCCGGCAGCGCGGGCACGCCGGTCCTCGCTGCGGCCGCCGGCACCGTCGTGTATGCCGGCAACGGTCTGCGCGGCTACGGCAACCTGCTGATCCTCAAGCACAATGCCGATTATCTGACCGCCTATGCCCACAACCGGGTGCTGCTCGTGAAGGAAGGCCAGACCGTCACGCAAGGCGAAAAAATCGCCGAAATGGGCGACACCGACACCGATCGTGTGATGCTTCACTTCGAACTGCGTTATCAGGGCCGCTCGATCGACCCGTCGCGCGCCTTGCCGGCACGCTGATTGCGGGTTGCAGGAACCGGCGCGGGAACCTCGAGTCCCGTCCGGTGCTCCATCTGGGACAGGCCGCGGGTATCCTCGGCTCTGGACACCCGCACTCTGTGAGGAACCTCCGATGAAAACTGGATGGACTCCAACGGCCGTCGCGGTTGCGGCCAGTTGCGCCGTCCTGACGCTCGCGAGCCTCGGCGGCTGCGCCAGTTCGACAAACATGACCTATCTGCCGAGCGGCGATACCGGCTTTGCGATCAATTGCAGCGGCAGCGACGCCAGCGAGAGCTGGGCCGAATGCTACAAGCGTGCCGGCGAAGTATGCGGTGCGTACGGCTACGACGTGATCTCGAAGGACGTCGACAACGGCGCGACCTCCGGCGGTTCGATTGGTGGGATCTTTGGCGCAAACGTCAAGAACCGGTCGATGGTGATTCGCTGCAAGCAGTAGCCGCGCTCGCGTCGCGCGCCGCTTCAATCGCGCGAAACCTCGCTGCCAGCATGAATCAATTTGGATAACCCCGGAACCGCCTGAAAAAAAGCCCGGCTCGAAAGCCGGGCTAACGGGGGTTCGGCGCATATCGGTAAAGGACCGGTTCACCATGCGCCAAAACAGAATCTATCAACGCACCCTTACCCATGCAATCAATTAATTTTATAAAAAATGTGACGCGGCGCACGGAATACGCATTATGTGAAGAAAAATCAATACGAAAAGTAAAATTAAACGAGCGATATGACTCGACACTGCGGTCTCAAACGGACCGCAAACAGAATGGACAGATCGGCTCAAGTCCATGCTGGGCCTCGGTTTTACGCCATCGTCTTCATTTACGCCAGGCGTACTGGCCGGTCAAACTGTCAAACTCCGAACCAAGTCTCTTCTGATTATAATCAATTGCAGATTTAGGTGCGCAAACGCACCTTTCAATGGTCTGGATCATCAACCTGTTTCGTGTGAATAGTCATTTCATCAGCTGATTCTGATTAATTCGCGTACCGCGGATCATATTAACTGTTAAATCCACAGAAATAAACAGCTCACTGATTCATTCCGCACAACGGCGCTCGGCTCGCCCCAACGTTGCGCGCCAGCGCGAAGGACGGAGGTTGCGCCCGGCGTCATCCGCTTGATCGATCCAACCGCGTCACAGCACGCGCAAGCCCAATTCCGTGACCAGCACGGCAGCCTGCTGATGCGAAATCGTCGCGCCGCGAAAGAGTCCCGCATCGACAAGCCGCACGCCGCTCAGATCCGCAAGACGCAAGTCCGCGCCCTCGAAGCGCGCACCCTTCAGGTTCGCATCCTTGAGACTGCCGCCTTCGAATACCGCTTCGCGGAAATCGGCGCCGGCGAGATCGGCATCGGAGAAATCGAGTTCCTGCAACGTGGCCTTGCGAAACGACAGGCCACGCAAGTGCGCACCGACCAGCAGCGTTTCGACGAACGTCAAACCCAACGACGCGCAATCCTCCAGGTTCGCGCCAGTCAGCTTGCAACCGCGGTAGCTGGCCGAGGCCAGCTTTGCGCGGCGCCAGCTGGTGTTGTTGAGATCGCAGGACTGAAACGCCGCATCGACCAGATCGGCCGATGCAAAATCCGCCTGCCGCCCGCGGCAGCGCTGCCAGCGGGTTTGCGTCAACGCGGCGCCGAAAAACGAAGTCTCGACGATCGTGCAGCGATGAAATTCGGCCCCGCGCAGATCGAGCCGCGAGAGGTCCGCGCCCTCGAAATCGCAGTCTTCGAAACGCAGCGGCTGCCCGCTTGCGTTGATCAGCTGCTGCACATCTTCCCGCGCGAGCGTGGCGTCGGCAACGGCGTGAACACCGACGGCCGGTGTGTTGGAATCGTGTGACATGACAAAGCTATTCCTGTTTCGCTCCGGCATACGCCGGCCCCAAAGACCATGATGGACAAACCAGGCGCAAAATGACAAGCGTACCGGAACGCGCCGCCGCCGTGGCGGGCGATCGCCGATGGTTTATAGTAGCGGCCGCCCGTCTCCGTCTGATACCCCGCCTACCCCGATGACCTCGACCGAACCCTCCCACAGTCCGCTCTACCTCTCGCTGCTATCGGAAACCGCGAAAATCGGCTGGCCGGAACTCGAACGATTCTTTGCCCGCGGAATCCTGCTGCGCGTCGCACGCGATCTCGATCTGGTCAGCGTGGCCGAGGCCATCGCCAACGACGACACGGCGCAAGTCAGCCAATGGCTCTCGGCGGGCCTGCTCGAACGCGTACAGGCGGAAACCGCTGCCGATTTCGCCGAACGCGATCCGGACCTCTGGGCAGTGGTCGTCTCTCCCTGGGTCTGCGTGCAGGAACGCGGTTGAGCGACCCGAGCCGGGTAACCCTCAGAACGGCCCCGCGCCTCGCATTCCGGTTACCGCTTGAAACAAGCGCATACATATCGCGCAGGCCGCGCCCCCTAGAATGAGATCAGCCCGCGCTCTCCGCGCGAACAGTCTGCGCGGGTCAGAAGCGCCGGCGTGCCCGCGTCGGCGTTTCGCCTTGCCAATTTTTTAACTTGCCAACTTTCCGGCTGCGCAGCGACCTGGACCTGGGCTACCGTTGCCTGCGCTTTATTGTGGTGCGGTCTGCGGCGCAGTCTGCGGAGCAGCCGGGTCGTCGAGCATCGACGGCGGCCGGGTATCGGTGGGTACACCGTGATAGTCAGGCGGGTCTTTGGGCGGCGAGCCATGGTGGCTGGCAGCGGGATCGTTCGAGCAGCCCGCCAGGGCCGCCGCAAGACATGCAATCAAAAGGGCGCGATTCATAGACTCTCTAAAGAAAACGCCGGGCCGCCCCAAGCTTTCATGTCCCCCTCGCGGGGGCCTCGCGCGAAGCGACAGGTTTTGGGGCGCTCCAAAGGGAACATAACAACGCAGGCGCGCCGCGAGTCTACCCGCAAAGCGTTCCGGACAGCGGCAGGGCACGCAATGCATCGGCGTGCGGCGCGCCCCTATCCCGCTTTTGCGCTGTCTGAACTACTATGTACGCATGGCTGCAATCGTAAAAGGAGGCTGCCATGGATGCTGAATCGGTCGCGGGTTTCATCGGGCTCGGCGTGGGCCTGCTCGTGCTGCTAGGGCTGTCGATTTTCGAATCGCGGACCTACCGTCGCGAACACAACGGTGAAGGGATGATGCACCACTGGATGTCCGAGCATCACATGCTCAACTGGACACGGCGTAAACATTAGCCCTAACCCGGATTGCAGTCGCGGCGCCTGAGCCGCGACACGCGCGACGATCTTTTACTGCGGCTTAGCTTTGCTGCGGGTCGAAGGCGGCCTCGGCGGCACGGGTGCGCCTTGCCGTCTGCAGTTATCACACACCGCGCTATACCCCGGCCTTCGCCAGCACCACGATCGACACGCCCAGCGCCTCGCGCTGCGTGTCTTCGTTGCGATACGAATGCGGCACGTGGCCGGGAAAGGCCAGCACGTCGCCTGTCTCGAGCCCGTGCCGTTCGCCCGCGACGAAGATCGCGACCCGCCCTTCCATGCAGGTGAAATACTCGCGCGTGCCGGGCAAATGCGGCGTGCCGCGCATATAGGCGCCGGGCGCGAACGACATGGTCTCAAGGATGCCGTCCGGCATCGGCTCCGGGACCAGTGGCCGGATCGTCAAACCATTGCCGCGGTTCTGCGCCGAGATATCGTCGACTGACCATTTGCGCACCTTGGCGCGCGGCGACGCGAGCAACTCATCGAGCGGTGCGCCGAGCGCGCCCGCCACCTTCATCAGCACCGCCAGCGAAGGATTGCCCTCGCCCGACTCCAGATTGGCCACCGTCGATCGCGGCACGCCCGACGCCTTCGCCAACCCCTCCTGCGTCAGCGCGCGCGCATGGCGCAACGCCACCAGATTGCGCGCCAGATGCTGGGCCGCGTGAGCCGCATCATAAGCGGCGTCATGAGCGGTCTCGCGCGCAGGTTCATATGCAGTCTCGTCCATCGTATCGACTTTCTGACAAGGAGTTGGACATCGCACTCGTGCGTGCGGCGTGGGATTCCTATTATCGGGCCATCGAGACGGCGCGGGTAACGCGATCGTTTCGCCCTGAACCGGAGAACCCGCATGATCCAAACCAACCGAAACCTGCATGGCATCCGTGTCGCGCTCACCGGCGGCACCTCGGGACTGGGCCTCGCGCTGATGGACGAGTTGCTGGCGCGCGGGGCGGCCGTCGCGTTCGTTGGGCGCCACCAGCGACGCGTGGCCGAGGTGGCCGCCACGCGTTCGAAAGTGGCCGGCATCGTCGGCGATATCGCCAGCAAGGAGGACATTTATCCGCTGGCGATGCAGATCAGCGCCCTGCTCGGCGGTGTCGACGTGCTGGTGAACAATGCGTCGGCGCTCGGACCCGTGCCGCTCGCCCTGCTCGCCGACACCGAGTGCGAAGACTTCGAAACGGCGCTCGCAACGAATCTGCTCGGACCGTTCCGGCTTACCCGCGCCTTGCTCGGCGCGCTCACGGCTGCCGCTCGCGAGCATGGCGGCTCCGTCGTGCTGAACGTGTCGAGCGATGCGGCCGTCGAGCCGTATCCCACGTGGGGCGCCTACGGCGCGAGCAAGGCCGCGCTGCGACAACTCAGCCGCATCTGGGACAAGGAACTGGGCGTGCAGCGCGTGCGCGTGCTGTCGCTCGACCCAGGCGATATGGACACGCCGCTTCATGCACTCGCTGCGCCCGGCGATGACCCTGCCACCCTGAAGCGCCCCGCCGATGCAGCCCGCGAATTCGCCGATGCGATTGCGGCTGCCTTGCAAGCGTTGCGCCACCCCACTGCGATCGAAGGAGTGCAAGCATGACGATGCGCGCCGCCACTCTGCCCATTCAACGGCCTCGGGATGCACGGCTCCTCGTCGTCGATCCGCGCGGGCACATCGAGCATCGTCCGCGCACCGCGTTCGTCGAGTTGCTGCGCGCGGGCGATTGCGTGATCGCAAACGACGCCGCAACGTTGCCCGCCAGTCTGCATGGCGTCCACCAACGCAGCGGCGCGCCGGTCGAGGTCAGGCTGGCGGGACGCGCGTCGCTCGATCCAGCGGACGTGAAATGCTTTACCGCCGTCGTATTCGGCGCCGGCGATTTTCACACGCCGACCGAAGCTCGCGCCGCACCGCCTGCGCTCTGTCAAGGTGACCGGCTCACGTTTGGCATGCTGGGCGCAACCATCGTACGCAGCCTCGATCATCCGCGCCTCGTCGAGCTGCAATTCGATGGAGACGCCACACATATCTGGCGCGCGCTCGCCGAGCAAGGCAAGCCGGTACAGTACGCGCATCTGAAGGACGCACTGGCCTTGTGGGATGTATGGACACCGATCGCCGCGCAGCCGGTGGCCTTCGAACCGCCATCGGCGGGTTTCGTGCTCGACTGGCAAACCGTCGACGCCCTGCATGCAAGGGGGATTCCGTTCGCCACGCTCACGCACGCCGCGGGGCTCTCCTCCACCGGCGACGCCGCGCTCGATCTCCGCTTGCCGCTCGACGAGCCGTACCGCATTCCGCCCGCCACGGCTGCGCTGATCGAAGCGACTCATGCACGGCATGGGCGCGTCGTGGCCATTGGCACGACGGTGGTGCGGGCGCTGGAACATGCAGCGAGCGTCGATGGCATCGTGCATGCCGGAGACGGTGTCGCTACCCAGCGCATTGGTCAACAAACGAAGTTGCGGGTCGCCGACGTGATCGTCTCCGGCACGCACGAACCGGATACGAGCCACTACGCGCTGCTGCGTGCCTTCACGGATACCTTGACGTTGCTGTGCGCAACCGAGGAGCTCGAGGCGCATCGCTATCGCACGCATGAGTTCGGCGATTCGCTCTGGATCGAGCGGCGCAGTTGTGCCTTGCGCGATTCGCGTGAGGATTCGATCAAGACGCGAGAACGCTTCGCTACATGTTGAACGCGACGGACGAGGAGAGACTCAGCTCATCCGCAGCCTTGCGCCAGAGACGCCGGTCGCGCCAATGACATCCAGGCGCAACCGATGCACACCCCAGGCAAAACGGCAGCACGCTCGTTTGAGCTTTTCGCATTTCGAGATTGACTGTGGCAGCTGAAGCCAGATAGAATCTCGGATTCGTCGGAGCGTAGCGCAGCCTGGTAGCGCATCTGATTTGGGATCAGAGGGTCGTAGGTTCGAATCCTATCGCTCCGACCAATAGAATCAAAGGGTTACACGCTTCGGTGTGTAACCCTTTTTCTTTTCCGGCTTCTGTGTCGTGTTTCGTGTGTCGTGTCACCGGATTCAGTCGGCGGTGAGCCCTGTCGCCTGCGCCTACGGTTGTTTCGATCGGCGCTGGCCGCTGGCATGGCAAGCCGCGCATTCGAACCGGGACGCACGTCCGAACTCGTCCGAACTCATTGAAGGATCGATCCGTGCGCAAATTCGTATTGCTCATCCTGCTCGCTGCATTCGCCGCAGCGTTCGCGCCTGTTAGTGCCGAGGCGCATCCACGTGTCGTGTGCAAACGCGTCTGGTATCGAGGCCATCTCGTGCGCCGCTGCCACCAGGTGCCGCCGCCGCATCGCCGTCCCAATTACGTTTGAGACATCTGAAGCGCTGGTCGTGTTGCGACCAGCGACGCTCGCATGCATGTGGCTTAGGTTTAGCGGACATCGGTATGCGCAAGCTCATCCGCAGAACGGCCCCGTCAAAACGATGTGCGTATGCCGATCCGGGCCACCGTTTGATTCAGCGACGATGATTCGGTTAGATCGCCGACATCTCCGAAAACATCCTGCCCCGATGCCTTCTCATACACCGTCCGCACGTACAGTTCCGTACGCTTCGAAAGCCGGTGGTCCAGCATGAGGCCGACCTCGTTGCGGTGAGGCGAGTTGCGTCCAGCTGACGAAGTGATCGATTCAGATGTGTAGGTGTACATCGCGCCGAGATACCACGCGGCCGTGATGTCAAATTTTGCGTTGACTTCGAAGTTGTCGAATTTAAGGGTGCTGGTGGCAGGCACCGTTGGGCAATCGACGATGTCCGTATGCGTGTAGACGAGGCCCAGCGTTGCTGTGCCGATCGCGTAGTTTGCGCCGACACCCGCAACGCGTTGCTGCGCAGACAAATACGGTGATCCGGCAACCGCACCACTGGCGTTGGCGCTCGCATTGTCGATATTCATGAAAGCCGCGGCAAACATGAGGGGGCCGCGCTGATACTTCGTACCCACACTCCAGGCGCGATTGTCCGAAATTGCGCCGGCCTGATTACTGAAACCATACACGCCGCCAAACTGTAATCCCGCGTAGTCAGCGCTCGTGTATTACACCGAGTTATCAATGCGGAAAGTCTCGTTGATATTGTCGTTATCGAACGGATGGGCGAACAGCGTGCCGCCCCAACTTCCCGTTGCAGTGAGCGGAGCGACATAATCCACCACCGAATCGTACTGACGCCCGAGCGTCAAGGCGCCCTTGTCATCCGATGCGATGCCCACGTAAGCCTGGCGCCCGAACATTTGCCCGCCTGGCAATGCACTTCCGTTATTCAGGCTGAAGCCGTTCTCAAGTTGAAAGACCGCACGCAGACCGCCGCCGAGATCTTCCTGTCCTTTGAGTCCCCAGCGGTCACCCACTTGTTGAGTGCCGCTAACGAGCGCCTAGTCGGCGTGTCCGCCAAGGTTGCTAATGTATTCCAGACCTTCGTCAATCGATCCGTACAGCGTCACGCTGCTTTGCGCATGGGCCATACCCGCCAGGGCACCCAGCATGGCCGGAAGGAAAATAGATTTATTCATTTTCATTACAGAATCCCGTATTTTTATAAGCAGATCGTCTGCCGTTTTAATTCAAGCGCGGGATTCTACGTTGATATCCTTACGGAAATATCCCCTGTAAAGACATTTACGCTACAACAGAAATCGTTTCATTACGCATGGGTGTCCATACCGGCAGTAGCGGACGTAAGCGGCGTCGCGACTCCAGCTGGCGTCAATGCCGCGCGCGATGTTCCGTTACCGTTCCGCTTGGACGCTGGGCGTCGATAAGACAGGGTAACACTGGTGAAACCTGTTTCAGGAACATCGCCGCTATGCTCGCCGCAGGTCGTTTGAGGTGGAATAGTGTTTTAGGTGGAATAGAGATGCGAGTGTGCCTGTTGTGGGTCTTGATGTTCGGTGTGTGGTGGCTTCTTGTTCGAGCGCCGCATCACGACTCCGACGACAATTCGAACTGAGCGCTTTGCAGGGCCCGTTGAAATTGCGCCCAACTCCTCCCGACCACTAATCAATTTCTTCCTTTTTCCTAACCGCCGTTGCCGCATCATCATCGTCGCCGGCCGTCATCGCATCATCGCCCCAATGACATCGGACAGCGCCCTCTGACGGCAGCGCCGGACACGCTCACGGTCAGTGCTTCGGACCGCTGAGGTCATAGCAGCGGCGCCGCTGCATCTCGCCGATCACGCGCTTGCGCAGATGCTCACGCCGGTAGTGTCCGACGGCGAAAACCGCCGCGATCACTAAAACCGAAAACCCGAGTGCGGTGCCCAAAACAGTCGCATCCATGGCGGCCTCATGTCAGATGGCGCAGTAACCCACAACGGCGTTCGATCACGGCTAATACGAACCGCCTCGCGCCCGGCCGGAGCGACTCCGGGCAGGCGCGACAGAAGCGCGCCCGGACAGGGAAAGGCCGGGCGAAACCGCCGCGCTTCCCGCGACGGAGCTTCCTCTACCTCGGCAAAACAGGCCAGCATCTCCTGTGAGATCCGGCCTGCTTCGCGCTGACGGGTGCCCAATGGGCCCATCCGCACAAGACGACGGCTAGTGAGCCACCACCCTGTTACCCGGCGATCAAATCAATGACCGAAATTCGTGACCGGCACCGAGTACGTGCTCACTGCGCGTCGGCGCGATGCCCTGCCTGCGACGTGCTGTCGGCGCTCGAGCCGTAACCGCTGGCATCGGCCTGTGCGGCACCCTTTTCAGCAGCAACGCGGGCCTCTGCGGCCTGGATGTTCTCCGGGTAGTGGATCCAGTCGCTCGGGTTGTAGCCCGCCTTCTCAACCTGAACGAGCTCGGCGCGCACTTGCGCGCGGGTCAGCGGCTGGTTGGACTGGGCAAATGCAGCGAGCGGCGCGGTAACAAGAGCGGCGATAACAACAGCTTTGATCAGCGACTTCATGATGACTACCTCCGAAAATTGTTTTATCTGGCGCTACAACCGTATTGGTGCGCGACCGATGGACACAGTCTAGGATCGGGATGAGTCAGGGTAAATACCTAGATTACGAAAACACTGTTGTCAAAACCTGCACAATGCCACCGGAGGCTCGCCATCACGCGGGTGCCCGGCAAGCCGCCTTGCTGTCACGCGCCTGCCCGTGCGACAGTGGTACAACACCGTGGCGCCGACCTTGCGCCGCCCCGCAGACAAGGAGACAAGCATGAATCTGATCCTCTGGCGTCATGCCGAAGCTGAAGACATCGCACCGAGCGACCTCGCCCGCCAGTTGACCGTCCGAGGACGCAAACAGGCTCAAGGCGTCGCCAAGTGGCTGCGCGCGCGGCTTGACGCCGACGCCGTGGTCCTCGCCAGCCCCGCCGTGCGCACGATCCAGACGGTCGAAAGCCTGACCGATCAATACCGCGTGGTGCGCGAACTGGCGCCCGGCGCAAGCGCGGAAGATGTGCTTGGCGCCGCCGGCTGGCCGGAGGGCATCGCGCCCACCGTGGTGGTGGTCGGCCATCAACCCACGCTGGGTCATGTGGCGGCGCGACTGCTCGCCAATAGCGATTCGAGCTGGCCGCTCAAGAAGGCCGGCCTGTGGTGGCTGGCCAGCCGCGGGCGCGAAGGCGACGAACAGGTGGTGCTGCGCGCGGCGATCAGCCCCGATCTGTTGTAAGTGGACGACACGCGCGGCGCGCAAGGCGCACGCGTGTCGCGTGAAGCGTACGTGGCGCAGGCGGCTTACGGACCGTCATCTAATAGTCATGCCGTTGCCATGCGAGCGTCATCGGGCGTTACTACATTGGCGAAAAAGCGAAATTCTACTTTTCCACCAGGATCGCCACATGCAAGATTTGCCGACGTCCTCCACGCCACTCGCCTCGAACCTCGAGACGCGCCGACGTCTGCCGCGTGCCGAAGAAACGGTCACCGCGCAACACAGGCTGCAAGTGGCTTGGGCACGTACCGACGAAGAGCTTCGCGAAGCGCAGCGTCTGCGTTACCGCGTCTTCGCCGACGAGATGGGCGCGCGCCTCACCGGCCCGGCGGGCCTCGACGTCGATGCGTTCGATATGTACTGCGATCACGTGCTGGTGCGCGACCTCGACACGCTGAAAGTGGTCGGCACCTATCGCGCCCTGCCCCCGCATCAGGCGGCACGCATCGGGCGCCTCTATGCGGAGAGCGAGTTCGACGTCTCGCGTCTCACGCACCTGCGCTCGAAGATGGTCGAAGTGGGCCGCTCGTGCGTGCATCCGGACTACCGTAGCGGTGCGGTGATCATGTCGCTGTGGGGCGGGCTCGCGTCGTACATGTTGCACAACGGCTACGAAACGATGCTCGGCTGCGCGAGCGTCGCAATGGCCGACGGCGGCCACTACGCGGCGAATCTGTACTGCGCGCTGCGCGACAACGCGATGACCGCTCAGGAGTACCGGGCGTTCCCGCACACCCCGCTGCCCGTCGACGAACTGCAGACCGGTGCGAACGTCGCGCCGCCGCCGCTCGTCAAAGGTTATCTGCGGCTTGGCGCAAAAATCTGCGGTGCACCGGCCTGGGATCCTGACTTCAACACGGCCGACTTTCTGACCTTGCTGCGTCTGTCGGAAATCAATGCCCGTTATGCACGCCACTTCCTCGGCGATGCGCTGCCGGGTTGATCTGACCCAGTGAGCAAAGCGGCAGTTGCAAGCAAAACAGCCCGGCAGAGCGAATCTGCCGGGCTGTTTTGTCTGGAGACCCTCGGCGCGCGTTGCAGCGCCCTCCATCGTGATGTGCTGACGGTCAGTCAGTCGTCCGTATAAACGACCCGATACGGAATGCCGACCTTCTCCCACTCCGCGGCTTCCTGAATCAGGCTGTAGTCGGTCAGCGGGTTGTTCGCCACCCATTCGTTCGGCAAGCGCACCTCGTAGCCGTTGTTCACGCGCGTGACCGAGATGCCCGGCAAGCCGACATCGGCTCGGCGCCGGCACAGCAGCGCGGCGAGGCGCAGGCAGAACAGCAGCGGCCACTCCACTTCACGCGTCTGCGACAGCTTGCCGAGCTTGCCCGCGTGCCCCAGCACGAGCGCGGCAAGCCGCGCCTGGTCGGTGCGCGAAAAGCCCGGCATGTCGGCGTTGCTGGCGATGTAGGCCGAGTGCTTGTGATAGGCGCTGTGCGAGATCGACAGGCCGATCTCGTGCAACGACGCGGCCCAGCTGAGGAACATGCGATTCTCTGCGCGTCGCTCGGCGTCGGGTTCGTCGAACTGGTCGTAGAAACTGACCGCCAGCTCGCCGATCCGCCCGGCCTGCGCGCGATCGACGCCATAGCGGCGCATGAAGCCTTCCACCGTGACCGTGCGCATGTCTTCGTGCTGCGACCGGCCCAGCAGGTCGTACAGCACGCCGAGGCGCAAGGCGCCGTCGGTGGTATCGACATAGTCGACGCCCAGTTCGTCGAACACCGCCAGCATGATCGACAGCCCGCCCGCCAGCACCGGAATCCGGTCCGCCTTCAGCGCAACCAGCTTCAGCCGGTTGACGTTTTCGGCCTTGATCAACGCGCGCTTCAGGCGCTCGAGGCCGCCGCGCGAAATGCCGTGGGTGACCCCAGGATCGTTAAAACCATTCGCTTCGACCAGTTCCGCGAGTGCACGGGCCGTGCCCGACGAGCCGATCGCCTGCTCCCAGCCGGTCTTCTTGTACTCCTGAGAAATGATCTGAATTTCCCGGCTGGCGGCCAGTTCGGCCTGGCGCATCGTGTATTCGTCGACGTTGCCGGCCGGAAAGAAGGCCCGGCTATGGCTCACACAGCCTATATACAGGCTCTCCATCTTGATCGGCGTGTAGTGCGAGCCGATGATGAATTCGGTCGAGCCGCCGCCGATGTCGACCACCAGCCGCTTACCCGGACTGGCCGGCACCGAGTGTGCGGCACCTGCATAAATCAGACGCGCTTCTTCGCGCCCGGCGATCACTTCGATCGGGAAGCCGAGCGCAGCCTGCGCCTCGCCGAGAAACTCGCTGGCGTTCTTCGCAATGCGCAACGTGTTGGTGGCGACCGCGCGAACGTGATCGGGATGAAAATCGCGCAGCCGCTCGCCGAAGCGTTTGAGCGCGTCCCAGCCGCGCACCTGCGAGGCGCGATCGAGCATCTTGTCGCTCGAGAGGCCCGCAGCGAGCCGCACGGACTCGCGTAGCGCGTCGACCTGATAAATCTGACTGCCCGCGTCGGTTTCCTCGACCCGGCCCACAATCAGCCGGAAGCTGTTGGAGCCGAGATCGACGGCGGCGAGGAGTTGTGGAGTGTTGACCATCGACTGAGCGGACTCCATACGCGCAAGCGCGGCCAGCTTGTTGCTGGTCCCGCTGTTCAAAGACGCCATTTTAAGCGTACCCGACCTCACGATGTCACCCTCACGATTGTGGCATGCGTTATGGTCCCATAGAGACTGCGTCATATTTACGACACAAGTCCAATACAGCGTAGAATTTATGACAATCCAAATGTCATAAGAACGTCATCATACTGTGAGAATTTCCGAGCGTCTTTACGCCCCTTCATCCGACACTCCTCTCGCGCTGCCGATGTCCATCCGCTACCCCCTTTTGAATCGCGAACTGGGCATTTTGGGTTTTAACGAGCGTGTGCTGGCGCAGGCCGCCGATCCTGCCGTGCCCTTGCTCGAACGCCTGCGCTTTATCTGCATCACGAGCAGCAATCTCGACGAATTCTTCGAAGTCCGCATGGCCGGATTGCAGGAGCAGATGCGCGACAACCCCGGCGCGCTGTCGCCGGATGGCATGTCGCTGCTGCACGTCTACGACCTCGTGGTCGAGCGCGCCCAGAAGCTCGTGCATCGCCAGTACCGGATGCTGCACGACACGGTACTGTCCGCGCTCGAACAGGAAGGCATCTATTTTCACGGCACAGAAGCGTGGAACGAGGCGCAAACCGAATGGGCGCGCAATTACTTCTTCGATGAACTGCTGCCGGTGCTCACGCCGATCGGCCTTGACCCCGCGCATCCGTTTCCGCGCGTGCTCAACAAAAGTCTGAACTTTGTCGTCGAACTGGAAGGCAAGGACGCCTTCGGCCGCCAGGCGCTGATGGGTATCGTGCAGGCGCCGCGCGCGCTGCCGCGGCTCGTGCGCATGCCGCACGAACTGTCGGGCTACCCGCATGGCTTCGTGCTGCTGAGCTCGCTGCTGCAACGCTTCGTGGGCGAGCTGTTCCCGAATCTGGTGGTGCGCAGCTGCAACCAGTTCCGTATTACGCGCAACAGCGAGCTGTTCGTCGACGAAGACGAAATCACCAACCTGCGCGTCGCGCTGCAAGGCGAATTGCCGGCACGGCATCTGGGCAACGCGGTGCGTCTCGAAGTGTCCGCGGAAACGCCTCCGCATCTGGTGCAGCGCCTGCTCGATGAAAGCGGTCTGTCGGACAAGGATTGTTACTTTGTCGACGGCCCGGTCAACCTCGTCCGGCTGATGCAGTTGCCGGAGATGGTCGACCGGCCCGATCTGAAATTCGTTCCGCATATTCCATCAATCCCGCCGCAGATCGCCAATAGCGCGAGCCTCTTCGACGTGATCGATCAGGGCGATGTGCTGCTGCATCACCCGTACGAAAGCTTTCAGCCGGTACTCGAACTGCTGTTGCAGGCCGCTAAAGATCCGAACGTGATGGCCATCAAGCAGACCATCTATCGCACCGGCACCGACTCTCCGCTGATGGATGCGCTGATGCAGGCCGCCCGCAACGGCAAGGAAGTCACGGTGGTGGTCGAACTGCTGGCGCGCTTCGACGAGGAAACCAATATCAACTGGGCCGCCCAGCTCGAGGCCGTGGGCGCGCACGTGGTGTATGGCGTGGTGGGTCATAAGTGCCACGCGAAGATGATGCTGATCGTGCGGCGCGTCTCCGAGAAGGGCAAGACCATGCTCAAGCGTTATGCCCACCTCGGCACCGGCAACTATCATCCGCGCACCGCACGTCTTTACACCGACTTCGGGCTGATGACGGCCGACCAGAAAATCTGTGAAGACGTGCACCACGTGTTCCAGCAGCTCACCGGTATCGGCGGCGAGCTGAAGCTGCACGAGCTGTGGCAATCGCCGTTCACGCTGCATCCCAAGCTGATCGAAGCGATTCGCGCGGAAGCGGAACATGCGCGCGCCGGCAAGAAAGCGCGCATCGTCGCCAAGATGAACGCGTTGCTCGAGCCCACTGTGATCGCCGAGCTGTACGAGGCGTCGCAGGCCGGCGTGAAGATCGATCTGATCGTGCGCGGCGTATGTTCGTTGCAGCCGGGCGTGGCGGGGCTGTCGGAGAACATCACGGTGCGCTCCATTGTCGGCCGCTTTCTCGAGCACCATCGGATCTACTACTTCTACGACGGCGGCAAGGAACAGGTCTATCTGTCGAGCGCCGACTGGATGGACCGCAATCTGTTCCGGCGCGTCGAAGTGGCATTTCCGATCAACAACCGGCGCCTCAAGCGCCGCGTGATCGCCGAAGGTCTGTCGGCGTTTCTCGGTGACAATACCGCCGCATGGCTGATGCAAAGCGACGGCCACTATCGCCGTCGCCGGCCGGGCAAGTCGTCGCGCAACGCGCAGATGAGCCTGCTTGCGAAGTTCTGTTCCTGATCATGTTGCGGATCGGGCCGTGAGATACACGGCCAGGCACACCGAAAGAAAGCCCGCCTGAAAAGACGGCTTTTTTTATCAAGCCGGCGCCGGCTGCCGCCGCGCCGTCCGGAACGCGGGGAAGCGTACCGTGAACGTGCTGCCGCGCCCTTCTTCGCTCTTTACCTCGAGCTGCGCATCGTGCCGTTGCAGCACATGCTTGACGATCGCGAGACCTAAGCCCGTGCCGCCCGTGTCGCGCGAGCGGCTGCGGTCGACCCGGTAGAACCGTTCGGTGAGCCGGGGAATATCCACAGCGGGAATCCCAAGCCCGCTGTCCGTCACGGAGAATACCGCGCACCCGCCGTTCATCTGCCACGTCACATGGATCTTGCCGCCATCCGGTGTATAGCGGATCGCGTTGGTCACCAGATTGCCGAGCGCACTCAGAATTTCCGTTTCGACGCCGGTAACGGTCAGGCTTTCGTCAGCATCGAAGGTAATCTGATGGTGGTCGCTCGACAGATTGGCCGCGTCGTCGCGCAGATGCCGCAGCACCGCGCGCATGTCGATCATCTGGTCGCTCGGCGGCTTGTTGTCGCCCTCGAGCTTGGCGAGCACCAGCAGATCGTTGACGATATGCCGCATGCGGGCCGCCTGCTGCTCCATCAATTCCAGGTAGCGCGCGCGTTCGGCCTCGCCTAGCGGCAACTCGCGCATCGTCTCGAGAAACCCCGACAGCACGGTCAGCGGTGTCTTCAGTTCGTGCGACACGTTGGCGACGAAGTCGCGCCGCATCGCGTCGGTGCGCTCGAGTTCGGTGATGTCCTGCGACAACACCAGCTTGCGGTTCTCGCCATACGGGAACACCTGCACCGACAGCACGTTCTGGCGCTTCTCGCCCATCCCGCGCATGATCAGCATCTCTTCGTAGCGATGCGAGTTCAGATAGCGGACGAAGTCGGGCTGACGTACGAGATGTGTGATGTGCTGCCGCAGATCGCGCTTGGCATCGAGCCCGAAGTGCACCTCGGAGATCGCGTTGCACCACTCGATCTGGTCATGATCGTCGAGCATCGCGACGCCGTTCGGCGAGGCCTGGATAGCCTGAATGAAGCGCGAATGCTGTTGCTCGACCTGGCGCACCTGGGCGTGCCAGCGCTTGGCGAGCTTGTGCAGCCGATAGTAGATTTCACCCCAGATGCCCGGCGCGCTCGGCACTTCGCCGTAGACCGGCGCATCGAGCAGGCGCCACAGACGCTGTTTGTGGAAGGTGCCAAAGAAGCTCTGCGCCAGCAGCACGACGACCGCGACGCTCAGTGCAAGATCGACGTTGACGAACACGCCAAGCAACACGCACAGAACAGCAAGCAGCACGATCGACACAAGGGAGCGCGCCCAGATGATGTTCATGTTCTAGCGATCGAAGAGAAGACAATGCGCGCCGCGATGCAAACGCATGGCGCAGTAGTGACAGGGGCTCGCACGCCACAGGGACACCGAGCCGGCAGCGAAGCATGCTGCACACGCTGGTGTCCCAACGGGCTCCCGCCCATATCCCCTTATGTGCTGTGATGCCCCGTTATACCCGGGTTCAGGCGGATCAGGCGCTCTTTGCGAGCCGGTAACCGCTGCCCCGAACCGTCTCAATCATAGCATCGCATCCGGCCGGCTTGAGCGCGGCACGCAGGCGCTTGATATGGACGTCCACCGTGCGTTCTTCGACGAACACGTGATCGCCCCACACCTGATCGAGCAGTTGCGTGCGGCTGTGCACGCGCTCCGGGTGCGTCATGAAGAAATGCAGCAAACGGAACTCGGTAGGACCGAGATCGAGCTTGATCTCGCTGCCTTCGGCATGCGCCGCGACGCGGTGGGTAGCCGGATCGAGCTTCAGGCCGTTGATCGCGACCACATCTTCGGTCAGCTGCGGCGCACGGCGGCGCAGCACCGCCTTGATGCGCGCCATCAGTTCCTTCGGCGAAAACGGCTTGGTCACGTAGTCGTCCGCGCCGATCTCGAGGCCGAGCACCTTGTCCTGTTCGTCGCCGCGTGCGGTCAGCATGATGATCGGGATGTGCTTGGTGCGTTCGTTGTTGCGCAGGTCGCGCGCGAACGCAATGCCCGATTTGCCTGGCAGCATCCAGTCGAGCAGGACAAGGTCGGGCAGCACATCGCTGATCAGGTTCTGCGCCTGCTCCGCGTTATAGGCGCGGATCGGGCAGTGACCTGCGTGCTGAAGATTGACCGAAATCAGTTCGGAAATAGCGGGCTCATCTTCGATGACGAGAATGCTGCTAGGCATCGGCACCTCTTGACCTTTATGCTGGGGTTAACTAAGTGCTTCGCGTTCGAGCGCGTCGCGCGACTTGTGGCGCACGTCGGTGCCCTTGACGATGTAGATGATGAACTCCGCGATGTTCTTCGCGTGGTCGCCGATCCGCTCGATCGCCTTGGCGATGAACAGGAAATCGAGGCCCACCGAGATCGAGCGCGGATCTTCGGTCATGTACGAAATCAGCTTGCGCACGAACGCGCGGAATTCTTCGTCGATCGCCTTGTCGTCGCGCACGATCTGCGCGGCCGCCACCGTGTCGAGACGCGCAAACGCATCGAGTGCGCGGCGCAGGATCGACACCGCCATCTCGCCGGAAAGCTTGATCTCGGCGATATTGATGGTGCGCGACGCACCGTCTTCCATCAGGCGCTTGGTGCGCTTGGCGATCTTTTCGGCTTCGTCGCCGGCGCGCTCGAGATTTGTGATGGTCTTCGAAATCGCGATCAGCAGACGCAGGTCGCGCGCGGCCGGCTGACGGCGCGCGATGATGTTGCTGCACTCTTCGTCAATATCGACTTCCATCTTGTTCAGACGGTCCTCGGCGGCGATCACCTGCTCGCACAGATCCAGGTCGAAGTTGTTGAGCGCGTTCATCGCAGTGACGATCTGCGACTCAACGAGGCCGCCCATCTCGAGGACCTGCGAGGAAACGAGGTTCAGATCGGCGTCGAACTGGCTGGAGAGGTGCTTGTCGGACATGTCGTGCTCCCTAAATGGTGCTCGTCGGGCTTAACCGAAGCGGCCGGTAATGTAGTCCTCAGTTTCCTTGCGGACCGGCTTGATGAAGATCTTTTCGGTGTCACCGAATTCGATCAGCTCGCCCAGGTACATATAAGCAGTGTAGTCCGAACAACGCGCTGCCTGTTGCATGTTGTGGGTGACGATCACCACGGTGTAATCGCTCTTCAGTTCCGCAATCAGTTCTTCGATGCGACCCGTCGAGATCGGGTCGAGCGCCGAGCACGGCTCGTCGAGCAGCAGCACTTCCGGACGGATCGCAATGCCGCGCGCGATGCACAGACGCTGCTGCTGGCCGCCCGAGAGGCCGTAGCCGCTCTGGCCGAGCTTGTCTTTCACTTCATTCCACAACGCGGCCTTGGTGAGCGCCCACTCGACACGGTCGTCCATTTCCGAGCGCGGCAGCGTTTCGAACATCTTCACGCCGAACGCAATGTTGTCGTAAATCGACATCGGGAACGGCGTCGGCTTCTGGAACACCATGCCGATCCGCGCGCGCAGCAGCGAAATATCGCGCTTGGTGGTCAGCAGGTTTTCGCCGTCCATCAGGATCTCGCCTTCGGCGCGCTGCTCCGGATAGAGTGCATACATCTTGTTGAAGGTGCGCAGCAGCGTGGACTTGCCGCAGCCCGACGGGCCGATGAACGCGGTCACCTTGCCTTCGGGAACACGCAGGTTGATGTTCTTCAGCGCGTGGTACTTGCCGTAGAAAAAGTTCAGGTCGTTGACTTCGATCTTCGGCTGCGCCGACGCTTGCGCTTGATCGCCCTGGGCGGGGTCGAAACCGGCGGGCGCGGTGGGACGCGCGATCGGATTGAGTTGAGTTTCTGCCATGTTCATCGGATTACTCCGCCCTTACTTTTTCGAAAAGATCGAACGCGCGAGGATATTCAATCCCAGCACCCCGAGCGTGATCAGGAAGACGCCGGCCCACGCAAGCGATTGCCACTGCGGGAAGGCGCTCATCGCGAACTGATAGATCGTGACCGGCAAGTTCGCGACCGGCTGATTCATGTTCCACGAGAAAAACTGGTTCGACATCGCGGTGAAGAGCAGCGGCGCGGTTTCGCCGGCAATCCGCGCGATGGCCAGCAGCACGCCGGTGATGATGCCGGCGATCGACGCCTTCAGCGTGATCGACAATACCATCTTCCACTTCGGCGTGCCGAGCGCAAAGGCCGCTTCACGCAGTGCGTTCGGCACCAGCTTCAGCATGTTCTCGGTGGTGCGGATCACGATCGGGATCTGCAGCAGCGCGAGTGCGAAGACGCCGGCCCAACCGCTGAAGTGACCCAGCTTCGCGACCACCAGGGCGTAGACGAACAGGCCCACCACAATCGACGGCGCCGACAGCAGGATGTCGTTGATGAAGCGCGTGACGCTGGCAAGCCAGCCTTTCTGGCCGTACTCCGCAAGGTAGACGCCGGCCAGAATGCCGATCGGCGTACCGACCAGGGTCGCCAGCACGATCAGCATCAGGCTGCCGACGATCGCGTTCTGCAGGCCGCCGCCATCGGTGTTCGGCGGCGGCGTCGACTGCGTGAACAGTTCGATCGACAGGCCGCCGATACCCAGACGCAGTGTCGTAAACAGAATCCAGACGAGCCAGATCAGACCGAAGGCCATCGCCGCGAGCGAGAGCGTCAGCGCGATCGCGTTTTTCACGCGGCGGCGGCTCTGCAGCTTGTTGCGCATGGCCTCGAGTGCAGCGGGGTCAGTCGAGCCCGGCATATTCATGGTGGGCAGACTCATTTCGCGCCCTCCCCTTTTTCGAGGCGAAGCAGCATGACCTTCGAGATCGCCAGAACGACGAAGGTGATCACAAACAGGATCAGGCCGAGTTCCATCAGCGCGGAGGTGTGCAGGCCCGGTTCCGCTTCTGCGAACTCGTTGGCGAGCGCCGAGGTGATGCTGTTGCCCGGCGAGAACAGCGACACGTTATCGAGCAGATTGGTGTTGCCGATCACGAAGGTCACGGCCATTGTCTCGCCCAGCGCGCGGCCAAGACCGAGCATGACGCCGCCGATCACGCCGCTCTTGGTGAACGGCAGCACGATCTTCCACATCACTTCCCAGGTCGTGCAGCCGATGCCGTACGCCGATTCCTTCAGCAGGACCGGCGTGACTTCGAACACATCGCGCATCACCGAGGCGATGTACGGAATGATCATGATGGCGAGAATCACGCCTGCGCACAGAATGCCGATGCCGATCGGCGGGCCCTGGAAGAATGCGCCGACGAACGGCACGCCGCCGAGCACCGCGCCGAGCGGCTTTTCGAACCAGGTCGCGAAGATCGGCGCGAACACCAGCAGGCCCCACATACCGTAGACGATCGAAGGGATCGCCGCAAGCAGCTCGATCGCAATGCCGAGCGGCCGCCGCAGCCACGCGGGCGAGAGTTCGGTGAGGAACAGCGCGATGCCGAAGCTGACCGGCACCGCAATGACAAGCGCAATGATCGAGGTGGCGACCGTGCCGTAGATCGGCACCAGCGCGCCGAACTGTTTGCTGGGTGGATCCCAGTCGGCGGTCCACAGGAAGCTCGGGCCGAACTGCTTGATCGAGGGCCACGAGGCGACGACCAGCGAGACGATAATGCCGCCGAGCAGCAGGAGCGTGATGATGGCGGCAAGGCGCGCGAGGCCGCCGAAAATAACGTCGCCGGCGCGACCGGGCGCTTTTTGCTGCGAGCCGCTGCCGGGAGGGGTCGACCGGGCCGCGCCAGGCACGAGAGGAATGTCGGACATGGGAACCTATGTGCCTGTTTCCGGATGCTGCATGACCCAGCGTCACGCAACCAGTACTACGGCCGCCCAGTCTCACATGAGACGGGGCGGCCTGTTACGACTCGGTGATGCTTACTCGGCGACCGGCTTGCCCGATGCGTCCTTCACCTTCTCTTTCCACTGCGTCTTGATTTCCGTCACGACCGATTCCGGCAACGAAATGTAGTCCAGATCGTTAGCCGCTTGTCCGCCGTTCTTGAACGCCCAGTCGAAGAACTTCAGCGTTTCCGCGCCTTGCGGAGCCTTGTCCTGCGTCGTGTGCAGCAGCACGAACGTTGCGCCGACGATCGGCCATGCGTTCTTGCCCGGCTCGTCCGTCAGGATCTGGTAGAACGACTTCGACCAGTCCGCGCCAGCAGCTGCTGCCTTGAACGTCTCCGTTTGCGGCTCGACCACAGCGCCCGACGAGTTCTTCATCGCGACGTAGTTCATCTTGTTTTGCTTGGCGTACGCCCATTCGACGTAACCGATTGCGCCCGGCAGACGTTGCACGAAGGCTGCGACGCCGTCGTTGCCCTTGCCGCCCGTGCCCGTCGGCCAGCTGACCGTTGCGCCTTCACCAACCTTCGACTTCCAGTCAGCGTTGACCTTCGACAGGTAGTTCGTCCAGATGAAGCTGGTGCCCGAACCATCAGCGCGGCGCACCACGGCGATATCCGTATCCGGCAGCTTAGCCTTCGGATTCAGTGCAGCGATCGCCGGATCGTTCCACTTCTTGACCTTGCCCAGGTAGATGTCGCCGAGCACTTCGCCCGACAGCACCAGTTGGCCCGGCGTCACGCCCGGCAGGTTGATCACCGGTACCACGCCGCCGACCACCGTCGGGAACTGGAACAGCCCGTCCTTGGCCAGCTCGTCGTCCTTCAGCGGAGCGTCCGAACCTGCGAAATCGACCGTCTTGGCGTTGATCTGCTTGATACCGCCCGACGAACCGATACCTTGATAGTTCACCTTGCCGCCGCCGGACTTCTGATAGGCGTCGGCCCACTTCGTGTAAATGGGTGCTGCAAAAGTGCTGCCCGCGCCGGTAATGTCGGCGGCTTGCGCTGCGATCGCGAAGAGCGCGCCAGCCATGCCAGCGAACGCGGTTTGCATCAATTTCATGAGACCTCCAGTGGTGTGAGCGGATTACACGACACCGCGAAGAATAGGGTCTCTTTGTGACAGTAACGTGACCAACCGTGAAAATCGCGTGACAGTTTGATTACAGCGATGAAAGGCTGAAACCGGCGTCCTGACGCGGTCCAAATGGCGTTTTCAGCTTGCCCGCAGAGAGTAGGCGAAAAATGCGCAAAGCGAACGTTTGCGTGCGGGGTGAAGGAGGTCTGAAGGCGGAATTCGCGCGCGGCGCGCGCCGCTCACAAGGGCTGGAGGCCGTGGCGACGGGCGGTCAAGGTTTTTGTAATCCGGACGCGCGAGGGCGATCGCAACGCGGTGAGGCGCTGCGATCACCCTCGGCGGGACCTGTGCTGCTATCAGGTGGTCGCCTGTTTCACCACGCTCGCGATCGCCTCGGCGTGCTGGACGGCGTCGTTCACGCGCTCGGCCTCGACCATCACACGCAGCACCGGTTCGGTGCCGGACGCGCGGATGAGCACCCGGCCATGGCCATCCAGGGCGGTCTCCGCGGCGCTGATGGCGCGGCGGATCGCATCGCTACCCTTCCAGTCCGCACCCGGCTGCATGCGCACATTGATCAGTTTCTGCGGAAACAGGGTCACGCCTTCGAGCAACTGGGCAAGCGTCTTGCCGCCGCGCTTCATGGCCGCCAGCACCAGCAGCGACGACACAATGCCGTCACCGGTCGAATGACGGTCGAGCGACAGGATGTGCCCCGAGCCCTCGGCGCCAAGCTGCCAGCCGTGCTCGCGCAGCTGCTCGAGCACGTAGCGGTCGCCGACCGCGGCGCGCACGAACTTCACGCCCTCGCGCTGCAGCGCCACCTCGACGGCCATATTGGTCATCAAGGTGCCGACCGCACCTTCCACCTTGCCGTCGGTCGCGATGCGGTCCTTGACCAGCACGTACAGCAGCTCGTCGCCGTTATAGAGCCGGCCCGCGGCGTCGACCACCTGCAGACGGTCGGCGTCGCCGTCGAGCGCGATACCGAGATCCGCGTGATTGGCCCGCACTGCCCGCACCAGCGCATCCGGCGCCGTGGCGCCTACGCCGTCGTTGATGTTGAAGCCGTTGGGCGCCACGCCGATCGGGATGACGTCTGCGCCCAGTTCGTGGAACACATGGGGTGCGATGTCGTAGGCCGCGCCGTGCGCGCAATCGACCACCAGCTTCATGCCGCGCAGATCGAACGCGGCGGGGAAGGTGCTCTTGCAGAACTCGATATACCGGCCGGCTGCATCGTCGAGACGACGCGCTTTGCCGAGCTGTTCGGAGGCGGCGCAGTCCAGCGGCAGATCGAGCTGCTCCTCGATCTTCAGTTCGACTTCGTCCGGCAGCTTGTCGCCGTAGGCCGAGAAGAACTTGATGCCGTTGTCATAGTAGGGATTGTGCGACGCGCTGATCACCACGCCCGCGGCAAGCCGCAGCGCGCGCGTCAGATACGCGATGCCCGGCGTGGGCATCGGGCCGGCCAGCATCACGTCGACGCCCGCAGCCGAAAAGCCCGCCTCGAGCGCGGCTTCGAGCATGTAGCCCGACACGCGGGTGTCCTTGCCGATCAGCACGGTGGGACGCTGGCCGCTGTGGACCCAGCGGTCCCCGCCCGCCAGCACCTTGCCGGCGGCATAGCCCAGCCGCAATACAAAATCAGGCGTGATCGGCGCGTCGCCGACCTTGCCCCGAATGCCATCCGTACCGAAAAAGCGACGTGCCATCGTTGTGTTTTCCTCTTTCTTCCAGGGGTCAGCTGCGACGCGTTGCGTCACGCATGGCTGCCCAGATCTTTAATGCATCGACTGTTTGCGCGACATCATGCACGCGCACGATTGCCGCACCGCGCTCCGCGGCGCACACGGCAGCCGCGACACTCGCCGCCAGGCGCTCCGGTGCCGCCCGGCCCGTCACCGCGCCCAGCATCGACTTGCGTGACATGCCGGCCAGGATCGGAAACGGCGGCTCGGCCCGCGGCGCCGTGTCCGGCAGGTGGGCCAGCAACGCGTAGTTGTGTTCAATCACCGCCTTGCCAAAACCAAACCCGGGATCAACGCTGATGCGCCGTTTCGCAACCCCCGCCTGCGTGAGCGCAACCACCCGCTCCTCGAGGAACGCGCGCACCTCGCTCACCACGTCCCGATACACCGGCTCGCCCAGTTGCATGGTCTGCGGCTCGCCCAGCATATGCATCACGCACAGGCCGCATTGACTGTCGCGCACAGCGTCGATGGCACCAGGCATGCGAAAGCCCCAGATGTCGTTGATCAGGTCCGCACCCGCTGCCAGCGCGTGACGCATGACCTCCGGCTTGTAGGTGTCGACCGACAACGGCACCTGCGCCCCGCGCAACTGCTCGACGAGCGGAATCACCCGCTCCAGCTCCTCGTCGAGCGGCACGGGCGGCGCGCCCGGACGGGTCGATTCACCACCTATATCGATGATATCCGCGCCGTCGAGCATCATCCGCTCGGCCTGGCGCAGCGCGTCGCCGCGCATGGCGAACTGGCCGCCATCGGAGAAAGAATCCGGCGTGACGTTGAGGATCCCCATCACCAGCGGGCGCTCGAAGCTCAGCGTGAAGCGGCCGCACTGCAGCGGCTCAGGCAGGGGGAGAGACGGTAAAGCGGTGTTCGACACGTAACGGGCCAACCAGGCAAATGAGGATGAATGCAAAACGGGCCGGTGTGAAATCACACCGGCCCGTACTTTGGACGTGGCTTCGATCAGGCCGGCGCCGTCGCGCTGCCCGGTTTCACCTCGGTACCCGTGCTGCCGCCTGACGAGGCGTCGGTAGCGGACGGCGGCGAGCTCTTCGGCGCACGCGGCGGACGGCCTGCCATGATGTCGTTGATCTGATCGGCGTCGATCGTTTCCCACTCCATCAGGGCCGCGGTCATCGCCTCGACCTTGTCGCGGTTCTCGTCGAGCAGGCGCTTCGCGAGGTTGTACTGCTCGTCCAGCACGCGGCGTATTTCCGCGTCGACCTTCTGCTGCGTGGCTTCCGAAATGGTCCGCGTGAAGCCGCGGCCAAACGGCGTAGCGTCGTTCTCGTCGTCCACGTAGACCATCGGTCCGAGCGCATCCGTCATGCCGAAGCGGGCCACCATGGCGCGGGCCGTAGCCGTTGCCTTGTTGAAGTCGTCCGAGGCGCCCGTGCTGATCAGGTTAAGGAACAACTCTTCCGCCACCCGGCCACCGAACAGGATGGCCAGACGATCCAGCAGGTAGTCCTTCGAATACGTTTCGTTGTCGTGCTCCGGCAACTGCCACGTCACACCCAGCGCGCGACCGCGCGGAATGATCGTGACCTTGTGCACCGGATCGGCTTTCGGCAACAGCTTCGCGATCACCGCGTGGCCCGACTCGTGGTACGCCGTGGCGCGCTTCGATTCTTCACGGATCACGGCCGACTTGCGCTCCGGACCCATGAAGATCTTGTCCTTCGCGTCTTCGAAGTCGACCATTTCGACGATGCGCTTGCCGCGGCGGGCGGCAAACAGCGCTGCTTCGTTCACGAGGTTCGCCAGATCGGCGCCCGAGAAGCCCGGCGTGCCGCGTGCGATGACCGCTGCGTCGACGTCGTTCGAGATCGGCACCTTGCGCAGGTGAACCTTCATGATGTGTTCGCGGCCGCGGATGTCCGGCAGGCCGACATACACCTGGCGGTCGAAACGGCCCGGGCGCAGCAGCGCCTTGTCGAGCACGTCCGAACGGTTGGTCGCAGCGATCACGATCACACCGGAGTTCGCTTCGAAGCCGTCCATCTCGACCAGCATCTGGTTCAGCGTCTGTTCGCGCTCGTCGTTGCCGCCGCCCATGCCGGCGCCACGATGGCGGCCGACCGCGTCGATTTCGTCGATGAACACGATACACGGCGCATGCTTCTTGGCCTGCTCGAACATGTCGCGCACCCGGGCCGCGCCGACACCGACGAACATTTCCACGAAGTCCGAACCCGAAATGCTGAAGAACGGCACCTTCGCCTCGCCGGCAATGGCGCGCGCGAGCAGCGTCTTACCGGTTCCCGGCGGCCCGACCAGCAGCACGCCGCGCGGAATGCGCCCACCGAGCTTCTGGAACTTTTGCGGATCGCGCAGGAAGTCGACCAGTTCGGACACTTCTTCCTTGGCTTCGTCGCAACCGGCGACGTCGGTGAAATTGATTGCGTTGTTGTTCTCGTCGATCAGACGTGCACGGGACTTGCCGAACGAGAAGGCACCGCCTTTCCCGCCTCCCTGCATCTGCCTCATCATGTAGAACCAGAACCCGATAATCAGGATTGTCGGTCCGAGGTAATACAGCGCGGAAACAAGCGCGTTCGGTTCATCATCGGCCTTGCCGCTCACCTGAACGCCGTACTTCATCAGGTCGCCGACCATCCAGATGTCGCCGGGCGACACGATCTGGTACTTCTGGCCGTCTGCTGGAGTGACCGTGAGGTTACGCCCCTGAACGATGACGGTCTTGACCTTGCCGTTCTTCGCGTCGTCCATGAACTGCGAATACGAAACGCCTTCCTGGACACGGGGCTTGTCGAACTGCTTGAACACCGTAAACAGCACCAGTGCGATAACCAGCCACACTGCTGCCTTCGAAAACATATTGTTGTTCAAAGCACCACTCCTTCACTCATAGACGGGCGCCTACATTTGCCTTGCGGCACCACTAAAGCATTCTAATCCAGACCGCAGACCCCTGCCATAAGGTTTCGCTACCGCACAAATAGCGTACCAGGCGGCTCTGGCGCCGTTTTCCGGCGCGTCCCGGGGGGTTGCAAAATGGCGCATTGCGCCCGGTTAGCCGGGCCGTTTCAAATGCTTACCCAAAATAAACGTTTCGGACGATTTGTCCCGCGATGCTTTCGGCTTGCGGGCGGCCACCGTCTTAAACTGCCGCTTGAACTTTTCAACAATCTGACTGTAACCGCTGCCGTGAAAACATTTAACTAAAAGGGCACCATCCGGCTTCAGGTGGTTTTGCGAAAATTCCAGCGCGAGGTCGCATACATGCTCGATCCGCGCGGCATCCGCCAGTGCCACACCCGACAGGTTGGGCGCCATATCTGAAATTACAAGGTCGACCTGGCGCGCTCCGACCAATTCTTCCAGTTGATGCAGAACGGAGTCCTCGCGGAAGTCGCCCTGAATGAAGGTGACGTCGGCAATCGGTTCCATGGGCAGCAGATCCAGCGCAATGATGGTGCCGTCAATCCCGCCTTCGCGCGCGGCATCGCGCCGGGCGCCCTGCGCCAGCTTGTTGCGGGCGTACTGGCTCCAGCTGCCGGGCGCCGAGCCCAGGTCGACGATAACCTGGCCAGGCCGGATCAGCTTGTCCTGTTCGTCGATTTCCTTCAGTTTGTAGGCTGCGCGGGCGCGATAGCCCTCCCGCTGCGCCAATTTCACGTAGGGATCGTTGATGTGATCGTGCAACCACGACGTGTTGAACTTGTTTTTTGCCATTAAACGTTGAACTCTTGCTGCGTGATGTCGCGCTTTTAGCGGATAATACGCGTTTAATTCGCGCGGCTACCGCCCAATGGGCCATCAGCCGCGATTCTCTGTTGTTCTGACGCGCCGCCCTGCGCGATCGACCGAAGCGATCGGAAATGCAGGCGCCGCCATTTTAGTCGAGTCTCCCACTTTCCATGCCAGCCCTCAAAGTCTCCTCCGATCAACGCGCCGAGTTGCGCTCCCAGGCACATGCGCTCAAACCGGTCGTGCTCATCGGCGCCGAGGGCTTGACCGAAGCCGTGCTGGCCGAGATCCAGGTCCACCTTGGCGCTCACCAGTTGATCAAAATCCGCGTGTTCGGCGACGAGCGTGAAGAGCGCATCGCCACCTACGAAGAGATCTGCGACAAGCTGAATGCCGCGCCGGTCCAGCATATCGGCAAGCTGCTGGTAATCTGGAAGCCGGAAGCGGCCCAGCCTGCTAGCCGGGCAAGGCGTGGCGCGCTGCCGAGCGCCCGCGAAGCGGCCGAAGAAGCCAAACCGGGTAAAGGCCGCGCCCCGCGCGTGGTCACGGTGATCAAGCCGTCCGAGATCCCCATGCGCAAGCCGAAGCCGAAAAAGGTCGTCGTGCGCGGCAACGAACGCGTTACCGCCGGCGGCAACATCAAGCGCGCCAAGAAGCGCCAGACCAGCGCAAAGCGCCCGCATCAGTCTGTCAAGTAGTCTGTCCGGCGGGCTGCTGCGGGCGCCCTGCCCGCACCGTTGAGCGCTTGCCCTAATCCCTGATGGCCCCGGTGTGAGCCTGGCCCCGCCGGCGGGAAACCGCGAAGTGCGGTGCGAAGGGATGGAAGGCACAACCGGACCAGCGAGCATGGCCACGGGCACGAAAAGACCCTCGGCCCCGGCCCGCGCCGCCGTTCAACCCGTGACGCCCTTCCCCGCTGCACCGCCGGTGCCTTGTCCCGCCGGCGCCGGCGCATTCGCATCGGCAGGGAGTTTCCATACCAGCACGATCGCCAGCAGGCTCTCGATCAGGTAGAACAGACTCGACGCACCGTGCAGCATGCCAAAGCGGGCCGCATACGCCGAATGGGCGACATCGGTACCCGCTGCGAGCGCGGCAACGCGCAGCGCATTCATGAAGGGTTGCAGCGCAAAGTAGCCGAGCAGCACGCAAACCAGCATCCCGGCGATCAGCCAGCGTAGCCGGCGATAGGCGTCGCTCCCCCGGCGGATCAGCACATTGGCGAGCCCAAGCAGCAATACGCCGCACACCACCCCGAGCACGCCTTCGATGCGAAACAGTTGCGCTGCGACCGCGCCCGCCGTCATCCGGTCGAGCGACGTGAACAGCACTGGCGCAACGGCATAGCCAATGGTGAGCAGACTGCCGACCCACACCACGGTCAGCAGCCGGAACAGCCTATGCGGCACGGGAGACACCTGGTTTGACACCTGTGCGCCCTTCAGACGTAGCTGACGGCGATGATTTCGTACTCGCGCACGCCGCCCGGTGCCTGCACCGACGCCACGTCGCCTTCCGACTTGCCGATCAGGGCGCGCGCGATCGGCGAGCTGATCGAGATCAGGCCGTGCTCGAGGTCCGCTTCGTCGTCGCCGACGATCTGATACTTGACCGCAGCGCCCGAATCGAGGTCTTCCAGCTCCACGGTCGCGCCGAACACGATACGGCCGTCGGCGTCCACCGCGGAGGGATCGATAATCTGCGCGCCGGCCAGCTTCGACTCGATTTCCGCAATGCGGCCTTCGACGAAGCCCTGCTTCTCTTTCGCCGCTTCGTACTCGGCGTTTTCCGACAGATCGCCCTGTGCACGCGCTTCAGCGATCGAGTTGACGACCGCCGGACGTTCAACCGATTTCAGGTGCTGCAGTTCATCGCGCAGCTTCTTGGCGCCGCGCGTCGTCAATGGAATAGTGCTCATAAACAGCTCTAGTGGCAAAAAACGGCCATAAAAAAAATCACCGCGGTTAAGTGCATCTCCGCTGGCGCCTGAGCCCGGGCAAAGCCCATGCCGGTACCTTGGGGGACGCCGCTTAACCGCGGCACTTACATCTCGGACAGGTATTCGAAGCCTTAGTTTAGGCGAGCGTGGAGTCCTTGTAAATCATAGACTTCCAGGTCCTTCAAATACCGCAGGCCTTCGACTGCGGCCCGTGCACCCGACATCGTCGTGTAGTACGTGACCTTGTTCGCCTGGGCGCTCATGCGGATCGAGCGCGAATCGGCGATCGCGGCGCGGGTTTCGTCGACGGTCGTGAAGACCAGCGCGATTTCGCCGTTCTTGATCATGTCGACGATGTGCGGCCGGCCGTCCTTGACCTTGTTGACCACCCGCACCGGCACACCGGCCGCTTCGATCGCGGCGGCCGTACCCTTGGTCGCGACGATCGGATAGCCCAGTTCGTGCAGCATGCGGGCGACTTCGACGGCCTTCGGCTTGTCGGCGTCCATCACGGTCAGGAGCACCGTGCCCGACTCCGGCAAACGCGAACCCGCTGCAAGCTGCGATTTGAACAGCGCTTCGCCGAAGGTCTGGCCCACACCCATTACTTCGCCGGTCGAACGCATTTCAGGTCCGAGCACCGGGTCGACGGTCGGGAACTTGACGAACGGGAACACCGCTTCCTTCACGCTGAAGTACGGCGGATCGATTTCCTTCGTCACGCCCTGCTCGGCCAGCTTCTGGCCGACCATCGCGCGCGCCGCGATCTTCGCGAGCGGCAGGCTGGTCGCCTTCGACACATACGGAACGGTACGCGACGCACGCGGGTTCACTTCGAGGACGTAGATCACGTCCTCTTTCGAACCGTCCTGCCGCGGCACTTGCTGGATTGCGAACTGCACGTTCATCAGGCCGATCACGTTCAGCGCCTTCGCCATCGCGCCGGTCTGGCGCTTCAGTTCAGCGACGGTTTCCTTCGACAGCGAATACGGCGGCAGCGAGCAGGCCGAGTCGCCCGAGTGGACGCCCGCCTGTTCGATGTGCTCCATCACGCCGCCAATGAACACGGCCTCGCCATCGGAGATGCAATCCACGTCGCATTCGATCGCGTCGTTCAGGAAACGGTCGAGCAGCACCGGCGAATCGTTCGATACCTTGACGGCCTCGCGCATGTAGCGCTCGAGGTCGCGCGGCTCGTGGACGATTTCCATCGCGCGGCCACCCAGCACGTACGACGGACGCACCACCAGCGGATAGCCGATTTCGTCGGCGAGCTTCAACGCTTCGCCTTCGGCGCGCGCGGTGCGGTTCGGCGGCTGACGCAGGCCGAGGTCCTGCAGCAGCTTCTGGAAACGCTCGCGGTCTTCAGCGGCGTCGATCATGTCCGGCGACGTGCCGATGATCGGCACCCCGTTTGCTTCGAGATCGAGCGCGAGCTTCAGCGGCGTTTGACCACCGTACTGCACGATCACGCCAAGCGGTTTTTCCTTGTCGACGATCTCGAGCACGTCTTCGAGCGTCAGCGATTCGAAGTACAAGCGATCGGACGTGTCGTAGTCGGTCGAAACGGTTTCAGGGTTGCAGTTGACCATGATCGTTTCGTAGCCGTCTTCGCGCATCGCGAGGGCAGCGTGCACGCAGCAGTAGTCGAACTCGATGCCCTGGCCGATCCGGTTCGGGCCGCCGCCCAGCACCATGATCTTCCTGTTGTTCGTCGGATTCGCTTCGCACTCGTCCTCGTAGGTCGAGTACATGTAAGCGGTTTTCGTGGCGAACTCGGCCGCGCAGGTGTCGACACGCTTGTACACCGGGCGCACGTTCAGTTCGATACGGCGCTGACGCACTTCAGCCGGCTTCGCGCCGAGCAGTTTGGCCAAACGGCGATCCGAGAAACCGCTCTGCTTCAGATACTTCAGTTCTTCCTTTGAGAGGCTCGCCAGCGTGCGGCCATCCAGCGCCTTTTCCTTCAGCACGATCTGTTCGATCTGCGCGAGGAACCACGGATCGATCGAGGTCTCTTCGAAGATTTCTTCTGTGCTCATGCCGATACGGAACGCGTCGCCCACGTACCAGATCCGGTCCGGACCGGCTTCGCCGATCTCGCGGATGATCTCGTCGCGGCTGGTGGTCTTTTCGTCCAGGCCATCGACGCCCACTTCTAGGCCACGCAGTGCTTTCTGGAACGATTCCTGGAAAGTGCGGCCAATCGCCATCACTTCGCCGACCGACTTCATTTGCGTGGTCAGACGCGGATCGGCTTCGCGGAATTTCTCGAACGCGAAACGCGGAATCTTGGTGACGACGTAGTCGATCGTCGGTTCGAACGAAGCCGGGGTCTGGCCGCCGGTGATTTCGTTCTTCAGTTCGTCGAGCGTGTAGCCGCAGGCGAGCTTGGCCGCGACCTTGGCGATCGGGAAGCCGGTGGCCTTCGACGCCAGTGCCGACGAACGCGACACGCGCGGGTTCATTTCGATCACGATCATCCGGCCATCTACCGGATTGATCGAGAACTGCACGTTCGAACCACCGGTGTCGACGCCGATCTCGCGCAGCACGGCGAGCGATGCGTTACGCAGGATCTGATATTCCTTGTCGGTGAGCGTCTGTGCCGGTGCAACGGTGATCGAGTCGCCGGTGTGGATGCCCATCGGGTCCAGGTTCTCGATCGAGCAGACAATGATGCAGTTGTCCTTCTTGTCGCGCACCACCTCCATCTCGTACTCTTTCCAGCCGAGCAGCGATTCTTCGATCAACAGTTCGCGCGTCGGCGACAGATCGAGACCGCGCTTGCAGATCTCTTCGAATTCTTCGCGGTTATACGCGATGCCGCCGCCCGAGCCGCCGAGCGTGAACGACGGACGAATCACCACCGGATAACCGCCGCTGCCTGTTTCCGCAGCGATCTGAGCCTGCACCTGCAGTGCTTCTTCCATCGAATGCGCGGTGCCCGACTTGGCCGAACCGAGACCGATCCTGGTCATCGCGTCCTTGAACTTCTGACGGTCTTCGGCCTTGTCGATCGCTTCCGGCGAGGCGCCGATCAATTCGACCTTGTACTTCTCCAGCACGCCATGCGCATGCAGATCCAGCGCGCAGTTCAGCGCGGTCTGGCCGCCCATGGTCGGCAGGATCGCGTCCGGGCGCTCCTTGGCAATGATGCGCTCCACCACTTCCCACGTGATCGGCTCGATGTAGGTGACGTCGGCCGTGTTCGGGTCAGTCATGATCGTCGCCGGATTGCTGTTGACGAGAATGACCTTGTAGCCTTCCTCACGCAGCGCCTTGCAGGCCTGTGCGCCCGAGTAGTCGAACTCGCACGCCTGGCCGATGATGATCGGACCCGCGCCGATGATGAGGATGCTTTTAATGTCTGTCCGCTTGGGCATAACGCTCTCGCTAATGTATTGCTGTGTTCTTACCGTTGGCGCGCGTCGTGGCGGCGAAGCTGCCGCGAAGATTCCGCGAGGTTGCCGCTCGCGCGCGCTCTGTTCTGTTCGCTGGCAAGGCGCCCGGCGTCGGCCGGCGCCCTGCTTTTCACCAGCCCGTTATGCGGCTGCGGCGGCTGCGCTCGTGCCGGCCTTTTTCTGGTCCATCAACGCCGTGAAGCGGTCGAACAGATAGGCGATATCGTGCGGACCAGGCGACGCTTCCGGGTGCCCCTGGAAGCAGAAGGCTGGCTTGTCGTTCAGCGCAAAACCTTGCAGCGTACCGTCGAACAGCGACACGTGCGTCGCGCGCGCGTTGGCGGGCAGCGTAGCAGCGTCGACCGCGAATCCGTGGTTCTGCGACGTGATCACGACGCGGCCGTCTTCGAGATCCTTCACCGGATGGTTGGCACCGTGGTGGCCGGTCTTCATCTTCATGGTCTTCGCGCCGACTGCGAGGCCCATGATCTGGTGGCCAAGGCAAATGCCGAAGGTCGGGATGCCGCGCTCGATCAGTTCCTTCGTTGCAGCGATCGCGTAGTCGCACGGCTCCGGATCGCCCGGGCCGTTCGACAGGAACACGCCGTCCGGATTGAGCGCAAGCGCATCAGCCGCGGTAGCTTGCGCCGGCAGCACGGTGACGTGGCAACCGCGCTCAGCGAGCATGCGCAGGATGTTGTACTTCACGCCGTAGTCGAACGCGACCACGCGGTACTTCGGCGCGTTCTGCGTGCCGTAGCCCTCGCCCAGACGCCATTCGGTCTGCTTCCACTCAAACGATTCCTTCGTCGACACAACCTTGGCCAGATCCATGCCGGCAAGACCCGGGAACGAACGCGCTAGTTCGATTGCCCTGGCTTCGTCATCGGAGCCGGCCAGAATCGCACCGTTCTGCGCACCCTTGTCGCGCAGCACGCGCGTCAGCTTGCGGGTATCGAGGCCAGCGATGGCGACCACGCCTTCGTCCTGCAGGTATTGCGAGAGCGTGCGCTCCATGCGGAAGTTCGATGCGAGGACCGGCAGGTCGCGGATGATGAGGCCGGCGGCATGGACTTTCGTGGCTTCGACATCTTCGGCGTTCACGCCGACATTGCCGATGTGCGGATACGTGAGGGTCACGATCTGACGCGCGTAGCTCGGGTCAGTCAGGATTTCCTGATAACCGGTGATAGCGGTATTGAAAACGACTTCGCCAATCGTATGGCCGGGGGCGCCGATCGAGTAGCCACGAAAGACCGTGCCGTCGGCGAGCGCGAGCAGAGCGGGAGAAAAAGACGGCAACACGGGAGACTCCTTGGGGGAACACCCTGATGCCGACCTGTCTATCCGACCGTGCGAGCCGCAGCGAGGC
>DASZIR010000094.1:0-6278 GCA_035948995.1 Paraburkholderia sp. | reverse complement strand
AAGGCCGGCATCCACGTCGGCCGCGTTGCTGTTCGCGCCACCGGCAGCTTCAACATCCAGACCGGTTCCAGTGTCGTGCAGGGCATCAGCCATCGCTACTGCCGCATCCTTCAGCGTAACGACGGATACGGCTATTTCCTTCAACCCACGGATAGCATTGACAAAGGACAAGCGGGCAAAGGCCGTGCTTCGCACGGCGCGCTATCCCTCCTCGCCGTGAACGACGAGGTTTCCCGCACATTCGGATGAACTTTCAGCAACTGCGCTTTGTGCGCGAGGCCGTGCGCCAGAACATGAACCTGACCGAGGTCGCGAACGTGCTGTACACGTCGCAGTCGGGCGTGTCGAAACAGATCAAGGACCTCGAGGACGAACTCGGCGTGGATATTTTTATCCGCCGCGGCAAGCGCCTGACGGGGCTGACCGAGCCGGGCAAGGCGGTGCATCAGTTGATCGAGCGCATGCTGCTCGACGCGGAGAACCTGCGGCGCGTCGCGCGCCAGTATGCGGATCAGGATAGCGGCCATCTGGTGGTCGCAACCACCCACACCCAGGCTCGCTACGCGCTGCCCAAGGTGATCCGCCAGTTCACCGAGGTGTTCCCGAAGGTGCATCTGGCGCTGCGTCAGGGCAGCCCGCAGCAGATCGCGCAGATGATCATCAACGGCGAAGCGGACATTGGCATTTCCACTGAAGCACTCGACCGCTTTCCCGATATCGTCACGTTCCCGTGCTATTCATGGCACCACGTCGTGGTGGTGCCGAAGGGCCACCCGCTGGTCGGCCGCGAGAACCTGACGCTCGACGAGATCGCCGAGTTTCCGATAGTGACCTACGACCAGGATTTCACCGGCCGCTCGCATATCGACCAGGCGTTCGCGAAGGCGGGGGCGCTGCCCGACGTCGTGCTGACCGCGATCGATGCCGACGTGATCAAGACCTATGTCGAGCTCGGCATGGGCATCGGTGTGGTCGCGGCGATGGCGTACGATCCGAAGCGCGACACGGAGCTTGTTGCGCTCGATACGCAGCATCTGTTCGAGGCCAGCACGACGCGGGTCGGCTTGCGCAAGGGCGCGTTCCTGCGAGCCTACGCCTATCGTCTGCTGGAAATGTTCGCACCGCAGTTGAAGGAAGCCGACATCGCCGCGCAACTGCGCGAAGTGGCCTGACGCGTCAGCGGGTGTGTCAGCGGGGGGGCACCGCATGTGCCACGCCCGCGTGGCAATTCGCGTTTGAACGCATGGCGGCGAGCGGCGCATCGCTTACAATCGCCGTCATGAATACTTTGACTTCTTCCTCCTCCTCTCCTTCGGGTACTCCGGCGGCGCACGCGTTGCCGCGCATCGCCGTGCTGGCGACGGGCGGCACGATTGCGGGTTCTGCCGCCGAAGCCACCAACACGTCCGGCTATCAGGCGGGCGTCGTGGGCGTCGACCGTCTGCTGGAGGCCGTGCCTGCACTGTCTGCGCTCGCGCAGATCCAGCCCGAGCAGGTCGCGAGCATCGACAGCAAGGACATGGCGCTCGCGCTGTGGACGACGCTCGCGCAACGCGTCAACGCGCTGCTGGCGGGCGACGACATCGACGGCGTGGTGATCACCCACGGCACCGATACGCTGGAAGAAACTGCGTATCTGCTGCATCTGACGATCAAAGGCACCAAGCCGGTCGTGCTGACGGCGGCGATGCGGCCCGCCTCGGCGCTCTCCGCCGACGGCCCGCTGAATCTGCTCAATGCCGTGACGGTGGCGGCGAGCGAGGCGGCGCACGGGCAGGGCGTGCTGGTCGCGTTCAACAACCGGATTCACAGTGCTCGCGATGTGGTCAAGACCAGCACGTACGCGGTGGATGCATTTCAGTCGCCGGAGATCGGCGCACTCGGCTGGGTGCAGGACGGACGGGTCGAATTCCAGCGCACCATGGTGCGCCCGCATACGGTCGACACGGAGTTCGTGATCGGCGCGAAATGGCCCAGCGTCGAGATCGTCACGAGTTATGCCGGCGCGTCGCGGATTGGCGTGGATGCGCTGGTGGCGGCGGGCGTGCGCGGCATCGTCGTGGCCGGCACCGGCAACGGCTCGATCCATGCCTCCGTGCAACAGGCGCTGGCCGATGCCGTCACACAGGGCGTGGTGGTGGTGCGTTCGTCGCGGGTCGGCTCGGGCCATGTGATGCGTAACGGTGCCGCACCTGACGATACGCTGGGTTTCGTCACAGCGGGCTCGCTCAATCCGTACAAGGCGCGGGTTTTGCTGATGCTGGCGCTCGCGGCCGGTGGCACCGGCGCCGTGGCACTGCAGAAGACATTTGATACGTATTGAGCAGCGTGGGTTGCGTGCGATGCATGGCGCGTGGATTTGGGCACTCGCTCGATCACTAAAACTCGTTCGCTAAAGGAAAACGCGGCGGCAAGGGCATGCCCTTACCGCCGCGTTGCCGTTTTCGCCACTGTGACGGCGCGACACTTGTGTGCCGTGCCGGCGATCTCAGACTGAAGCGCGGGAATCACCAGCACCTGATCCGGATAGATCTTGTCCGGGCTCTTCAGCATCGGCGTGTTCGCCTGAAAAGTCGCTTCGTTTTTAGCGCCGCTACCGCAGTACTTCTCGGCGATCTTCCACAGATTATCGCCGGCCACCACCGTGTGAAACTGCGTGGGTGCTGCCGCAGGCGTGGTGACCGTGAGTCGATCGTCGACCTTGTCGACGTTCTGCACGTTGCCGGCGGCGACGAGGATCTTGTCTTTGGTCGGCTGGTCGGCGGCTTCGCCTGATACCGTCACCGTGTGCGTGGTGCCGTCGTAGGTGACCTGCCGGCTGGTGGCGTCGAGACCCTGGGCGCGGATGTAGGTGAGGATCGCGCTGCCCGCGGTCTTGTTCAAGGCGTCGGAATCGGCCGGAGCGGGGGTCGCTTGCGCGGGTGTGGACGCAGCGCCGAACAGCTTTTCGCCGGCCCCTTTGATGAAACTGAGAATACCCATCGATCACACTCCTAACGTGTTGAAACTGCGCACTCGAATCCGCAGGGACATCTGATCGGGCATGCGACCCAAAAGTGCTCGGCGAGTTCAGGAGATAACGATCGGAAGAGGTGTCAAAAATTGCCAGGAGAGCGGTCTGGAAGCCGATCGCTTTGATCGCATGGGGCGGAAGTGGTAGAACCGTGAAATCCGACAGCCGGACACCCGACGACGACGTCTGACCGACCAAGGCTTCCCCGGCGTCGCCGGGTGCCGCTGCGGACCCCACTTGCCGCTCTCAGCCCAGAGCGGCACGATTTGCCCGGTGCGACGCGCGTGCCGCGCGCCGTACCGGACGCCCCACCTGCCGGCTTGCGTGCGGGGCACGCAAGCCGATGTTGCTGCTAGTTGTTGCGTTACGTGCTTCGTACTGCGTACTGCGTGTGCTTCGCGTGTTGCGTGACCTCGGTCCCGCAATTCCAGTCAGGCAGCTTTCGCTTCCTTGCCGGGCGCCTGAGCGACTTCGAAGTTCGCCATGATTTCCAGTGCGCGTACCATCGCGGAGTGATCCCACGCCTTGCCGCCGTTCGCTGCACACACGCTGAACAGTTGCTGCGCGCTGGCCGTGTGCGGCAACGCGATACCCAGCTTGCGTGCGCCGTCGAGCGCGAGGTTCAGATCCTTCTGATGCAGCTCGATACGGAAGCCCGGATCGAACGTGCGCTTGGTCATGCGCTCGCCATGCACTTCGAGAATCCGCGACGAAGCGAAGCCGCCCATGAGGGCCTTGCGCACGCGCTCCGGATCGGCGCCCGAACGTGCGGCGAACAACAGCGCTTCTGCCACGGCTTCGATGTTCAGCGCGACGATGATCTGGTTCGCGACCTTGCAGGTCTGGCCTGCGCCGTTCTCGCCGATCAGCGAGATGTTCTTCCCCATCAGTTCGAAGAGCGGCTTGGCAAGCGCAAAGGCTTTTTCCGGACCGCCGACCATGATCGTCAGCGACGCTTCGCGCGCCCCGACTTCGCCGCCCGAAACCGGCGCGTCGAGATAGTCGGCGCCGAGGGCGTTGATCTTCTTTGCGAAGGCTTGCGTGTCGAGCGGCGAGATCGAGCTCATGTCGATCACCAGCTTGCCTTGCGTGAGACCGTTGGCGACGCCGTCGTCGGCGAACAGCACGTTGGCGACGTCGGGCGTGTCCGGCACCATGATGATGACGATGTCAGCGGCTTGCGCGACGGCCGTCGAATTGGCCACCACGGTGGTCGTCTTGCCGAGGTCTTCCGGCACCGGATACGCGCCGTTTACGAACAGCGAGTGGCCGCCCTTGATGAGGTTGCGCGCCATATGCGCGCCCATGATGCCGAGTCCGATGAAACCAATCTTTGCCATGTGTCTGTGTCTCCAGTGGGTTGGGGTTGAGAGCTTGCGTGGGCCGATCAGGCGGCCGCGTGGGCTGCGCCGCGGATCTGGCCGGCGATGCTCTGCACCCAGGCAAGACCTTCACTTGTCGTCGTGCGCGGCTTGTATTCGCAGCCGACGTAGCCGTCGTAGCCGAGCGAGTCGAGCAGGTCGAACAGGAACGGGTAGTTGATTTCGCCCGTGCCCGGTTCGTTGCGGCCCGGGTTGTCGGCCAGCTGGATGTGCGCGATCGACGCCAGGTTCTTCCTGATGGTGGCGGCGAGCTCGCCCTCCATCCGCTGCATGTGATAGATGTCGTATTGCAGGAACAGGTTGTCCGAACCGACTGCGCGGATCACATCGAGGCCTTCCGACGAGCGGTTCAGTGCGAAGCCGGGGATGTCATACGAATTGCATGGCTCGACCAGCAGCCTGATGCCTTCTTGTTTCAGCGCGGCGGAAGCGAAGCGCAGGTTGTCGACGATCGTCGCGTGTGCGCGGCCGGCATCGACGCCCGGGCCTGGAATGCCTACGAGGCAGTTCAGTTGCGGCACTTTCAGGGCCTTCGCGTACTCGATCGCGCGGCCCACGCCTTCCTGGAATTCGCCGACGCGATCGGGCAGGCAGGCGATACCGCGTTCGCCGGCTTCCCAGTTGCCTGCAGGCAGGTTGTGCAGCACGAGCTTGAGGCGGTTTTGCTGCAGGCGTTCGCTCAGTTCGGCGATCTGGTACGGATAGGGAAACAGGAATTCGACTGCGTTAAAGCCCGCGTCCGCTGCCGCTGTGAAGCGGTCGAGGAACGGGACTTCGTTGAACAGCATGGTGAGGTTGGCTGCAAATTTCGGCATGGTGCTCAGGTCTCGCTGGTCGGTCAATCAATGAGAAAACTTCGATCCGGCGGCGCAGGGTGGGGGCACGCTGCGCGGCCGTTGCGGATCATGTCAAAGGGAAGCTCAGTCGAGCATGCTGATGGCGGTCGGCGCGTCTTGACGCTTTGCGGCCAGTTCTTCGAACTCGTTGATCGCGTCGATTTCCGTGCCCATCGAGATGTTGGTCACGCGTTCAAGAATCACTTCGACGATCACCGGCACGTTGAATTCGGAGAGCATCGACTGCGCTTTTTGCAGCGCCGGCTTCAGATCTTCCGGCTTGAACACGCGGATCGCCTTGCAGCCGAGACCTTCGGCCACCGCGACGTGATCGACGCCATAACCGTTCACTTCCGGGGCGTTGATGTTGTCGAACGCGAGCTGCACGCAGAAGTCCATGTCGAACGCACGCTGTGCCTGGCGGATCAGGCCGAGGTACGAGTTGTTCACGACCACATGCACGTACGGCAGCTTGAATTGCGCGCCGACCGCGAGTTCTTCGATCATGAACTGGAAGTCGTAGTCACCCGAGAGCGCGACGATCGGACGTTGCGGGTCTGCTGCACGCACGCCGAGCGCAGCCGGAATCGTCCAGCCGAGCGGGCCGGCCTGGCCGCAGTTGATCCAGTTGCGCGCCTTGTAGACGTGCAGGAACTGCGCGCCAGCGATCTGCGACAGGCCGATCGTGCTCACGTAGCAGGTATCGCGGCCGAACACCTGGTTCATCTCTTCGTAGACGCGTTGCGGCTTGATCGGCACGTTGTCAAAGTGTGTCTTGCGTTGCAGCGTGCGCTTGCGTTGCTGGCAATCGGCGACCCACGCGCTGCGGTCCTTCAGCTTGCCGGCGGCCTTCCATTCCTGCGCCACTTCGACGAACAGTTCGAGCGCAGCCTTCGCGTCCGACACGATGCCAAGATCCGGTCCGAACACGCGGCCGATCTGCGTCGGCTCGATGTCCACATGCACGAACTTGCGGCCCTTGGTATAAACCTCGACGCTGCCCGTATGACGGTTGGCCCAGCGGTTGCCGATGCCGAGCACGAAGTC
>DASZIR010000093.1:0-2628 GCA_035948995.1 Paraburkholderia sp. | reverse complement strand
AACCCGCGCATCAGAGCATGATCAACCGTCGTTTCATGATCGTGCCTCCAGCCCTGCCCAGGGGCGGCCATGCTGAACTGCTTGACGCACAAGCAATGGAATTGTCTTGCCTGCTACTTGAAGTGGCGAACATGAGAGTACATCGATTCCATGAAGGTGATCCGTGCTGGAGGATTCCCTTGGCTACGAAGCATGCTGTAGGCGCTGATCCTGTCAATGTGGTGGCAGGGCATCATGGCAGCACCTCGTCGTGTGTTGGAGTTGTCGATTGGCACGGATGATCTGGCGCGGCTGGAATCGATCGCGCGCTCGCGAACCGAGCCGGCGGTCCGGGTCGAGCGAGCGCGCCTGCTTCTGGCGTATCGAGCAGACCCGTCCTCGACCGCGGTGGGCCAACGTATCGGGGTGATGCGTCACACCGTGCGGCGTTGCGTGCGGCGCGCCCGGTCGTTCGGGGTGATGGCGGCTCTCGACGACAGCCCTCGACCGGGTAAGGCGCCGCGGATCACGCCCGAAGCGAAAGCTTGGCTGGTCTCGCTGGCCTGCCAAAAGGCCAAGGACCTGGGATATCCACACGAGCTGTGGACCACGCGGCTGCTGGCGCAGCATGTGCGCGAGCACGCGGTTGCCACCGGACATCCCTGCATGGCGCGCATCGTCCAAGGCACGGTTTGCAAGATCCTCGCACGCCATGAGATCAGGCCGCACAAGGTCCGCTACTACCTCGAACGGCGTGACGAGGCGTTCGACGCCAAGATGGCCGATGTGCTCTGCATCTATCGCGAGGTCGCCGTCTTGCGCGAGAGCCGGGACGCCGAGACCCATGTGGCGATCATCTCGTATGACGAGAAGCCGGGCATCCAGGCGATCGGCAACACCGCGCCAGACCTGCCGCCGCAACCGCGATTGCATGCGACATTTGCGCGCGACCACGAATACAAGCGCCACGGAACGCTGAGCCTGCTGGCCGGTATCGATCTGCTCACCGGGCAGGTGCATGCCAGCGTCGAGGATCGCCACCGGTCGCGCGAGTTCGTCGGCTTCCTCAAGAAGCTCGATGCCGCCTATCCGGCCGACACGGCGATCAAGGTGATCCTCGACAATCACTCCGCTCATATCTCCAAAGAAACCAAGGCGTGGGTCGACAGCCAGCCAGAGGGCCGCTTCTCTTTCGTCTTCACACCCAAGCACGGCTCCTGGCTCAATCTCGTCGAAGGCTTCTTCTCCAAAATGGCGCGATCGATGCTCCGCCACATCCGCGTCGCATCCAAGGCCGAACTCAAAGCCAGGATCCTGGCATACCTCGACGACCTCAATCGCGATCCCGTTGTCCATATCTGGAACTACAAAATCAGCGAGGCGGCGTGATAGGAGTCGTTTCACGGAAACGCAGTACTAGTCAGAACTGCTGCAGCAGACGATCGATGTAGTCGAGTTCGTATTGCGGCCGTGTCCGGTCCGCCCCACGCCGCCGCAACTCCTGCTCGATGTCCTGCGTGCGCTGCTCTTCCCGCTGTTCCGGCACCGTCACGGTCGAGCTTTCGTCGATGCCTGATCCGCCTTGCCCGGTTCGCCGGCCAAACGGATCGCGCCGCGAGTCGGGTGTGTAGGGTGACCCAGGCGGCGCCCCGCGACCGTTCCAATCGCCGCGGCCGTCTTGCAGGCTCAGGCCCATCGAACCGTCCTCGCCCTCCCCATCGTCGGCGTTGCCGTTCGGGCCTCGGCCGAACTGCTGCGCCATGGTCTGGCCCATCTCCTGGCCACCCTTCTGCAGCGCCTCAATCGCTTGCTGCTCGGCCGTGCTGGCCGCCTGGTCCTGGCCCTGCCCCAACGCCTGGCCGGCGGCGCGCATGTCGGTATCCGCCTCCCCCAGGCTGGGTGGCAGCTTGCCGGTCAGGTCGCTGAAGCGCTGCATCAGCTCGCCCAGGGCCCGGCGCAACGCCTGCTGCACACGCTGATCGGCCTCGCGTGCGGCATTCGGATCCTCCGCCTGGGTGGGCGGCTGGTTGATGCCGTTGAAATGCGGCGCCGGTTCCACCCGCTGCTGCGTATGGTCCAGCACGCCGCCTTGCCGGGCGATCATGTCCTGCACCACGCTCATCTGCTGGCGCCCACGCTGGCGGCGTTCGGCGTTGCGGGCATCCGCGGCATTCGGCTGCGCGCGCGCGTTGCGCAGCTCGTCCAGCATCTTGTCCAGCTCGGCCATGCGCTGCTTGGCGTCATCCATCTTGCCCTGCTGCGCGGAATCGCGCGCGGCATCCGCCAGGTTCTGCATCTGCCGTCCGTTGAGCATCATTGCGTTGGGATCGAGCGGCATCTCGTCCGGACTGCGGCGCAACTGGTCGAGCAGCGCCTGAAGATGATGCTGGATGGCGTTCTCCAGCTCAGCCAGACGCTTTTGCAGTTCCTCGCGATTGGCCTGCGACGGATCCTTCTGCGCGCGGTCCAGCGCATCGTTGGCGGCCTGCCGCGCCTCCTCCAGCTCACGTGCCGTCCGATCGGTCAGCCCTTCTTCCATGTGCAGCGCGAGTTGCCACATACCCTGCTGTTCCCGGTCGATCGTGCCGGTGGATTTGTCGAATTCCAACTGGTAGTAGAGCGCGCCCAGATTGGCGTAGGCGCCGAAAT
>DASZIR010000092.1:0-13238 GCA_035948995.1 Paraburkholderia sp. | reverse complement strand
GACGCGGGTTACTGATGTCCAGCGAGTCGTGATAGAACGCCGACAGCGCGCCGACTGCCGCAACCAGAATCGCCATCGGGTGCGCGTCGCGGCGGAAACCGCGGAAGAAGAAGTGCATCTGCTCGTGCACCATCGTGTGCTGCTTGACGGTGTCGACAAACTCTTTCTTCTGCTGTGCATTCGGCAGTTCACCCTTCAGCAGCAGATAGCAGGACTCGAGGAAGTCCGCGTTCTGCGCGAGATCGTCGATCGGGTAGCCGCGATACAGCAGTTCGCCCTTGTCGCCGTCGATATAGGTGATGGCCGAATTGCACGCCGCCGTCGACATGAAGCCCGGGTCGTACGTGAACTTGCCGGTCTGGCCATACAGTTTGCGGATGTCGATCACGTCCGGGCCCATCGTGCCCTTGTAGATCGGCAAATCAATGGTTTGATCGCTGTCTGAAAACTTCAGCGTTGCGTGTGTCTTCGAGTCGTTCATCTACGCTTTCCTTTCACTATCACATCGCACACGTGCCGGACTACGCGTGCCTTAAAGACAGGATCCAGCGGGCTGAGCGCCGCGTCATGCTGCGTGTCGATCACCCTGTCCTGCCGTTGCCCGACATACTCCGGCTCTGGCTACGCATTTTACGGCTCAGGGCGCGATTGATTGCGCCGATTGGCCGCAACAATCCATCTCTGCCGCAGCAACATTCGTTGTGGCCAGGCAATAAAAAACCGTTGTAATGACACGAAACATTCGCCAGCCAAATGAAAGGCGGCGTGGATAACGCAACAATCTGTTGCTTCGGCTATGCAGCACAAAGGCGCGTGCTCTGACATACTGGTTTCGTGTATTGCTTTCCCGGCGAAACACATTGCTGTCTTTGGCCCGCCGTTCTGCGGCGGGCTTTTTTATCCAGCTCTGAAGCTCAGAAGAACAGGACACCCAGATGAACGCCTCTCTCGAAACGCTGTTTCCGGACCATAACCACACCGAAGACAGCATCGTCACCGCCCTGAACCACCAGGACATCGTGGTGGCGTTGTCGGCGGCACTCAAGACGCAAAACGTCGCTGTGCTGCATATGCTGTATCCGCGTACCGACGCGCGCACGCATCACAGCCTCGACGCGCTCGTCGCCAGGCTGCACGGCCATGGTCTGCATGAAGTCGCCGGACTGGTTGCCAACGAAGCGCACTACCTGCTCTTCAAGGACCCCGCGAAGGCATGGAAGGCATTCCAGGAAATCCGCAACGACTCGCTCGCGATCGGCGTGCATCTGTATTACCACGGCCTGGTCGGCGAAGCGGCGGAACTCGCGCTGGACGCCGACGCGCATCGCAAGGCCTGAGCCGGGTCACCGTTCGAGCGCAACCCGAGTGCAGCGGGCCCCGAGTCACGCCGGCGGATCAGCCCTGACTCGCCGCGCTAACGCTGCGGATGAATTCGTCGATATAGCGATTGAACGCTGCGGGATGAGCCAGATTCATCCCGTGCGACGCGCCGCGCACGGTCGCGCGCCGCGCATCGGGCAGCCATGATGCCAGCGCCGTGGCGGTCCGCCTGAACATGTCGGGACTCTTTTCTCCGTCGATCAGCAAGACGGGGCAACGCCCTTCGGCGGCATCTTCCGGCGTGTAGGCCGGCAGCGGATCGCGAAACTGACGCGCCAGCGTGTGCGCGTTGTCGATCGCCATGGTGCGGAACGCCAGCGTGCTTTTGGCCCAGAATCCGGGACGGCTCACGGAATCGACGAACAGCTGCAGCCCCGCGTCCACGTTACCCTCTTCGATCAGCTGTGCCGCGCGGGCGCGCAGCGCATTGACCGTTTCCGGCAAGCGCTCGGTAGCGGGCCGTCCGGCGATCTGCAGCGGGCCGCCTGGGTCGGCCAGCGTCAACGTGCGGACATGCTGCGGATAGCGCCGCGCGAAATGAAACGCCACGCAGCCGCCGCGCGAATGGCCGACAACGTGCGCCGGTCCCGCGCCGAAACGCTCGATGAATTCGCCCACGTCATCGGCATGGCGGCTCCAGCTAAACGGCATGTCGGCCGGCGTATCGGTCGCCGGCCAATAATGCGCGAGACTCGCGGCAACACAGCGATACTGCTTCGACAGGCCGTCGAGTTGCGGCTGCCAGTAGCGGTAGTCGCATAGCGATCCGTGCACGAACAGCAGCAGCTCGCCCTCGCCTGCAACGACGTAGGGCATGCGCAAGCCATTCGACAATTCAATGAACAAGGGGGATGAAAGGGGAACGGGATGATTCACGGGTCGATTCGGGAACGACGCAGCGAGCGCCTGCAAGGCGCGCCGGTCGTGCAAAGGTGGTGTGGGGCGGGTGTGTTGTGCGAGCCTACTCGAAAACCAGCTCGTCCAGCAAGCCAGCCCCCGCTGCCGCTCCCGCGCCGCGTACCGCACAGGTGAGCGGTTCATCGGCCACGCGCACCGCGAGGCCCAGTTCGGCGGTCAGACGCCGGCCCAGGTTGCCCAGCAAGGCGCCGCCACCGGTCAGGACGATCCCGGTATCGGCGATGTCCGTCACGAGTTCGGCCGGCGAGCTTTCGAGCGCCGTCTTTACGGCGCCAATCACCTGGCGCAGCGGCCCATCGATTGCTTCAGCGATATCGTGATTGCTGAGCTCGACCGTGCGCGGCAGGCCGTCGTCAACGCTGCGGCCGGTGGCATTCATACATTCCATTGGCACGTCGCGCATGGCCGAACCGATGGTCTTTTTCACATGCTCGGCGGTCTGTTCGCCGAGCACGACGCCGTACAGGTTGCGCACGTAGTTGACGATGGCCGTATCGAACTGGTCGCCACCGACGCGAATCGAGCCGATATAGGCCATGCCGCCCAGCGCGATCACGCCGACTTCGGTGGTGCCGCCGCCGATATCGACCACCATCGAGCCCGTGGCCGACGACACCGGCAGCCCCGCGCCGACCGCCGAGGCGAGCGATTCGCCGATCAGGCTCACTTTCCATGCACCGGCCGCCACCGCGGCTTCCTTGATTGCGCGGCGCTCGACCTGGGTCGCGCCGGCCGGCACGCAAATCGTAAACGCCGCGCGGCGGCCGAAAAACGGCCGCAACCGCGTCATATCGACAAACTGCCGGATCATGTGCTCGGCGGCCGAAAAATTGGCGATCACGCCGTGCCGCATCGGCCGCACGGTCTCGAGATTGTTGGGTGAGCGGCCGAGCAGTTGCTTGGCCTCGCTGCCCACCGCCGCCACCCGCTTCTGCCCCGCCACATCTTGCTTCTGGAAACACACCACCGACGGCTGGTTCAGTACGATGCCGCCATCGTCCGTGTAGATGAGGGTATTGGCCGTGCCGAGGTCCACCGCCACGGTATGGCGAAACAGGCCCCTGAAAAGTGGATGGTGCGGCTTCGATCTGGCCATATAGAGGCTCTGCGTGTGTCGTTAGCGCCCTTGTAGGACGTTGCGATGATTCCCCGACCGCCCGAACCCCGCGCGACACCCTGGCGGGCGTCGCACGACTCTCGACCGGCGCGCGTGATTTTCACGCTAATGAACCATTAACGGCAAGCAGATCAAATTCTTTAGGCCGACTTTATTTTTCCGCACATTTCAAATCATTTCAGGCGCGCTCCGATCCCAGCGCGCGCACGAGCGCGTCGCGCCCGAGCGTGAGGCCTTCGCCGGAAATCGTGTGACCGATGCCGGGCAACGCAAAGGCAGCCACGGCAAAGCCCGCGTCGCTAAATGCATTGGCGGCCCGCTCCAGTTCCTGGACCGGAATCACCGGATCTTCGACGCCATGCACGAGCGTCAGCGGCGTGCGTGTGCGGGCCGTGATGCTGGAAGCAAGCCGCCCTGAATACGCCACGACGGCCGCCAGGCCATCAGCACTCGTCGCCACGTGATGAAGCGCCATGATCGAGCCTTGAGAGAAGCCCGCCAATGAAAGCTTTTCGAAAGAAAGCTGCCAGTGGGTGAGCTCGCTGTCGAGCATCCGGCGCAGCGCGGGATAGGCGTCGGCGACGCGAGCCGCGCGGTTGCTCTCGCTCACGTCGCGCAGGCTGAACCATTGCCGGCCGTCGAAACCGCCATCGAAAGGCTCGCTGCCGTCGAACGACGCAAACGCGACGTCCGGTAGCGTCTTGCTCCAGCTATCGGCAAGCGGCAAGAGGTCTTGCGCGTTGCTGCCGACGCCATGCAGCAGCACCACCAGCGCCCGTGCCGGTGCATGGGCCGGCGCGAGGCGCCAGCCGTGTTCGAATTTTTCCCAGGCCATGACGATTCCTTTTCCTTCCGATCCCGTATCGGTATGCGTGCGATGAACGACGCTTCGACGCGTACGCGTGCCTATGTTGAAGTTCACAGCCGCGAGGATACCCTTCCGGTCGTCTTTTTGCCGCCGGTGTCCGTCTGGCGGCTGGTGCCTGCCGCCCGCTGCTTGCGCCCTGCCCGCGCCGACCACGCCGCTGCGGGAATGCAGGTATGCTTTTGGCTCCCGTTCGGCCGCCTGCTCCGGAGAATCGATTGAGCCAGCCCACCCCTGCGCCCACCGCGCCCCCGCCGCCGCCTCCGCTCAAGGGTGGCCAACTTGTCCTCGCAACGATCGCGGTCGCGCTCGCCACCTTCATGAACGTGCTCGATACGTCGATTGCGAACGTCGCGATTCCGACCATTTCGGGCAATCTCGGCGTGTCGGTCGACGAAGGCACATGGGTGATTACCGTGTTCGCCGCCGCCAATGCCGTGTCGATTCCGCTGACCGGCTGGCTCACGCAGCGCATCGGGCAGGTCAAGCTCTTCGTCGGCGCGATCCTGATGTTCGTGCTGTCGTCGTGGCTGTGCGGCATCGCGCCCACCCTGCCGATCCTGCTCGTCTCGCGGGTCCTGCAGGGCGCCGTGGCTGGGCCGCTGATTCCGCTGTCGCAAGCGATCCTGCTCGGCTCGTACCCAAAGGAGAAGTCATCGACGGCGCTCGCGCTATGGGCGATGACTGCCACCGTCGGCCCGATTGCCGGCCCCGCGCTCGGCGGCTGGATCACCGATAGTTACAGCTGGTCGTGGATTTTCTACATCAACATTCCGGTGGGCATTTTTGCGGCGGGCGCCACGTGGATGATCTACCGCAACCGCGAGACGCCCACCCGCAAGCCGCCGATCGACGTCGTCGGGCTCGGCCTGCTGATTACGTGGGTGGCCTCGCTGCAGGTGATGCTCGACAAGGGCAAGGACCTCGACTGGTTCTCGTCGCCAGTGATCGTCACGCTCGGTATTACGGCCGTCATCAGCTTTGCCTTTTTCCTCGTCTGGGAGCTGACCGAAGACAACCCGATCGTCGATCTGCGCCTCTTCAAGCAGCGCAATTTCCTCGGCGGGACCATTGCGATTTCGGTCGCCTACGGGGTGTTCTTCGGCAACCTGGTGCTGCTGCCCCAGTGGATGCAGGAGTACCTGAATTACCGCTCGGTCGACGCGGGACTCGTCACCGCGCCGCTCGGCGTGTTCGCGGTGATTCTCGCGCCGGTGATGGGCCGCGTGCTGCCGCGCTCCGACGCGCGCATTATCGCGACGCTCGCGTTTATCGGCTTTGCGATCGTGTTCTATATGCGTTCGAGATATGTGATCGAGATCGACACCTGGCATCTGGTGTTGCCTACGCTGCTGCAAGGCATTCCGATGGCGCTGTTCTTCGTGCCGCTCACCGCGATCATTCTGTCCGGCCAGCCACCGCACAAGATTCCGGCGGCCGCGGGCTTATCGAATTTCGCGCGGGTGTTTTGCGGCGCGGTGGGCACGTCCATCGCCGGCAACGAGTGGAATAACCGCACGGTGCTGCATCACGCGCGGTTGACCGAGCGTGCCAATATCGACAATCCCCTCTTTAACCAGCAGATCGATTCGACCCAATCGCTGCTGCACCTGAATACCCAGTCGGCCCATGCGCTATTCGATTTCACCGTGAACACGCAGGCTGCGATGATGGGCCTGAACGATATTTTCTACGTGTCCGCAATCATCTTTATTCTGATCATTCCGCTTATCTGGATCACGCGGCCCGCAAAGGGCGGTGGCGGCGCGGGTGCGGCGGGCGCGCATTGAGGCACTGACGGATTAGGCCAGCGGATGGGTTGCGCGTGAACTTTGAGCACGTTCCAGCCCGGCGTGTTGAGCCGGTGCCTGGGGATGGCGAAGAACCGGGCACCGGAGCTAACGAAAGTAGCGCGCGGGCGTTTCGCCAAGCGCATCCCTAAAGACGGCGATAAACGACGACACGTCGTTGTAACCCACCTCGAGCGCCACTTGGGTGACGCTCGCTCCTGTGGCGAGGCGCTCGAGGGCGGCCAGCAGCCTGAGTTGCTGACGCCACTGACCGAACGTCTGGCCGGTCTCCTTGACGAAAAGCCGCGCCGCGGTCCGCGCGGTGACGCCGGCGGCCTCGGCCAGCGCGTCGAGAATGGCATGCTCGGCCGGATTCTCACTCAGTGCCTCGGCGATCCGCTGGATGCGCGGGTCGACGGGTTGCTTAAGCCCCAGCGGCGCCACGGCAAGATCCGGCAGCCGGTCCAGCAACACGCGCACGAGCCGCGCGTCCCGGCCATCGGGCGGGTAATGCTCCGCGAGTCCGGCCACTGCCACCAGCAGCTCTTCCGCCAGCCGGTCGAACTCGACCACGCCACACTGCTCGGGAGCCGGCGCCGCGTCCGGGTCGGCGTACAGCGTATGCAGGCAGACGGTCCCCGCCGCGTGCACCCGATGCAGCACGCCCGGCAGCACCCACATCGCATGACGCGGCGGCACCACCCAGCGCCCCGCGTCCGTGCTCACCATCAGAATCCCCTCGCTGACGTGAATCAGGCGAGTGCGCCGGTACGCGTGCCAAGGTTCATCCAGCGCGTCATGGCGTTGCGCCAGAACGAACACGGCGCGCTCGATCGCGTCCGGATCGAAGGTTTCCATCATGCTGTCCGTTTTGCCCTGTTCAGTATCGAAACCCGCGAGACTAGCATAGACCACATCAACCTTGAGCTGGCGCGCCCGATGATCCATTTGACCCGGCTTGCCAGTAAAATCCCGGCTTCCACGCCCTTCCATGCTCATGAACTACCCAAGCATCCTCGAACAGATTCATCGGGATCTGCAGCCCTACCTCGGAACCGGCCGCGTCGCCGACTACATTCCCGAACTGGCGAGAGTCCCCGCCGACAGCTTCGGCATGGCCATCGTCACGACGGCTGGCGAGGTGTTCCGCACCGGCCAGGCCGACACCCGCTTCTCGATCCAGAGCATTTCGAAGCTCTTCGCCTGCACGATGGCCTTCAGGCTGCTCGGTGACGATCTGTGGAAACGCGTGGGCCGCGAGCCGTCCGGCACAGCGTTTAATTCGCTGGTACAGCTCGAGGCCGAACAGGGCAAGCCGCGCAATCCGTTCATCAACGCCGGGGCGCTGGTCGTCACCGACGTGCTGTGCCGCCGCTTCGTGCGAGCCGAGACGGCGCTGGTCGAATTCATGCGGCGCCTGACCGGCGAAGTCACGATCGATTACGATTCGCGCGTCGCGCAATCCGAGTTACGGCACGCGCACCGCAACCAGGCGATGGCGCATTTCATGGCGAGCTTCGGCAATATGGAAATGCCCGTCCAGGTCGTTGTCGACGCGTATTGCCGGCAATGCGCGATCTCGATGAGCTGCGTCGAACTGGCGAAGGCGGCGCTGTTTCTGAGTCACGGCGGCGTGGTGCCGTCGACCGGCGAGCGCATCCTCGACAGCAGTTCGGCCAAGCGTCTGTCAGCGCTGATGCTGACCTGCGGCACGTACGACGCGGCGGGGGATTTTGTTTACCGCGTGGGGTTGCCGGCCAAGAGTGGTGTGGGCGGCGGCATTGTGGCGGTGCTGCCCGGTGAAATGGCCGTGTGCGTGTGGTCGCCGGGGCTGGACAGCAATGGCAATTCGCTGGCCGGTGTGAAGTCATTGGAATGGCTGACCACACTTACCGGGCAGTCGATCTTTTGATATCGCCGGTGCGGATCACCTCCACGGTCTATTTCTACCGGGCGCCAGCGTGACTGATGCCGAATTTCTCCTCCGGCAGGAGTCGACCCGAAGCAGCCAACAGACCTTTTTCAAAGCGGACGCTCAATGTTCAGGCGCAGACTCTCAACTTTACGGCGTCGCGTGGAACGCCTCACTACATCGATAGCCGGACCTGTAGGATCTTTTAGGGCATCGTGATGTCAATTCTATTGTTCCTTCACATCACTCTGAGCCGATCATGAACGTATCCGAACGCCTCGCGCAAGCGGGCCTCAAATTGCCACCGCCCATCAACCCGCTTGGCTCCTATCGAACGGTCTCCGTTTCGGGTAGCCAACTCTATGTCTCCGGTCTTGGCCCCTTCGAGGATGGCAAGCCAATCGTCGGAATAGTCGGCGGCGATATGTCTCTGGAAAAAGCTCAGCACGCGGCACGCCTGACGATGCTCATGATCTTGGCCTGCGTCGACCAGGCATGGGGGCTCGACAACGTCGAGAGATGCAGCCGACTGACAGTCTACGTGCGTGCGGAACAGTCGTTCACCCGGCATCCGGAAGTGGCCAATGGTGCCAGCGACCTCTTACTGACGTTGTTTGGGCAAGACAAGCTTCCGGCTCGAAGCGCGCTGGGCGTGCACACGTTGCCGATGGGCATCCCGGTCGAGATCGATAGCATCTTCGAGTTGAAGCGGTGAAGAATGAGTCGCGCCGCGCAGGCAGACAGGCAGACAGACGGGCAGACGGGCAGACGGGCAGACAGACATCATTTATCGGCTTCTCGCCTTGCGCAACTGCCGAGAACTGACCAGTTCTGTTCCGGATCACCCCAATAACCAGAACGTGATGTCCGAAAACTGCCAACCAATGGGGTGCGTATTGGCTAAACTTGGACCGAATGTCGGGTAATCACGCCAACAGCTGTAGCGCACGCTGCGCCACGACGCGTGGCTATCGCACGGTCACCTCTTCGCTGGAATTTCGCATGAACGACACATTCGCTTTTCGCCCGGCACTTGAGCACGCGCTGAACCACTCGTTGGCGCATCTGGAAAGCCTGAAGCATAGTCCTGTCGCGGCCCGCGCAAGTTTGCATACGCTACGCGAACGCTTGCTGAAGCCGCTCAACCGCGAGGGCATGCCCGCGGAGCAGGTGATTGATGAACTAGTCGCTGACACCGCCGGAGGCATTATGGGCAGTGCCGGCGGCCGATTTTTTGGTTGGGTGATAGGCGGATCGTTGCCCGCCGCCTTAGCGGCGGACTGGTTGACCAGCGCCTGGGATCAAAATGCTGCATCGTACGCATGCAGCCCCGCGGAAGCGGTGATTGAGGAGGCGTGCGGCGACTGGTTAAAAGATCTGCTTGGTTTGCCGGATCACGCCAGCTTTGCGTTGACTAGCGGTTGCCAGATGGCGCACGTTACCGCGCTGGCGGCGGCGCGAAACGCATTGCTCGCGAAGCGGGGTTGGCAGGTTGAACGGGACGGCCTGTTCGGCGCGCCGAAGATCCGTATCCTGAGCAGCGATCAATTTCACGGCAGCATCACGCGCGCAACGCGCTTGCTGGGGATGGGAACAGATGCGGTGACAGGACTGCGGACCAATCAGGCCGGTCAACTGGATGCGGCAACGCTTGAGCTGGCGCTGGAGAATTCCCCGGACACGTTAACGATTGTCTTGCTGCAGGCGGGCGACCTCAACATTGGTGCGTATGACTGCTTCGCTGACCTGATTCCACTCGCGCATCGCTATAACGCATGGGTACATGTCGATGGGGCTTTCGGCCTGTGGGCTAACGTCAGTGCGCGTTATAAACATCTGCTGTCGGGTGTCGAGCATGCCGATTCGTGGTCAACCGATGGACACAAATGGCTAAACGTGCCGTACGACAGCGGTTTTGCCTTTGTCGCGCATCCGCAGGCGCATCGTAATGCGATGTCCTACGAAGCAAGCTACATATCGCACAACGATCAGGTTCGCGAACAAAAGGACTGGAATCCGGATTGGTCGAGACGTGGGCGAGGCGTGGCAACTTACGCCGCGCTGCGACAACTGGGCCGCCGCGGCGTCGCCGCTTTGATCGATGGTTGTTGCCATGCAGCGCATAGCCTCGTGACCAGTATCTCCGCTCTTCCCGGCGCCGAGTTGATGTGGGAGCCGCAAATCAATCAGGGGCTGGTGCGCTTTCTGGATCCCCGGCCGGGGGCCACGGAGAGTGACCACGACGGATGGACTGATGCGGTCACCAATGCGGTTCTCGCTAGCGGCGAAGCATTATTCAGCAACACCACCTGGCGCGGGAAGCGTTGCATGCGAGTGTCTGTATGCAACTGGCAGACCAACGGGCAGGATGTGGCGCGTGCGGTTGCAGCCGTAGCACGGGCGTTGCGAGAGCGGAATGTGTAAGGGAGGGTCGGCGTGGACGATCAACGTCTCAGGTCGACCCGAAGCGGAAGTAGCCAGGCTCGGGAAGCGGACCTTCAATGTGTGAGTTCAGGCCGCGCAGCGTGCTGGACGCGTTGCGCGGCCACGTCGCGGTCATCGCCAAGCGCGCGCCGGTGTGTACTAGACCGGAATTGAGGCGACAAACTGCCGAGGTAAGCGATGATTGAAATTTCCGAACTGCTCAGCGCCGGGAAATTGTGCATGCCGCATCTTCGCGGCACGTACATAAACTTGAACAAGTAAGCCGGCAATCCTCCCCATTCAGAGGGGGTTGCTTTACCCGTACCGAGCTGCCGCGAGGCCGATATAGGGCGTTCTGACAAGCCGTTTTTTCCGCTGAGCCGAAGCGGCGTGAGTTTTGACACAGCCTGGGCCGGCTCCAGACCGATGATGGCGCAACGCCGCTCGGGCGACTCGGCAACGCGCGGACGAAGGGCGCCGACTCTGAACTGCCTTTCGGACTCGCGACACCGCAACCGCCGCTTGCGAGGTGCAACCTGTCGTCTGGTGTTTGGCGATGCCCCGAAGCAGACGGCGGAACGCCTAAACTACAGAACCAACGAACACGGCCATTCCCGCTCGGTTACCCCGCCATGGCACACATCTTCTTCGCTGCTTCGATTCAGCGGCATATCGCAACGCCTGAGCGCGAAATCGACGCGCGCACGATCGGCGAAGCGCTCGAAGCCGTATTTGCCGCGCAACCTCGGCTACGCGGCTACATCCTCGACGATCAGGGCTCACTGCGAAGGCATCTCGCCGTGTTCGTCGACGGCCGGCCGGTGCGCGACCGACAACATCTGTCCGACGCGCTCGGCGAGGAAAGCCGAGTTTACGTCATACAGGCGCTGTCGGGCGGATAATAGGGTTCCATCCGTACTCGTGGAGACACTCGACATGAGCGATCGATTGCTTGTCGCAACCCGCAAGGGGTTGTTCGTTCTGCATACCGAGGGCGACGGCGGCTGGACGCTCGGCGAGCCGTATTTCGTCGGCGACCCGGTAAGCATGGTGCTACCTGATCCGCGCGACGGATCGCTATATGCCGCGCTAAATCTCGGCCACTTCGGCGTGAAGCTGCATCGCCGACGCGCGGGCATGGCGGATTGGGAAGAGTGTGCGGTCCCAGTCTACCCGCCGCAGACTGCCAACGAGGCGCGTACCGCTGACGGCGCGAACGCCAGTGCGGACAGTCCGAGCGCCACCGCGCCCACCCAGTCGCCTCCCTGGACGCTTCAGCAAGTCTGGTCGCTTGAAACCGGCGGTCCGGACGAGCCAGGCGTCTTGTGGGCCGGCACGATTCCCGGCGGGCTCTTCCGTTCCGGCGATGGCGGCGAGACATGGGTGCTCAACGGCGCGCTGTGGGATCGCCCGGAGCGCCGCGAATGGCTCGGAGGCGGCTACGACGCGCCGGGCATCCATTCCGTGATGGTCGATCCGCGCAACAGCCAGCACGTGACGATCGGCGTGTCTTGCGGCGGCGTCTGGCAAACCGCCGACGGCGGCGCGACCTGGCGCCTGAGTGCCGAGGGCATGGAGGCCGACTACATGCCGCCGGAGCGGCGCGGCGATGCCAACGTGCAAGACCCGCACCGCGTTGTGCAATGCGCGGCAAACCCGGATGTGCTGTGGACGCAGCATCACTGCGCGATCTTCCGCTCGACCGACGGCGCGGCCCGTTGGCAGCGGATCGAAGCGCAGCCATCGAGCTTCGGCTTCGCGGTTGCCGTGCACCCGCGCGAGCCGGACACCGCATGGTTCGTGCCCGCCGTGAAAGACCAGTACCGGATCCCAGTGGACGGCCGGTTCGTCGTCACGCGCACACGCGACGGCGGCCGCACGTTCGAGCGTTTCTCGAACGGGTTGCCGCCTGCACCGGCGTATGACCTCGTGTATCGGCACGGGCTTGCTGTAGATGACTCCGGCACGCGCCTGGCGATGGGGTCGACCACTGGCGCGCTATGGACATCCGACGATGGCGGCGAAAGCTGGCAATTGATTTCAGCGCATTTGCCGCCGGTTTATTGTGTTCGGTTTGGATAAGGGCACAGGGCGAGCTGGCAAGACATGAAACGCCTACATCGCCAGTCATTTTCCGGACGTAGCCTGAATGCGCAAGCAGTTCAACTTCGCAAATCGAACAACCGCTTACAGGGCGGAGCCGACGTAGAAACATTTGAGCGCCTCGACGGCCGAATGACGCTTCATGGCCGGACCCGGCCGATGAGACAACTAGCCCCCTTTCGCCTTGCCGCCGTGGGCCGCGATATGCGCGTAGAGCTTGCGTTTCATCGAGCCATACAGGTCAGCCATCCAGTCGAGCAGTTGTGCGTCTGAATGTCTCAGCGTCAGCCGGGTCTGGGTGGTCGCCGGCATCAGGCCGCCAGCGCGCACCGGATTGAATCGGCGCCAACTCTTCCTTGCGGCCCGGTTCTCACACCAGATGGCACAAGACCGAAAAAACGCCCGCCAGTGCAGAAACATCGACGCGCTACAGAGTGTGGAATAATCGCCGCCCGCATTTTCTTGACAACGGCGACAACAGGTCGAAGCGTAGTTTTCACGCCGCGACAGATCAAGGATCATCCTTCGTTACCGCGCAACATTAATTCGCATACCTACACATTTTGATCAGACTTTTCTATTGACAGACCGGCTACCCACTTGGCTCGATCAGGTCAGCGCAATGGCACCCCATTGAGACTGCACAAGACGAGCCGAAGTTGGGGGAACAACCACGGCGCTGGGCGCAAGTCACGCGACCCACATCTCTCCCGTCGCAGAGCACACACA
>DASZIR010000091.1:0-23623 GCA_035948995.1 Paraburkholderia sp. | reverse complement strand
CAAGGTCAACGACGTGCTGGTGCGCGCACTCGACCGTATCCTGATCCTGCACGCGGACCACGAACAGAATGCGTCCACTTCGACGGTGCGTCTGGCGGGTTCCTCGGGCGCGAACCCGTTTGCATGTATCGCCGCCGGTATTGCCTGCCTGTGGGGCCCGGCACACGGCGGCGCGAACGAAGCGGCGCTGAACATGCTGGAAGAGATCGGCTCGGTCGACCACATTCCCGAGTTCATCAGGCAGGTGAAGGACAAGAATTCGGGCGTGAAGCTGATGGGCTTCGGTCACCGCGTCTACAAGAATTACGACCCGCGTGCGAAGCTGATGCGTGAAACCTGCCACGAAGTGCTCGAAGAGCTGGGCCTGCACGACGACCCGCTGTTCAAGCTGGCCATGGCACTGGAAAAGATCGCGCTGGAAGACGAATACTTCGTATCGCGCAAGCTGTACCCGAACGTGGACTTCTACTCGGGCATCGTGCAGCGCGCACTGGGTATTCCGACCTCGATGTTCACGTGTATCTTCGCGATGGCACGGACGGTGGGCTGGATTGCGCAGTGGAACGAGATGATTGCCGATCCGGAACAGAAGATTGGCCGTCCGCGTCAGTTGTTCATCGGCGATACGCCGCGTCAAGCGAAGCCGCTGTCGGCACGTTAAGCTGCTGCTGGTGTTCGCGCAGCGTATGGCGGTTTAGGCCGCTGTGGGATGCGTGCAATACACCACTGCACTGCGGTTAAGAAAACGCCCCAACGGGTTGAACGTTGGGGCGTTTCTCTATTGGGGCATGAGCGTTGGAAGGCTGAGGCGGCGTCGTCAAGGGGAAGCGCAAATTCCATCACACCCGGGATTTTCGGGTCACGTACCCCGAAGTCGCTCAGAACGGCATTTCGTCGAAGTGAAGCGCGGCATGCTGACGTTTGACACTCTTCAGCCAGCTCTTGAGTGTCCTGATGTCTTCGAACACCAGCAGGTCTTCCTCCAGGTCGCGTACGCTTTGCCGAATCCCTGCGATGTCGCCCACGAGATTGCGTACGACGGTGTCCGGAGAGATGTCGATGAATGGCGGAATTCCATAGGCGTGCCTGAATCCCCCTTCGACATGCAGGATTTCCTGATCCAGCTCGCCGAGTTGCTCCTTCAGGATCGTGTTGTAGTGCTTCAGCCGGTCCTCGCTGATATTGTTGATCGCGCTCTGGTCGATGTGTTCAAGCTCCAGCTGCAATTCCAGCAGCTGCAGCAGATTGTTTTTGCCATAAGCCTGGTTGGCCCGCTGCATCAGCGCGGTCTTGCGCTGGCGCTCCTGCGGGTCAGGTTCACGATCAGGATGAAGGGCACTGGCAAGTTTGCGATAGACCTCGCGGATGGACTGGCTTAGCTGTGCCTGCTCCGCCTCTTGTCGCGCCTGCGCGGCGAGCTGCTTCGCCGACTTTTTCCGTTTGGCGCGACGTTCCTCTCTCGCCTGATTTTCGGCAGCTTCCCGCGCGTATTGCTCTTCCATTTTCGCGTGCGCCCGCTGCAACAGGTCCTCCGGTGAGCTCATGTCAACATTGTCGCCCAGTTCCTCACCGAGCATCGCCTCCAGCACCGACTTCATATCCTCGAGTTCGGCCGCTGCTTCGCTGTCGTAGTCGGATTGGCTATGCCTGTTGTAAATGGCTTTCAATTGTGCATCGTCCTGCTCTTCGATCAGATCGCCGGCCAGGCCGGTGATCAGCTCCGAGATCGTGCGGCGTTCGGATTTCGTCAATCCTTTCTGGTCGCAGGCCTGTTCAAGACGATGAACCATCTTCACCTGCAGATCCGTGCAGATCTTCTCGAGTGGAAGGAACTCGTCGATGTATTTTTTCTGGAAGACTGGCGCGACCGCCTCCCACGCACCGAGACGGTGACGCCGCTTTTCAATCTGCCGGATGAGCGTGTTGAATGCCTTCTGGCCTTGGGACAGACTGGCCTTGTTGTGGCCCGGGGCGATGCTAACGGACCTGCGGTTAGCCCTGGTCATAGGATGGTTTCCTCCGGTTACTGCGCGAAGCGGCGCAAGGCGATATTTTAACCGGGCTCCCGGACGTGTTTCCGCTGCTATTGAGGCGGACGCGTGACCGCAGCATTGCCGGGTAACGGAATGCGCGCGCCTGGCCGCTTCGCGGAGACCTGAAATGTACGGCAAATTGCCGCATCGTATGTAGACACAGGAGGATTCCATCATGCCCACGGTCCAATCCACAGCCCGGCTCGAAGCGCGAATCAGCACCGATCTGCACGCGATGCTCAAGCGCGCGGCCGAGCTTCAGGGGCGCACGATGACTGACTTTGTGGTTGCTGCCGTGCAAGACGCCGCGCAGCGCGCGATCGAGCAGGCGGACGTGATGCGTCTGTCGTTAACCGATCAGACGTGCTTCGCGCAGGCGTTGCTGTCGCCGCCGAGGCCTACGCCGGCGCTCAAGCGTGCGTTCGCACGCCGGCGCAAGCTGCTAGGTTCCGATGAGTAAAACGCCCTATCGGGTGGTACCGCTTGATGGCGCGCACGAGCGAACAACGTTTGTGAGCGATTCCGAGGCACTGAACTGCTACTTCCGGCAGCAGGTAATGCAGGACGTGCGACGCCGGGTTACCGCGTGTTTCGTGGCGCTGGATAGCGAGCACCGCGTGGCCGGGTATTACACCCTGGCGGCTGCGAGCGTGCTACTTGCCGAGCTTCCCGATGCGACGGCAAAGAAACTGCCGCGCTGCCCAAGTGTTCCGGCGATACGCATGGGGCGTATGGCGGTTGATCAGGCGTTCAAGGGGCAAGGGCTTGGCGGCGCATTGCTGGCCGATGCGCTCGGGCGTGCAGCGCGGTTGGAGGTTGCAGCGTTCGCGTTTGTAGTCGACGCGAAGGACGAAACGGCTGCAGCTTTTACGTGCATCACGGTTTTATTGCGTTGCCCGATAGTCCGTTGCCGCTGTTCCTGCCGCCGGCAACGGTGCGTGGATCAATCTGATGTTCCCGCTCTACGCTGGCTCGTGGAGCGCACCTTGGTCGACGTATTTAGCGCGCTAGCCGCGGGTAGCTTTGCGGGTGCCTTCACCCGCTCCAAGGATGGCGGCCGGGTTTGCAGTCCCGGCTGGTCCATCGTCTGCGACGCGGCCCCGTGCGTCTCGAAGAGACGCCGATACGCGCTCGGCGTCATCCCGCGTGCCGACAGAAACAGGCGATTGAAATTGGCGAGATTGGGAATGCCGGCTTTAGCGGCGATGACCGAGATCGGCCACGTCGTATCGGTGAGCTGCCGTGTGGCGTAGCTGATACGCAGGCGCGTCAGATGACGGCCGACGCTTTCGCCGACATGGCGCACGAAATGACGATGCAGCGACCGCTCCGACAGGTTTGCGACTGCGCAGAGTTTGGCGACGCGCAGCGGCTCGTTAAAATGCCGGTCGAGCAGATCGAGAACGCGGTTCAGGCGTTCGGCCTCGGAAGCGGTGCCTCCGGCGCCAGCGCCAGACCTGGAGTCCGAACCAGAACCACCCTCTCGCGATTCACCCTGCCGCACCGCATCCGCGTGCCTGGAGGGCGACGCGAGCGGCTGCGCAACCGCCTCCGCCAGTTGCGCGAGTATCTCCAGCACAGCCGCGAGCCGCGTACGCGGCTCCGCATCCAGCAACGCGTGAACCCTGGCACGCACCAGTTCAGTCGAGTCTTCGCCAAACCGCAGCCCCGGCGCGCCACGCCGCAAGAGCTTACGCAGCGCCGCGAACTCGGGACAGCAATCGGCCATCCGCCGCGCCCAATCGCCGCTAAACCAGACCACGATCGCCACTTGAGGCTCACGCTTGTCGATCGGCTCGATCGAAGCCCACGTATGCGGCATATCCGGTGGCACCAGTACGAGATCGTCGCCTGTGTAGTCGGCGATATGGTCGCCGACGAACCGGCGGCCGCGGCTATTCATCGTCAGCGTCAGTTCGTATTCGGGATGGTGATGCCACTCGAACGGAATCTGCGCGATCTGGCGGTGATAGACCCGCACGGAGCAGCCGTCGGGAATGGTGACGCGTTCGTATTGGGGTTTCATGGCGAGCGCCCAGCCGCGGAACGGGGGTGCGGCGAATGTCTGAATTGTATCGATAGTTGGCCGGAAAAGATTCCTTATGAGGGCTGGAGGTGCCTAACCTACGTGAACAGGCCGCACAAACGAACTGCGAAAGACGGCCCACCCACGCCATCCCAACAAAACGTAGGAGACAAGCCATGCCGCTGATGATCGACAACCTGCCCGAGGCGATCCGTACGACCAAACGTTCATTGCGAACGTCATTGTCCAACTACGCGCAGGTATTTCGCGAGGTGGAGGGTGCAATCCGGCAGCAGGTTGACGCAATTCACCGCGACCGCAATCGGGGGCGCGAGGCCATCCCCGTGTTCGACTACAAATCGATCGTCTCTCGCGACGTGGACCCCAGCACCATCGAGCAGATCAAAACCCGCGGCGGCTGTGTCGTGCGGCGCGTGTTCGATCCAGTCCAGGCAGCCGACTGGAACGACGAGATTGCACAGTACGTCGAGGCCAACAGTCTTGACGAAAAACTCGCCCGTCGCGCAGAAGACAAGTATTTCGGCACCTTGTCCTCAAGCAGACCGCAAATTTACGGCGTGTACTGGTCGAAGCCGCAGGTCGCCGCGCGACAATCCGAACAACTGACCAATACGCGGGTGTTTCTGAACCGCCTTTGGCGCGCAGAAAGCGAAGGCCGCCAGCATTTCGATCCGGAGCGGGTGCCGGTTTACGCGGACCGCATTCGCCGTCGCCCGCCTGGCTCCGAATCGCTGGGTCTTTCGCCCCACGTCGACGGCGGTTCGGTCGAGCGCTGGCTCGATCCGAATTTCCGCCAGGTGTACCGGCATGTGCTATCGGGCAACTGGCGCGCCTATGATCCGTTCGACGCTGCTTACCGTCCGGACGTGCAAGAGATTCCGTCGCCAGCCGTGTGCTCGATGTTCCGCACATTCCAGGGCTGGACTGCGTTGACCCCACAAGGGCCAGGCGACGGCACGCTGCAATTGATCCCTGTCGCGAACGCCATGGCCTATGTGGTGCTGCGCGCCCTGCAAGATGACGTTCCCGATGACGAGCTGTGCTGCGCACAACCGGCACGCGCGTTGTCGATCAGACCGGAATGGCATGGCCTGCTGCTCGAAGCGGTTACGCCAATCCCGCACATGCTGCCGGGTGACGCGGTGTTCTGGCACAGCGATGTCGTGCATTCGGTGGAAGACGTACATCGCGGCAGCGGCTACAGCAATGTGATGTACATCGCGTCGGCGCCGTGGTGTGCAAAGAACGAAGCGTATCTGCGCCGGCAATTACCGAGCTTCCTGCGCGGTGAGAGCCCGCCTGATTTTCCTGCGGATCACTTCGAAACCGACTTCGTGGGTCGCGCGCGGGAGAGCGATTTGACGCCGTTGGGGCGCGTACAACTCGGGTTCGATCTGGCGCGTTAGACGGCGGTGCGCTGCGTCGTACGCGTGGGCTTCGGACGAGATGTTGTCCAGCGCTCAGGTCGAATTTCTGACGCCACTGACTGCGACCGGCAGCTGGAATCGGTATCCATGAGAAAACCTGTCTCAGGCGTTCTTTGACAAATATTTTTTATGCCGGGATCGATTTTTTTACAAGGAGCCGCTGGGCCGGAAATTTTTTTACGCCTCGGGGTGTTCCTGGGCGTGTGCCGGGTAACACCGATACAGGTATCGCCACTACCACCCAACTCACTGTTTTTTATCGGTTTTCTCCTTGCGGGGTGGGCCAAATCGCGGATCAGCGTGGCATAATCAGTCGCACACACAGCTTGCCCGCAGTCATCACTACCCCGCATACCATGGCACAGACTCTCTACGACAAATTGTGGAACACACACGTGGTCCACACGGAAGAAGACGGTACGACGATTCTCTATATCGACCGTCACCTGCTGCACGAAGTCACGAGCCCGCAGGCCTTCGAAGGCCTGAAGCTGGCTGAGCGTCCGGTGTGGCGCATCAGCGCGAATCTGGCGGTGTCCGACCACAACGTACCCACCACGGACCGCAGTCATGGCATCGCTGATCCGGTGTCGAAGCTGCAAGTCGACACGCTCGATTCGAACTGCGATTCGTACGGCATCACGCAGTTCAAGATGAACGACCTGCGTCAAGGCATCGTGCACATCATCGGGCCGGAGCAGGGCGCTACGCTGCCGGGCATGACGATCGTCTGCGGCGACTCGCATACGTCCACGCACGGCGCGTTCGGTGCGCTCGCGCACGGCATCGGCACCTCGGAAGTCGAGCACGTGCTGGCCACGCAAACGCTCTTGCAGAAGAAGAGCAAGAACATGCTGGTAAAGGTCGAAGGGCAACTGCCGCGCGGCTGTACCGCGAAGGACATCGTGCTCGCCATCATCGGCAAGATCGGCACCGCGGGCGGCACGGGCTATGCCATCGAGTTCGGCGGCTCGACGATCCGCGCGCTCTCCATGGAAGGCCGCATGACCGTCTGCAACATGGCCATCGAAGCCGGCGCGCGCGCCGGCATGGTTGCGGTGGACGACACCACGATCGAGTATCTGAAGGGCCGTCCGTTCTCACCGGAAGGCGTCGAATGGGACCACGCGGTCGAGTACTGGAAGCAGTTCAAGTCGGACGACGGTGCGCATTTCGATCGCGTGGTCGAACTGAACGCCGCGGAAATCGTGCCGCAGGTCACGTGGGGCACGTCGCCGGAAATGGTGACCGCCATCGACGGCCGCGTGCCGGATCCGGAACGCGAGAAAGATCCGGTCAAGCGCGACGCCATGGAACGTGCGCTGAAGTACATGGCGCTCGAGCCGAACCTGCCGATCGAATCGATCAAGCCGGACAAGATTTTCATCGGTTCGTGCACCAACGCGCGCATCGAAGATCTGCGCGCCGCGGCGTACGTCGTGCGCAAGCTGGGCCGCCGCGTGGCGCCGAACATCCGCCTCGCGATGGTCGTGCCGGGTTCGGGTCTGGTAAAGGCCCAGGCTGAGCGTGAAGGCCTCGACAAGGTGTTCACCGACGCGGGTTTCGAATGGCGCGAACCGGGCTGCTCGATGTGCCTCGCGATGAACGCCGACCGGCTGGATCCAGGCGAGCGTTGCGCGTCGACGTCGAACCGCAATTTCGAAGGCCGTCAGGGCGCGGGCGGACGTACCCACCTCGTGAGCCCCGCGATGGCTGCGGCTGCGGCCATCGAAGGGCACTTCGTCGATATTCGCAAGCTCGGCTAAGCCGGCGCGATCCTGTTTCGATTCCACCGGCGGCGCGTCCTGTGGCGCGCTCCCCGGTCTCTACTCTGGTTGGTGATGGGCCATGGATAAATTCATCGTACATACCGGCGTCGTGGCGCCGCTCGATCGCGAGAACGTCGACACGGACGCGATCATTCCGAAGCAGTTCCTGAAGTCGATCAAGCGCACGGGTTTCGGCCCGAATGCGTTCGACGAATGGCGTTACCTGGATCACGGCGAGCCGGGTCAGGACAATTCGAAGCGTCCGCTGAATCCGGACTTCGTGCTGAACCAGCCGCGCTATCAGGGCGCGTCGGTCCTGCTGGCGCGCAAGAACTTCGGCTGTGGCAGCTCGCGTGAGCACGCACCGTGGGCGCTGCAGCAATACGGCTTCCGCGCGATCATCGCGCCGAGCTTTGCGGACATCTTCTACAACAACTGCTTCAAGAACGGCTTGTTGCCGATCGTGCTGACCGAACATCAGGTCGATCGCCTGTTCAACGAAACCTATGCGTTCAACGGCTTCGAACTGACCATCGACCTCGAAGCGAAAATCGTGCGCGTGGGCGACGGCACCGAGTATCCGTTCGAGGTGGCGGGCTTTCGCAAGTACTGCCTGCTGAACGGTTTCGATGACATTGGTCTGACGCTGCGCCACGCGGACAAGATTCGCCAGTTCGAAGCCGAGCGAATCGCCAGGCAGCCGTGGCTGAACCACCGCATCGTCGGCTAGGCGCATTGTTTGATTCGCGTGCCCAGGTCTGAAAGAAAACAATCAAGGAAATTCGCATGAAGATCGCAGTGTTGCCCGGCGACGGCATCGGTCCGGAAATCGTCAAGGAAGCCGTCAAGGTTCTGAACGTACTCGGCGAGAAGTTCGAACTCGAAGAAGCGCCGGTCGGCGGCGCGGGTTATGAAGCGAAGGGGCATCCGCTGCCCGATTCGACGCTTGCGCTCGCGAAAGAAGCCGATGCGATCCTGTTCGGCGCCGTAGGCGACTGGAAATACGATTCGCTCGAGCGCGCCTTGCGCCCGGAGCAGGCCATTCTCGGTCTGCGCAAACACCTGCAACTGTTCGCGAACTTCCGCCCGGCGATCTGCTATCCGCAACTGACGGCCGCATCGTCGCTGAAGCCGGAAATCGTCTCGGGTCTGGATATCCTGATCGTGCGCGAACTGAACGGCGATATTTACTTCGGTACGCCGCGCGGCGTGCGCGAGGCGCCGGACGGTCTGTTCGCCGGTGCGAAGGAAGGCTTCGACACGATGCGCTATTCGGAACCGGAAGTGCGCCGCATTGCGCACGTCGCGTTCCAGGCGGCGCAAAAGCGCAGCAAGAAGGTGACCTCGGTCGACAAGGCCAACGTGCTTGAAACGTCGCAGTTCTGGAGAGACATCATGATCGATGTGTCGAAGGAATACGCGGACGTCGAACTGTCGCACATGTATGTCGACAACGCGGCCATGCAACTGGTGAAGGCGCCGAAGTCGTTCGACGTCGTCGTCACCGGCAACATGTTCGGCGACATTCTGTCCGACCAGGCAGCCATGCTGACGGGTTCGATCGGCATGCTGCCGTCGGCGTCGCTCGACAAGAGCAACAAGGGTCTGTACGAGCCGTCGCATGGATCCGCACCGGATATCGCCGGCAAGGGCGTGGCGAATCCGCTGGCAACGATTTTGTCCGCCGCGATGATGCTGCGTTACTCGCTGAACAAGGCCGAGCAGGCCGACCGCATTGAAGCGGCCGTGAAGAAGGTGCTGGAGCAGGGCTTCCGCACCGGCGACATCCTGACGCCGGGTTGCCAGCAGGTCGGCACCGTAGCGATGGGCGACGCCGTGGTTGCCGCGCTGCAAGGTTGATGTGTTGTAGCGGCGCAGCGAATTGCGCCGCGAATTGCGCGTCAGATCGGCACCTAAGCAGGCAGTAGAGCCCGCAATCTGGGCCATTCGCGTGCAAAAGCGGCCGATCAGGCCGCCCAAATCCGGTTTTCGTGTAGACTGTAGCGATGGCGAAGATTCCCCAAATCTGCTCGATTTCCAACCTCCACGGCAAAACGGCCCGTGCGGTTGAACTCGCCATTACCATCAAAACGATTACCCCGAAAACGATCACGATTCGCTGATCGTCCGTCGTGCCCGCCCATCTTCCCCGCGCGGTCACTGCGGGCAAAGATGCGGGGAAGCCTCCACTCGAAGGGTAAGTGTCATGAACGTAGGTCTCGTAGGTTGGCGCGGCATGGTCGGCAGCGTCCTGATGCAACGTATGCAGCAGGAAGGCGATTTCGATCTGATCGAACCGGTGTTTTTCAGCACCAGCAACGCAGGTGGCAACGCGCCGTCGTTCGCTAAAAACGAGACCAAGCTCAAAGATGCGTCGAGCATCGACGACCTGAAGAAGTGCAACGCCATCATCTCCTGCCAGGGCGGCGACTACACCAGCGACGTGTTCCCGAAGCTGCGCGCAGCGGGCTGGAACGGCTACTGGATCGACGCGGCTTCGTCGCTGCGCATGAAGGACGACGCGGTCATCATTCTCGATCCGGTCAACCTCGACGTGATCAAGAATGCGCTCGTCAAGGGTCAGAAGAATTTCATCGGTGGCAACTGCACCGTCAGCCTGATGCTGATGGCGCTGGGCGGCCTGTTCCGCGAAAACCTCGTCGACTGGATGACGGCCATGACGTATCAGGCTGCATCGGGCGCGGGCGCGCAGAACATGCGCGAACTGCTGCAGCAGATGGGCACGCTGTACGGCGCGGCCAAGGAAGACCTGGCGGATCCGTCGTCGGCGATTCTCGACATCGACCGCCGCGTGCTGGCCGCCATGAACAGCGACCGCATGCCGACCGATCACTTTGGCGTGCCGCTCGCCGGCTCGCTGATTCCGTGGATCGACAAGGACCTTGGCAACGGCATGTCGAAGGAAGAGTGGAAGGGCGGCGCGGAAACCAACAAGATCCTCGGCAAGCCCGCCATGGGCACGCCGGGTTCGATCCCGGTCGACGGCCTGTGCGTGCGCATCGGCGCCATGCGCTGCCACTCGCAGGCGCTGACCATCAAGCTGAACAAGGACGTGCCGCTCGACGAAGTCAACGGCATCCTCGCGTCGGCCAACGACTGGGTCAAGGTTGTGCCGAACGAGCGCGAAGCGTCGATCCGCGATCTGTCACCGGCGGTGGTGACGGGCACGCTGACGGTGCCGGTTGGACGCCTGCGCAAGCTCGCGATGGGCGGCGAATATCTGTCGGCCTTCACGGTCGGCGACCAGTTGTTGTGGGGTGCTGCGGAGCCGCTGCGTCGGATGCTGCGCATTCTGCTCGACAAGTAAAGTAAACTACGCGCCTACGACGCGTAAAAACTCAAAAAGCGTCGCGCTTGCGCGGCGCTTTTTTCATTGTGTGCTCCGAAAATCTTGTCTCAATCCGACCGCAAACAAGGGCTGCGCGCTGACGCGCCCGGAGTCCCGATGACCGTTCGACTCTCTTTCCATCAAGTTATGTCGCGCAACCGTCTCTGCCAGATCGCGGCGGCCGCTGCGATTGTATTTGCTGTGACCGCCGGTGCCCCGGGCGCACAGGCTGCAACCGACGACGCGGCGAGTGCGCCGGCCGAAGCCTCGGCCCCGCTCGCTGCGGGCAGCCAATATACGATTCGCCCGGGACAGTCGCTCCACGATGTGGCCGTTGCCGCCACGCAGTCGCACGACCGTGCGACGCTGGCGCGTGCGTCGCAGGCGTTGTTCGAGGCGAACCCGAATGCGTTTATGGCGCACGATCCGAGCCGTTTGCGGGTGGGCGCCGTGCTGACCATTCCGGCGCTCGATGCGACGGGCGCGGCAGTGCCGGGGGCGGGGGCCTCTGCGGCTTCCGGTGCTTCGGCTGGCTCGGCCGCTTCGGTTGCTTCAGCGTCCGCACCGGCTCAGCCTGCTACTGCGGCAAGTGCCGCCTCGCCGCTGGCCACGGCCGCCCAGCACGGCGTTCCGGCCACGGTCACCGCTGGGAGCACGCCGCTTCAGGCGAGTGCTGCGACGGCAAGCGCTGCGATGGCAGGTGTGGCGAGTACGCCGTCAGCAGGCAGTGCACCTGCGAGCGTTGCCGCTGCTCCGGCTCTTGCGTCCGCGGCGGCGGCCACCGCAGCGAGTGCGTCGCCCGTACCGCAAGCGAGCGGCGCAGATGTGTGGACGGGCGCCATTCAACCGTCGGCCAGCGCGCCGGACGCGGGGGCGTCAGCGGTGTTGCCGTCTGCGCCGGCTGCCGCGGCGCCGGTGGTGCAGGCGCCTACAAAGGTTTCCAGTCTGCAGCAGTTGCTCGCCCTGAAAAGCCGGGTGCTGATGGAGTTGCTAAAGCATGGCATTGGCGGAACGCCGGTGCGGCCTTCACAAGCGGGTAGCGCAGCGACGGCCGCTGGTAGCCAGATGGCTGGGGTCGCGGCTGCGGCGTCTGGTGCCAGCGTGCCGGGCAACGCTGGGATGGCGAATTCGCACGCTGCGGCAGCAGGAAATATCGACTTGTCGCCGGAGAACCTCGGCATCCCCGCGGCTATCGGTGCGGTGCTGGTGGCCTTGCTGGCCGGTCTCGGACTGCGCCGGCGCAAACGTGCGGCTATCACGCGGGAGGTGCCTGAAGCTTTCCCGGCGGGAGATACCGTCGAGGCGCATGAAGATGTTGCCGCGCGTGAACGTGCACTGGCCGACGAGGTGGCCGCACGCGAGGCGGTAGCGCGTGAAGTGGCAGAGCGCGAAGCAGCGGCACGTGAGGCACAAGCACGCGAAGCAGCGGAGCACGAGGCAGCGGCACGCGAAGCAGCGGAGCACGAGGCACTGGCGCGTGAGGCCGAGGCGCACGAAGCAGCAGCACGCGAAACAGCCGAGCGCGAGGCAGCAGCACGAGAAGCCGCAGCCCGCGACGCGGCGCTACTCGGCGGGGCGGTGAGCCAGGCGTCAGCCGGATTCCCGCATGATGTGGCAGGCCACGAGCCCGCAGCCGACCAAGGCACCGCAGCACCGCAGGAAATTGCATCCGAGTCCCGCCCCTCAGTCGCGGAAGGCCATCAATGGGACGAGGCGACAGCCACGCCGCCGGAAGAAATCCCCTCCACGGAACCGGTCGCGAGCTTTCACCCGCCGCAGCCGCAGATCAATTTCGGCGCGCCGCCAGCGGAGCATGACGGTGAGCCGAACCACGGCGAGGCGTTGTTCGAACCTGAGCCGAACCATCCTGCGGCCGTCACCCCGCCTGAGTCGCATACCCCGAGCGAGCACCACGCATTCGAGCCGACGCCGTACGCAGACGAAGCCCCGCATCATTCCGGCACGCCGACCGGCGCATCGCCAGACGAGCCGTTCACCGAATCGCCGACGGAACCTGCCGCGCCAGGCGAATTTCCGCGTGACGCCGTCGATGCATTCGGCAGTCTCGACCTGGGGTTGCCACCGCGAATCGAATCGCCCGACACGTTGACGCCGCCTGCCCCGCTGGCGACACAACCGGCCGTCGAGCCCGAAATCAGCGCGCAACAAACCGTCGCGCCGCAAGCCGCTGCGCGCCGCCAGGTCGCCGACGAAATCGCCGCTGGCACGGCTGGGGCAGCGGCAGTCACCGGCCTGGGCGCGGCACGCTTCGGCGCGCTGAACCTGGACTTCGATCTGGAATTGCCGCCGAGCCCGGCGCAGCCGTTGCCGTCGTTCACGCCGCAGGACCTCGTCAGGATCGCCCGCAACAAGCTCGATCTGGCCTCCGAGTACATCGAACTGGGCGATCTGGCGGGCGCGCGTGCGCTGATCCATGAAGTCATCGAGGCGAACGACGTCGCCACGCGCACTGCGGCGCGTGCCTTGCTGTCGACGCTGGCACCGTTGTCATGACGCGCGTTGCCCTAGGGATCCAGTACGACGGTTCAGCCTTCTGCGGCTGGCAATCGCAGCCACACGGCAAGACAGTTCAGGACGAACTCGAGCGGGCGCTGCGCGAATTCGCCCAGACGCCGCTGCAGACCGTGGTGGCAGGGCGTACGGATACCGGCGTGCACGGGCTCGGACAGGTGGTGCATTTCGACACGGAACTCGATCGGACGGATTTTTCGTGGGTGCGCGGCACCAACGCGTTTCTGCCGAAAACCGTCGCGGTCCAGTGGGCCAAGCCAATGCCGGACACGTTCCACGCGCGCTTCTCGGCCTTTGAGCGGACCTACTACTACGCGCTGTATGTTCATCCGGTGCGCTCGCCGATGCTGGCCGCCCGTGCCGGCTGGGTGCATACCCCGCTCGACGTCGAGGCGATGTGGGCCGCGACCGCCTGCCTGATCGGCGAACACGATTTTTCCGCGTTTCGTTCGTCGGAATGCCAGGCGAAGACGCCGGTCAAGCATCTGTATCAGATCGACGTTCGGCAGCAAGGCGACTTCATTCACTTCCGTTTCCGCGCCAGCGCGTTCCTGCACCACATGGTGCGAAATCTGATGGGCTGCCTCGTCGCAATCGGCCGCGGACGTTATCCGGCGGCCTGGATGGCCGAGGTGCTGGAAAGCCGCGACCGCAATTGCGCCGCGCCGACTTTCATGCCAGACGGCCTGTATCTCGCGCAGGTGGGCTATCCTGAGGAATTCGCCGTGCCCGCCGCCCAATCAGGTAGCGTGCCCTGGAGCACGGTATGGAGCGACTCACCGGAATCATGAATTCAAGCCAGAACCAGCCGGTCGAAGCCGGCGCACTGCAGCAACGGGACGCGTCGCAAGCGGCGGCCACGCCGCATCGGACCCGCATCAAGCTGTGCGGGCTGTCCAGGCCGGAGGACGTGACGCATGCCATCGACCTGGGCGCCGATGCGATCGGCCTGGTGTTTTATCCGCCCAGCCCCCGCGCGGTCAATGTCGCGCAGGCGCTGGAACTGGTGCGGGACGTGCCGCCGTTCGTTTCGGTGGTTGGCCTGTTCGTGAACGCCTCGCCGCAATGGATGCGCGAGGTGGTGAGTAACGTGCCGCTCACCTTGCTGCAGTTTCATGGCGATGAGACGCCCGAGCAGTGCGAAGCGCTCGCCAACGTTGCGGGTTTGCCTTGGTTGCGCGCCTTGCGCGTTGAGGCCGATACTCGGCAGGCCGATTTGGTAGAATCGGCGCTTAACTATTCAGCAGCCAGCGCCCTTTTATTCGACACCCATGTCGAAGGTTATGGCGGCGGCGGGAAGGTTTTCGATTGGTCACTTATTCCAGCAGAGCTCGCGCGTCGGGCCGTTTTGAGTGGTGGGTTGAACGCGCAAAACGTCAGTGACGCGATTCATCGCGTGCGCCCGTACGCGGTCGATGTCTCGAGCGGCATCGAGGTAACGGGCGCCAGGGGCGTGAAAGATCACGCCCGGATGGCGGCGTTCGTACGCGCAGTGCGCGCGGCGGACGCAGAGTGATTCAGCCGGAGCAGGCTTCGCATGAAGCCGCCCGGCACACTGAGAAGAGTGACACCATGTATAACTTGCCTGATGAACGAGGCCATTTCGGCCAATTTGGCGGCGTGTTCGTCGCTGAAACGCTGGTTCACGCGCTCGACGAGCTGCGTGAAGCGTACGCAAAATATCAAAAAGACCCCGACTTCGTCGCTGAGTATGAGCGCGAGCTGAAGCATTTCGTCGGCCGTCCGTCCCCCATTTATCACGCCCAGCGCTGGAGCGAACTGCTTGGCGGCGCGCAGGTGTTCCTCAAGCGTGAGGACCTGAACCACACCGGCGCCCACAAGGTGAACAACGTGATCGGCCAGGCGCTGCTCGCGAGGCGCATGGGCAAGCCGCGCGTGATTGCGGAAACCGGCGCGGGCCAGCATGGCGTGGCGACCGCCACGATTGCCGCACGCTTCGGCATGGAGTGCGTGGTCTACATGGGCTCGGAAGACGTGCGCCGCCAGGCCGCCAACGTCTACCGGATGAAGCTGCTCGGCGCCACCGTGGTGCCGGTCGAATCCGGCTCCCGCACGTTGAAAGACGCGCTTAACGAAGCGATGCGCGACTGGGTCACCAACGTCGAAAACACCTTCTACATCATCGGCACGGTGGCGGGTCCGCATCCGTACCCGATGATGGTGCGCGATTTCCAGCGCGTGATCGGCGACGAGTGCAAGGTGCAGATGCCCGAACTGGTTGGCCGCCAGCCGGACGCGGTGATTGCCTGCGTCGGCGGCGGATCGAACGCGATGGGCATCTTTTACCCGTACATCGACGATAAATCGGTGCAGTTGATCGGCGTTGAGGCCGCGGGTGACGGTATCGACACGGGCCGCCACGCGGCCTCGCTGATCGGTGGCAGTCCGGGCGTGCTGCACGGCAACCGCACCTACCTGCTGCAGGACGAAAACGGCCAGATCATCGAGACGCATTCGATCTCGGCGGGTCTCGACTATCCGGGCGTCGGTCCCGAGCATGCCTGGCTGAAGGAGAACGGCCGTGCGCAATACGTCGGTATCACGGACGAAGAGGCGCTAAAGGCATTTCACGACTGCTGCCGGATCGAAGGCATCATTCCGGCGCTCGAATCGAGCCACGCGTTGGCCTACGCGGCCAAACTCGCGCCGACTTTACCGAAGGACAAGTACCTTCTGGTGAACCTGTCGGGTCGCGGCGACAAGGACATGCACACGGTCGCTGAGCGATCGGGTATCACGTTCTGAGCGCCGCGACGATGCGCGACGAGTTCGACGAGCCGCAACCGGCAATCGACGCCAACCCGGTCGAAATGGCCGAGGCGGAGATGGCCCGGATCGAAGCGGTCGAGGCGCCCGTAGGTGCGCCCCCGGCTGCTTTGCCGACGGTGCCTGCCGGTATCCAGCTGCTGAACCGCGATTTTCTGACCGATGCAGCGAACCTGCCGGATGGGTCGGTCGACCTGATCCTTGCCGATCCGCCTTACGGGCTCGGCAAGGACTACGGCAACGACTCCGATATGCGTTCGGGCGACGACTTTCTCGCCTGGACGCGTAGCTGGCTCGAGCTGGCAATCCCGAAGCTCAAGCCCTCCGGTTCGCTGTACATCTTTTGCACGTGGCAGTACGCGCCGGAAATCTTCTGCTTCCTGAAGACGCGCCTCACGATGGTCAACGAGATCATCTGGGACCGGCGCGTGCCGAGCATGGGCGGCACCACCCGCCGCTTCACGTCCGTGCACGACAACATCGGCTTTTTCGCGGTATCGAAGGATTATTATTTCGATCTCGATCCCGTCCGCATCCCGTACGATGCCGTCACGAAGAAGGCGCGTTCGCGCAAGTTGTTTGAAGGCAGTAAGTGGCTGGAGCTTGGCTATAATCCGAAGGATGTCTGGTCGGTGTCGCGACTGCATCGGCAACATGCCGAACGGGTCGATCATCCGACCCAGAAACCTCTGGAAATCGTCGAGCGGATGGTGCTCGCGAGTTGCCCGCCGGGCGGCCGCGTGCTTGACCCGTTCATGGGCAGCGGCACCACCGCAGTCGCCTGCGCACGTCAGCGGCGTGAATTCGTCGGCTATGAAATCAATGAAAGTTATTGCGCGATAGCGCGTGAACGCGTCAGCGCGGCCGCGCCGGTTGCGCCGGCCGAACAGGTGGCGCCTCTCGCGCCGCTGGCCGCCGAAACCTGAGCGAAAGCCTTAATGCGCAAAACAGCGGCGAACTTCACGCGAGCGCGCAGCTAACTATTTTCGAGAAAAATTTCCATGTCCCGTATCAAGAACACGTTTGCGGCTCTGGCCGCGCAGGGCAAGAAAGGGCTGATTCCGTTCATGACGGCTGGCGACCCGGATCCGGCTCGCACCGTCGAATTCATGCACGCGCTCGCCGCCGGCGGCGCGGATGTGATTGAGCTCGGTGTCCCTTTTTCGGATCCGATGGCGGACGGCCCGGTCATCCAGGCATCGTCCGAGCGCGCCCTGGCGCACGGCGTGTCGCTGCGTCATGTGCTGGCCGATGTGAAGCGATTCCGCGAGCGCGACGACAAGACGCCGGTCGTCCTGATGGGCTATGCCAATCCGATCGAGCGCATGGGTACCGAAGCATTCGCCGCCGCAGCGAAGGACGCAGGTGTCGATGGCGTGCTGGTGGTCGACTACCCGCCGGAAGAATCGACTGTCTTCGCCGAAAAGATGCGCTCTGCCGGCATCGATCCGATCTTCCTGCTTGCGCCCACCTCGACAGATGAACGCATTGCGGAAGTCGGCAAAGTCGCCAGCGGTTACGTTTATTATGTGTCGCTCAAAGGGGTCACCGGAGCGGCACATCTGGACGTTTCCAGCATCGCGAGTAAAATCCCGGCCATCAGGTCGCGCGTCCCCCTGCCGGTGGGCGTCGGTTTTGGCATCCGTGACGCCCAGTCGGCGCGCTCGGTGGCCGAAGTCTCCGATGCCGTCGTGATCGGCAGCCGTATCGTGCAATTGCTCGAAAAAGCCGCGCCCGACACGGCCGCCGAAACCCTCACGCGTTTCATCGCGGAGATCCGCGAGGCGCTGGATAGCATCGGCGCGACTGGCCGATAACAGTTACTTTTTGTCTGCTGTAAGCTGCGCGGCGGGGTTTGGCCCCGCGCGTTGCGCATACCGAAGACCCAGGAAGGAATCAACATGAGCTGGCTCGACAAGCTGCTGCCGCCCAAAATCAAGCAAACCGATCCGAAAAGCCGCAAGGGTATTCCGGAAGGCCTGTGGATCAAGTGCCCGTCGTGCGAAGCGGTGCTGTACCGCAATGACGTAGAGGCCAATCTGCACGTCTGCCCGAAGTGCGACCATCACATGCGGATTGGCGCGCGTGAACGGCTCGACGGCCTGCTCGATCCGGAAGGCCGCTATGAGATCGGCCAGGAGATCCTGCCGGTCGACGCGCTCAAGTTCAAGGACAGCCGCAAATACCCGGATCGCCTGAAAGAGGCGATGGAAGAAACCGACGAGACCGATGCGATGGTCGTCATGGGCGGCGCGATTCACACGCTGCCGTGTGTGGTCGCCTGCTTCGAGTTTTCGTTCATGGGCGGCTCGATGGGCTCGGTGGTCGGCGAGCGCTTCGTGCGCGGCGCGCAGAACGCGCTCGAGCAGCAAGTGCCGTTCATCTGTTTCACCGCTTCGGGCGGCGCGCGGATGCAAGAAAGCCTGCTCTCGCTGATGCAGATGGCCAAGACCACCGCGATGCTGACGAAGCTGTCCGAAGCCAGGCTGCCGTTCATCTCCGTGCTGACCGATCCGACCATGGGCGGCGTGTCGGCGAGCTTTGCGTTTCTCGGCGACGTGGTGATCGCGGAACCGAAGGCGCTGATCGGCTTTGCCGGCCCGCGCGTGATCGAACAGACCGTGCGCGAGAAGCTGCCGGAAGGCTTCCAGCGTGCCGAATTCCTGCTGTCGAAGGGGGCGATCGACATGATCGTCGACCGCCGCAAGCTGCGTGAGGAAATCGCCCGCCTGATGGCGCTGATGTCCCGCCAGCCGGCCGACGCGGTTGCCTGAGCGCCAGCCGTCACACAAGCATTGATGCCGTGTCCTGCAGACACGGCCGTATAAAAAACAGCGCGCCGCGAGAGGTCATCAAGCGGCGCGCGGTCATTTCCGGGATAATCGCGCTCTCGTAGTCTCTCGCGGTGGCGAACGCCCGCACCACGATCGAATTGACCTGCAACGCCATCGAACTGACCCGCGCCACTTCGCAACACCGCCTAACCGACTCATCTGATGACCACATTTCCCACTCTCGACGCGTGGCTCACGCACCTCGAATCCGCGCATCCGGTCGGCATCGACATGGGTTTGGAGCGGATCAGCCAGGTGCGCGACGCGCTGCAACTGTCGTTTGACTGTCCGGTCATCACGGTCGGCGGCACGAACGGCAAGGGCTCGACCTGCGCGATCCTCGAAACGATCCTGCTGCGCGCGGGCTACCGGGTCGGCTGTCATACATCGCCGCATCTGCTGACGTTCAATGAGCGCGCGCGGGTGAATGGCGAGATCGCCAGCGACGCTGATCTGCTGCCGCATTTCGAAGCGGTCGAAGCGGCGCGTCTGAGTCTGGCTGAACCGGTCTCGCTGACGTATTTCGAATTCACCACGCTGGCGATCATGCATCTGTTCGCCTCGCGCGGGCTGGACGCGGTGATTCTCGAGGTCGGCCTGGGCGGCCGCCTGGATGCGGTCAATATCCTCGATACCGACTGCGCGATTATCACGAGCATCGACATCGATCACACCGAATATCTCGGCGATACGCGCGAGAAGATCGCCTTCGAGAAGGCCGGCATCTTCCGCGCCGGCAAGCCGGCGATCTGCGCCGACCCGCTGCCGCCGCAGACGCTGATCGACCATGCCGAGCGGATCGGCGCCGATCTGTGGCTCTTTGGCCGCGATTTCCGCTACGAGGGGCAGGCGGGCAGCGAGCGTCAGCAGTGGAGCTATGTTGGCCGCACGCTACGCCGTTCGGCGCTGGCCTATCCGGCGCTGCGCGGTGCCAATCAGCTGATCAATACGTCGGCGGCGCTGGCGGGCCTCGAAGCGCTGCGCGACCGTTTGCCAGTGTCCGCGCAAGACATCCGGCTCGGTCTGGCGAACGTCGAACTGCCGGGCCGTTTTCAGGTGTTGCCGGGCAAGCCGGCAATCGTGCTGGATGTCGGCCACAATCCGCATGCCGCTGCGGTGCTGGCGCAGAATCTCGGCAACATGGGCTATTTTCCGTACACGTACGCGGTATTTGGCTCGATGCAGGACAAGGACATCACGGGGGTGATCAAACACCTGAAGGGCGAAATCGACCACTGGTGCGTGACTGACCTGCCGACGCCGCGCGCGGCCTCTGCAAAGGACCTGGAGGCCACCCTGCGCAACGGCGGTGTAACCGACGGGGCGGACAGCAGCATCACGCGCTTCGCCACACCCGCAGAGGCTTTTCAAGACGCGCTAAAACGGGCCTCGGAGAATGATAGAATCGTGGTTTTCGGCAGTTTCTATACGGTAGCCGGCGTGATGGCCTACCGTAAATCGCAGCAACACTGAACGCGCGGCAGCCTCGAACCAAGCCATTCATGGGAATTTTCTCGTTCGGCAAGAAAGACGACGCGCCCACCCGGCGCGGCGCAAATACCAGTTCCACCCGGGCCGCCCGTGGCGAGCGCGTGGAGCGGCGAACCCGCCGCACGGAACGGCCTGACGCCGATGCGATGCTGCTCGACCCCACGTTGCCCGAAAAGCAGCGCGCGCGCCGCCGCCTGGTGGGCGCGATTGCAATGGTGGTCGCAGCCGTGGTGATCCTGCCCATGGTGCTCGATTCACACCCGAAGCCCGTTACGGACGATATCTCCATCGATATCCCCAACCGTCCGGCGCCCAAAGCGAGCGCGGGCGATGAAGACAGCCAGGCAGGCGTAGCGCCCGATAATCCGGCGCCTGACACGGCGGCAGCCGCTTCCGGAACACCGGCCGCAACCGCGGCCGCCCGCATTGCACCGGCCCCGGCATCAGCGCAAGCACCGGCCAAGGCTGCGACGCAGCAGGGCGCCGTTACGGCGCCAGCGGCCAGGACCAGCAAGCCACAAGCACCCGCAGTCGCCGCCAATAACGCACCCGCGGCTCCGACCCCCGCCAAACCGGCGAAAACGACCCCTGCGCCGATCCAGAGCGCGGCCAACGAGACTGCCAACAGCACTGACGCCGCCGCCGCGGACGCCGATTCCGGCACGCCCGCGTCGCCCCCGGGCAGCCGTTTCGCGGTGCAACTCGGTTCGTTCCCGGACGACGCCAGCGCGAAGACCTGGGCGGCCAAGTTGAAAGCGGCGGGTGTGCCCGCATATACCGAACGTCGCAAGCAGGCGGATGGCTCGACCCGCACGCTGTTGCGCGCGGGCCCATTCGCCGACCGGGCCGCCGCAACGGCAGCGATTGCGAAGGTTCGCGACGCGGGCCTGGCGTCGGGCGCGAACAACGGCGCGGCGCAGTAAGTCGGCGATGTTCACTGCCTTCGACTACGCTGTAATGGCGGTGATCGGTTTGTCGGCCCTGCGGGGCACTTGGCGCGGCTTCCTGTCCGAGATATTCGGGCTGACCGGCTGGGTTGCAGCGTTTTTGATTGCCTGCCGTCTGGTCGGCTATGTGGTGCCGTATATGCCGGCGAGCTGGCCGGGCGGCGCCCTGACCCAGTGGCTGCTGGCCTTTGCGTTGCTGGTCATTGGCGTGATGCTGGTGGTCGGCGTAGCGAACGCGCTGCTAGGCCGCCTGGTGCAGGCAACCGGTTTGAGCGGCGTCGACCGCTCGCTGGGTTTGATGTTCGGCCTCGTCCGCGGGGTCATCCTGGTGCTGATTCTGGTCGCCCTCGCAGGCCTGACCGAACTGCCCCAGCAGGAATTCTGGCGCAACGCCTTGCTGCGGCCCTACGCGGTCCAGGGCGTGCACGAACTGAAACCGCTGCTTCCCGAGACACTCGCCGCTTACGTCCGTGTGTGACGATCAGGCGAGCCGTTCAAAGAAGCACGCAGGACATCGGCGCGACCCGGATGCTTCCCCGGCACCGGCCGCCGTTACGAATTTCGTACCTTTGAAGGACATGCCATGTGCGGCATCGTAGGCGTAGTTTCCCAATCCCCGGTCAATCAGCTGATCTATGACAGCCTGCTGCTCCTGCAGCATCGCGGGCAGGACGCAGCCGGTATCGCGACGGCGAACGGCAGCAATTTCCACATGCACAAGGCCAACGGCATGGTGCGCGACGTGTTCCGCACGCGCAACATGCGCAGCCTGCCCGGCACCAGCGGGATCGGCCAGGTGCGTTATCCGACGGCCGGTTCCGCCTCGAGCGAAGAAGAAGCCCAGCCGTTCTACGTGAACGCGCCGTTCGGCATCATCCTCGCCCACAACGGCAACCTGACCAACTGGCAGCAACTGAAAGACGAGATGTTCCGCGTCGATCGCCGCCACATCAACACCAATTCCGACACCGAAGTGCTGCTTAACGTGCTCGCGCACGAACTGCAGCTCTCCACCTCCGGCCTGCAAATCGATCCGGCATCCGTGTTCAAGGCGGTCTCGGGTGTGCATCGCCGCGTGCATGGCTCGTATGCGATCGTTTCGCTGATCGCTGGTTACGGCCTGCTCGCCTTCCGCGACCCGTTTGGCATCCGCCCGCTGTGTCTCGGCAAGCAGGAAACGGCGCATGGCGTCGAGTGGATCGTTGCCTCGGAATCGGTGGCGATTGAAGGTATCGGCTTCGAATTCGTGCGCGACGTCGCGCCGGGCGAAGCGATTTTCATCGACGTCGAAGGCAATCTGCATTCGCAGCAGTGTGCGACGAATCCCAGCCTGAACCCGTGCATTTTCGAACTCGTGTACCTCGCGCGTCCGGACTCGGTGCTCGACGGCGTGCCGGTCTACAACGTCCGTCTGCGCATGGGCGACTACCTCGCCGAGAAGATCAAGCGCGAACTGCCCGATGTCCCAATCGACGTCGTGATGCCGATTCCCGATTCGTCGCGTCCTGCCGCGATGCAGGTCGCCAAGAAGCTCGGTGTCGAATACCGCGAGGGCTTCTTCAAGAACCGTTACGTGGGCCGCACCTTCATCATGCCGGGCCAGGCTGTGCGCAAGAAGTCGGTGCGCCAGAAGCTCAACGCGATGGCCATCGAATTCAAGGGAAAGAACGTGCTGATCGTCGACGACTCGATCGTGCGCGGCACCACCTCGCACGAAATCGTGCAGATGGCGCGCGATGCGGGCGCGAACAAGGTGATCTTCGCCTCCGCGGCACCGCCGGTAAAATTCCCGAACGTCTACGGTATCGACATGCCGACGCGCGGCGAACTCGTTGCCCACGGCCGCACGGATGAAGAAGTCGCGCGCATGATCGGCGCGGATCACCTCGTGTATCAGGACGTCGACGCCCTGAAGCAGGCGGTGCGCGATACCAACCCGGCGCTGAAGGAATTCGAAGCCTCGTGCTTCGACGGCAACTACATCACCGGCGACGTCACCACCGAGTACCTCGACCGCATCGAAACCGCGCGTCTCGCGCCGTCCGCGCAATCGGACCGCGACGCGGCCAGCGAAGCGATGGATGGCGGCGCCGCGCGTTCGCAACTGCATCTGCAGTTGTCGGTGGAGTGAGCAGGACAGTCAACCACCCCGCACTGAAGTACGGGGCTTGTTCAGGCAACTGAGCATGCTCGGGGTTGACCAGGGGGAGCGGTAATCAACCCGCTACGTTGTAACGAAGTGAGCAGACCCACCGCCGCGTGCTTCCTCAGCGCGGCGCTCTGGAAGCGGTGGCTGCAGACACGGTCCGGGTAACCACGAAACGGGCCACCGCCGGATAGCAGGCAACCTGATGCTGTCCACGCTGCGTTGCAACCTCCCCGAGGGGAGACACACCGCCAGGTGTGC
>DASZIR010000090.1:0-60157 GCA_035948995.1 Paraburkholderia sp. | reverse complement strand
GCGCTGGCAAAAACGGGCATGGCCAAGTCCGTGCTCGACGCCGCGTGGACGACGTTCCGGACACAACTCAGGTACAAGGCCATTGGGCAGTGCGTGGTGTTCGCTGAAGTCGACGAATCGTTTTCAACCCAGACCTGTTCGGATTGCGACTCCTTGCCCGACTCGCGGCCGAAAGGTATCGCAGGTTTGCGAATAAGAGAGTGGACGTGCAGCGCGTGCGGATCGGTGCACGATCGCGATACCAATGCGGCGCGGAACATTCTCCGATGCGGACTTGCATCGCTTGCAGAAGGAATCACCGGGGTTTGGCCCGGTGAGGAAGTCAAAAGCCAAAGCTAAAGGCCCACAAGCGTCCCCCACAGCTGTTGTTTCAAGGTTTGGGCGGCCTCGTCCGTCAAAGCGTACGGCAGCGCTTGCACAACAACCAGGCGCCAGAAAGACGAGCCGATATGGCGCAACTCCACATGTGTCTTCGCGTCCGCATTTCTCGCGAGATGCCCGTCGGCAGACCAGCTTTCATGGCCGTCGACCGTTCCCCGGATGCCGGGCACGCCGAGCGGCATGCTCGCGGCATTGTTGTTGATGTACGCGGGAATATATCTGCTTAGCCCAACGTCGGGAAAATCCTCACGTGCAAAGACAATCGCGGCATGCCCCGATGCTTCAGTGAAGGTGTAGACCGGTTGTCCGTCCTGGGATTTCGTCACCGAGAGCGTCCAGATTCCGCTGACGCTGGCACTCGCGTTCGTGACCGGATTGGTCCATGAATAGACGGGTGCCGCCGCATCAACCTGAGCCTGATGGCTTCGATTCTGCCGGTTTGCATTCAATAGCAGCACCGCACAAAGCAACATTACCAAGGCGGCGCCGAAGAGCCAGTTGTGCAGAACACCCCGTTTTTTTTCGGGGACAAGACGGCCCGTCTTCGGATCGTAAGTCGTCTGCCGGTTCCTGTTCGGCCTGGAAAACGGCTTGGCCATTTCCTCGCTGCGCGCCTCGGCAACCTTCTCCGTGGCGCCGGATGGCGTCTCCTGATACGCCCCTACTCGCTCCTCGTTTGCCTCCAGCTCACGGTCGTACGCCTTCCGGCGGTCAGGATCGCCCAATATCGCATAGGCCTCGTTGATGAGGCGCATGATGCGCGGCGCGTCCGGGCTGTCATTCCGGTCGGGATGGTAACGCTGGCTAAGCGCCTTGTAAGCCGCACGAATCACTTCCGGCGGCGCACGGCGCGCGACCTTGAGATTGTCGTAATGCGTATGCATGTCCTTTCCACGGGAAATCTTCCCCTTATCGACAGGATATCGGCGGCAAATCTCAATCTTTTACCCCGCGCCGTCGTAACGGCGCGGAAACGTTTGCGCAGCATACCGTCCCGTGATGCAGCCGGTACTTGACCCCTTAAACGCGTAAACGCTGAAGATGTTCAGCGAAATGCCGATATACAGAGTTACATCTCAATCCACGCCAGGGGCACGGATGGGTTCGGTAGCTCGCGTAATTGGAGCGTTCAGGGTCGACGGAAGCGATCCGGAGCTCGTGCGCTCGCAAATGCAGGCTTTTGGCCGGCAGATTCCGCTTCTCTACTTCATCCTCATCGTCAACACGATGGCGGTCGCCGTGACGCACGTGCAGTGCGCGCCGGCATGGGTCGCCATTTATGCGCCCGCCGCGCTTTGCGCCGTCTGCGTGATTCGCTGCGTGCGCTGGTGGCGTGTCCGGCACGAAACCCTAACCCATGAGAAGTCCGTTCCCGAACTGCGCAAGACGGTATGGCTCGCATGTGTAATCGGCGTGGTGTTCACCGCATGGTCGTTGCTGCTGTTCCGCTATGGCCCCGCCTACGAGCAGGCCCAGGTCGCGTTTTATATGGCAACCACGGTGGTCGGATGCGTGTTCTGCCTGATGCATCTGCGCGCGGCCGCCCTGCTGCTTCTGACCATCGTGATTGGCTCCTTCACGGTCTTCCTGATCGCCGAGGGCCGTCCGGTCTTTATCGCCATGGCCGTCGACATGATGTTCGTCGGCGTCGCGCTGGCCTTCATCGTGCACCTCTACTATCGAACCTTCGCCAGCCTGGTCTATTCGAAGCGCGAGCTGCTGGCGAGCCAGGCTGTCACGCAAAAACTGAGCGACGATAACTTCACGCTGGCCAATATCGATAGCCTCACCGGCCTGCCGAACCGGCGCAGTTTCTTTTCGTCGCTGACTGCGCTTGCCGAGCAAGGCACGCGCGAGACCGCCAGTTTCCATATGGGGCTGATCGACCTGGATGGCTTCAAGCAGGTCAACGACATCTACGGCCACTCGAGCGGCGATCTGGTGCTCAAGGAGGTGGGCGTACGGCTTCTTGCTCTCGCGGATCCGACGATGTTCTTTGCGCGCCTAGGTGGGGACGAGTTCGGTGTCATCATCCAGCAGCGCCTGAGCGAAGACGAACTCGACCGGCTCGGCCAGAGGCTGTGCGAGCGGCTCAGCCTGCCGTATACGGTGGGAGGCAACACGGCCGAGTTGTCGGGGACGATCGGTTGGGCCGGCCTGCCGCCCGCCGGCGTCAGCGTGGCCGAGATGTTCGAGCGTGCCGATGCAGCGCTGTATGTCGGCAAGGAAGGCCGGCGCGGCACGGCGGTGGTGTTTTCGGCCGAGCACGAAAACCGCGTGCGGCGTGCGAGCCTCGTGGCGCAGGAACTCAAGGCCGCGAACCTGGAAGACGAACTCTTTCTGGAGTTCCAGCCCATCTTTGACGTCGGCAATCGCCGCGTCGTCGGCTTCGAGGCGCTGGGCCGCTGGCGCAGCCCGAAGCTCGGACCGGTGAAGCCCGAAGAGTTCATTCGCATCGCCGAGCGCACCGATCTGATTCGCGGCGTAACCGAAGTGCTGTTGCGCAAAGCGCTGGCCGAAGCATCGAACTGGCCCGCGGACGTCTATCTGTCCTTCAATCTCTCCGCGCTGGACGTCTCGTCCGTCCCACGGGCAAGGCGGCTGCTCGACATCGTGCTTGAAAGTGCCACTGCGCCCGAGCGGGTGCATTTCGAAATCACGGAGACGGCCGTCACGCGCGACTTCAGGCAGGCCCGCGCCTCGCTCTCGCTGATCAAGCAGGTGGGCTGTCACGTGTCGCTCGACGACTTCGGCACGGGATACTCGAGCCTCAGCTATGTCCATCGCCTGCCCTTCGATACGATCAAGATCGATCGGAGTTTTGTCGCCGAGGTCGATACGGACGTCGCGTCCGCGAAAATCATCAAGTCAGTGATGGATCTGTGCAGAAATCTCGGCCTTGAGTGCGTGGTCGAGGGCGTCGAGACCGACGCCCAATGCGAAATCCTCACCGCTCTCGGCGGGCAGGTCATGCAAGGCTACCTGTTCGGCCGGCCCGCGCCGGCAGACGCGTTGCCGCTCCTGCGGCTCAACACGGTCTGAGCGAACCTGAAGCCGGCAATGGGCGCGGTGCTGTCCGCTAACTCACCGGCAGCACCGGCGGATCAGTTGGACGAAGTCGCATGCAGGGCCGGCCACACGAGCGTGAACCTGACGCCGCCGCGCGCCGGAATATAGAGCTCGCGGCTGCGCTGCGAGCCATCGACGGTGGCGACGAGCCTATAGTGGCCTTGCGGAAGCCGCGCAAACAGGTAGGGCCCATCGGACGTCGCGGTAAACACAGGCGTGCCGTCCGATCTGAATATCTGCACACTCACTCCCGACAGATACTCGCCCGAGCGGGTGGTAAACATCGCCCGCATGTTGTAGCTGGATGCCATGCCGCGGATTGCGGTGGCTTCATCCTGGCCTACGCCGCCTGTGACGTAGGCGACGCCATGATCCTGTTCGACCGGGATGTCACCGGCGGTGGTGTTTCTCGCAGACGGCGCCTCGCGAGACACGGGTGGAGCGGGCACGCTCTGGGCAGGCTGGACGGGCTGAGCGGGAAGTTGGCGCACCGGCACCGCAGGGGCCGGAGGCTGGCGAGCGGCCACCTCGCGAGGCGGCGGCTTGCGTTCCGGGGGCTGCCGCACAGGCGCAGGGGCCTGCACGTGCGGCCGCGCGGCGCCCGCTTCGCAACTCAACCCCGGGATGGCGCCGCTCTCGTTGGCGGGCCGTCCCTCCAGCAGCCAGGGTGGCAGTGCGACACCTTGCACCTTGGCACGGGGTGTCAGAGTATCGCGCATGCGTGCCGCGACCGCCCTTCGCTCCTCGGGAGTCGACGCGCGGTGCATTTGTGTACAGAAATCGATGCGCTCGTCGTCGCTCAGCAGTTGCGACGGCACCGCGTCAGGCGGTGCCTGCGACCGCGACCGCTGCGCATGGGCGCCGTAGCCCGCCGTCGATATCGCCCACACGAGTGCAATCCCGAGGGTTCTCGGCAAACCGGCAAACGTAGTGGACATGTGAAACCTCCGGGTCAATCTCAGGAGGGCCGCGTTGGGTCCATTCCGGGAGCGTTTGTGGGCGTTTCGCTCAATTGCTTGCGGGCAACAACGGCAGGTTGGATCTTGCGGGGATAGGTTGTGGCAGGGAGAACCACTCACGCAGTGTAGCAAACCCGCCCGCCTCAGCCGGGACCGGCGCGCCGCTGCGGCTAGTCGATCTCCGCCATGTTCGAGCGGATCGATGGAAATCCGCAGGTCAGCGCGGCAAATTTGCAAGACGCGTGCCGCCAGGTTGCGCACCCTATTATCGGGCGGCCTTGACGGAGGTCACCATCAGCACAACATTTAGACGATCGAGGGGCGGCGGATTTGCAGGTTCGCTGCGCGGGGCGATAACCGTAGGAACGCGTGGGAACGACGTGGGTCACTGCGGCACGCCGTTGTGAATGGGCGCAGCGATATCGCGGCCGACTGCGCTGAGCGCCTTGCTGTAGGTAGCGGCCAGCGTGCCTGCCGCCATGGCCTGTTCGCGCACGTCCACCTCGTCATGAGCGGTGATGAAAATGACCGGCACGCCGCTGCCTGCGAGACGCCGCTGCACCTCCAGGCCGTTGAGTCCCGGCATCTGCACATCGAGAATCACACAGTCAGGGCGATACGACGGGATGCACGACAGGGCTTCAAGGAAAGCGTCGCCGCTCGCAAAGGAATCCGCCGCCACGTTGATCGAGCGCAGCAGCCGTTTGATCGCGCGGCTTACCGATTCATCGTCGTCCACGACGACAACAAATGGCTTGGCTTTTCCGATTGTGAGTAGTCCGGTAACCGGCGTAGGCGCGCACGTCCGCCCCCCCAGTAAACGAGACTAAGGGAGACGGCCGGATAGCGGTATTGGACTTTGGTCCCGTACGCGGGCGCCCGGCGCGCTGAGTGCCGCCCGGTGAAGCGCTTCGCTGGGGCTGGACCAGCGACGGCTGCCCCAGTGTTCAGCGAGGCAAGCGATTCTCTGCGGTTGCGAAGATTTCGCCGCGGTCGGCGAGATGGACCAGTTGCGCGAGCGATGTGACTTCCATCTTCGTCATCACGCGTGCGCGGTGGGCTTTGATGGTCTTTTCGGCGGTGCCGAGCTCGCTGGCGACCTGTTTGTTCAGCCGGCCGGCGACCACGAGCGCCATGACTTCCCTTTCACGGGGCGTGAGCCGATCGAAACGCTGACGCAGCGTCGCTCTCTCGCAGCGCTTGGCGTGCATCGTTCTGGCCGACTGGAGTGCCTGTTCGATCGCTTCGAGCAAGTCGGTATCGCGCACCGGTTTAGCCAGAAAATCCGCGGCGCCGGCCTTCATCGCGTGAACCGTCATGGGGATGTCGCCGTGCCCCGTGATGAAAATGATGGGTAACGCCGTCCCCAGTTCACGTTGCAACTGCAGCCCGTTGACGTCCGGCAATTGCACGTCCAGCACCAGACAGGCCGGACGCGCATCCAGCTTCGCCTCGGCCAGAAATTCGCGCGCCGAAGCGAACGCTGCGACAGCGTGGCCTGCGGCGCGAATCAATCGGGAAAATGCGCAACGTACTGAATCGTCGTCGTCGACGACGTACACCAGCGGGTCTAGGTCTGCCATGACTTTTACCGCGACTGCCTGTTCCCTGCCCCGCTCCGTGTTGGCAACGTGACGTAGAACGTCGCGCCTCGATCGGTGTTGTTTTCGGCCCAAAGCCTGCCGCCGTGAAGTTCCACGATCGACCGGCTGATCGACAGTCCCAACCCCAGGCCGTGGGGTTTGGACGTATAGAAGGGCTTGAAGATGGTGTCGAGCTTGCCCACAGTGAGGCCATGACCGCGATCGCGCACGGCAATGCGCGCCATGTCCTCGCCTTCTCTCGTCAGCGCTATCGAAACCACTCGCTCACCCGGCGACACACCGCTCATCGCGTCAAAGGCGTTGAGCAACAGATTGAGCGTGACCTGCTGCAACTGCACCTTGTCGGCGTAAACAGCCGGAAGATCCTCGTCGAGTTCGACGTTCACACGGGTCGCACGCACGATCGCATCGCTATGCAACAACAGGATGACCTCGCGGATCACCTTGGCGAGATCCAGTGAAGCAAACTCGAGGTCGCTTTTGCGAACCACCGCCCGGATACGACGAATGACCTCGCTCGCCCGGTAGTCGTCCTGCACAATGTCGTTGAGGATCTCGCGAACTTCCGCCACATCGATCGGCTCGGCCGCCATAAAGCGCTGCGCTGCCTGCACGTTGCTAAGAATCGCAGTAAGCGGCTGATTCAGTTCGTGCGCGAGCGATCCGGCCAGTTCCCCCATGGTCGAAACACGCGTGAGATGAGCGAGGTCCTGCTGGTTGCGCAGCCGTTCAAAGTGATCCGTCCGGTCTTCGACAAACGCGAGGATCGCGGCGTCGCCCTTGAAGGATGAGGACCTGAAGCGAACTTCCACCGGGAAATCCGAGCCGTCTTTGCGCCTCGCCACAAAGTTGTGCTCGGGCCCGCAAGTCTGCAGTTGCGCGATACGGGGACGTCCGCCGGGCCCCGGTCGTTCTCCTTTGGCCCGTAGTTCGTCGATGAGGACCGAGACCTGCTGCCCCACCAGTGCGCAGCTGCTGTAGCCAAAGAGCTGCTCCGTGCGTGCATTTGCAATCAGGATCTCGCCGTGTTCGTCAAGCATGAGAATGCCTAGCGGCAGCGACTCCCAGAGATCGCGGAAGCTGTCTTCGCCAAATCCTTCTTCGGGGATGCTGCGGCGCGACCCATGCCGCTGCGGTACGCCGTCGCTGCCCGTGTGGGCACCCCGGCGCGCCGCGGTTGCCCAGTCGAAATCCCGAAGTGTCGCAAGATGGCTCTCGACTTTAAGCGGATGCATTGCCCGGGCGCCGCGCGACGCGTTTTTTTGGGGTGAGCCGGGCAAGCTGGTGGCGCCAGAGCCGGGCTCTGCACACGCGGCATCCGATCGGACGGACCGCCTTGCGGCCGTCAATACATTGGCGGCCAGGGCCGTTGCCCATTGGAACACGTTCAAACCGCCCGCATCGGGCTGGAGGCGATTCGCGTTTTGCATAGCAACATTGGCGTGCCCGGACCTGCTGAGCGGCGGCGCGATTCGATGCCGTAACGCTCGCGAGGCCAGCAGCCAAACGATGATGCCTGCCTCCGCGAATGCCACTGCTGGCAAGATGAGGCTCACGGCAAGTGTCTCCTCGAACGCTCACATTGGAAGGTGGCCAGACGACATGAAGCGGCCCCGACTGCCCATAAAAAGCGTGATGAGCAGATTTCTGTGAGTGGCTAGTTCGTACGTTCTAATGCCAACACCAGCTTGAAAAGCGCGTTCTTTCACAAGCGCAGTAACAGATTCGCGACCCGCCTCGTAAACGGGTCGCCCGGTACAATGAGTAGCGCAAACCTATAACGCCGGAAAGCAAACTCTGACGTCGATTCGCCCGCACGTGCCGACAAAGAACGGACGGCGCATCAATCGATCAAATGGCGTGTTGTGCCTGTAGATACCGTCTTCTCACGGCTGGAAGTCACGCCACACAATTCGCCAAATGGATAGATCACGACAACCGATCCGGTCGGCCAGATTTAGCCATTCGAAATACTAGTGGCGCTTTCACAGAATAGGCCAAGGTATTGACTTGTTGAAGGAGAATAACCGCTAGCGCCACCAGCGGCGATCGAATCAATTCAATTTATGTGCGCCTACCCGCGAGGCAATTGACTTTTGTCAATTGCCTCCCAGCATGGCAATCCGTCGCCGGTATCGATTACAGGCCGGGCTATATCACTACGAAACAAACGGCAATTTCTGATCGTGTGCCGCCGCGAGCATCGACAAGGTAATCTTGCGCACCTCGAGCCTGCTTTGCGTAATGTGCGCGCGCAGCAGAATACTTGCCTCGGGCAACTTGTTGCGCTCGATCAGATGCAGCATGGTCGCGTGTTCGTCATATGGGCCGATGCTTATGCATCACTCCCCACAACAGGGTGAGCATGAACCGCGGCGGATCGCGCGAGGCTTTCGTCTGAAGATCGATTCCCCGCCCCGGCCTATTTCCTGGCGTATTCCCTGACCTGTTACCGGGTCTATTCCGCGCTCGCGGCTACGCGCGCAGCCAGCTTCGTGTCGTAGCTCGAATGCACGTGCACGCGCTTCTGCTCCGGATACGCATAGGTGTAAGCCTTGCGCAACGCCAGCGACGCCTCGTGGAATCCGGACAGAATCAGTTTTTGTTTGTTCGGGTAATTGGCGATGTCACCCACCGCAAAGATGCCGGGGCGCGAGCTTTCGTAGTTCGACGTATCAACGTCCACCCGCCCGGCATGCAGGCTTAAGCCCCAGTTCGCGATGGATCCGAGGTCGGCGACGAGTCCGTACAGCACGAGCAGGTGCTCGGCCTCGATCTGCGTCGCGCCGCCAATCTGACGAATCCCGATCGATTCGAGCTTGCCCTCCGGCGCGTTCAGGCCGGCAATCGCGCCGACCATGAACGCCATCTCGTCCGCCTCGACCGCGCGGCGCATCTGTTCGACGCTGGAGTCCACGGCACTGAAGCCGTTGCGCCGATGAACCAGCGTGACCTTGCGCGCCACCGACCGCAGCGCGAGCGCCCAATCGAGAGCGGAGTCGCCGCCGCCCGCGACGACCACGGTCTTGTCGGTGAAATCGCCCAGATTGCGCACGCTGTAGTGAACATGCCGCCCTTCGAGCGCGACCGCTTCGGGGAGCACGAGCCGTTGCGGTGCAAATGCGCCGTTGCCGGCCGCCAGCAGGATGGCGGCCGCGTCGAACACGAGGCCCTCATTGGTTCGGACCGTCCAGCGGCCGTCGTCACGCTGCTCGACTGTGTCGACCCGCTGACCGAGGTGAATCGGCACGTCGAAGGGCCGGCATTGCACCAGCAGGCGCTCGACCAGCTCGCGAGCCGTGCACGACGGGATGGCCGGAATATCGTAGATCGGCTTGTCCGGGTACAACTCCGTGCATTGGCCGCCCACCCGCTCCAGCGCGTCGACGATCTGGCACGACAGGCCTATCACGCCGGCCTCGAAGGCGGCAAACAGTCCAACGGGCCCGGCGCCGACGATCAATACGTCGGTGCGCAGCGGTGAGTGTGTCGACGGAGCGGTTCCGGAGGTCATTCGGCGTCCCTGGCGTTCGGCGCGGCTAGGCGCATGGCTTACCCACCATACAGACTCAGCCGCGCCCCGGCAACGATGACACCACGAGCGGTGTGGGCGGACCGGCCCGCCCCGCGCTTGACCGCTAGAATTGATGCATGATCCCGACGTACGCACCCGTCTGCGATTCGCCCTGCAGCGGACTCGTGCTGGAGGTGCCTTCACGCGGATTGGCCAGCAGCGAGAAGTTAGCCTGCTTGCTGTTGTCCACGTAAGCAACGGTGCCGTACAGGAAAGTGCGCTTGGTCAGGTTATAAGTGGTGCCGAGCGTGTACATCGTGGCCTGACCGGACGGGTCGTGCAACGCGTCGCCGCCGCCGTTTCCGACGTTCACATAGAAGCCCGCCGCCGTGACCGCCCAGGCCGGATTCACCGTGTACGTCGCGCCCAGCCAGTAGTAGTTCGCGCTGTCCGCCAGGCCTACCGGCGTGTCCGGAGCGGCGTAATGGGTATAGGCGCCCTGGATCTTGAACGAGTCGAGTCGGACATTCGCGCCCACGAAGAACTCGCGCGAGCTGGTGAAAATATTGGTGAACTGGCCGTTGTTGTCGCGCAGTTCGTCATAGATGCCGCGCACGTCGAACAACGGCGAGTGATACGAGATCATCACGCCATCCGAGCGGCCGAATTCACCAGGTGCGCCATTATTGAAGCCGTTCGCCTGATTGCCGAACGCATACTGGCCTTGCACATCGAAACCCGCAAACACCGGGCTGTGATATTCGATGTTGTTGCTGGTCTGCTGCCAGTTGCGGCCGCGCACGAGCGACGCGGACGAAAACGCCTGCTGGACCATCGGGTCGAATTCCCACACGCCGTCGCTATCGATGAACAGATTGCGCCCGGCCTGCAACGTGCCCCACTCATTGCTTTTCAGGCCGACAAACGCGCGCCGCGAGAACATCCGGCCACCGCTCGTGGTGCCGTTCATCACTTGCAGGCCGGTCTCCAGAGTGAAGATCGCGGCGAGGCCCCCACCCAGATCTTCATTGCCCTTGAAGCCGAGCATGCTGGTGCCCCAGTCGCCGCCTTCGGCGCTCCAGCTACTGGAGGTTCCACCATTACCGTTGGCGATGTGATTCAGATATTGGATGCCACCATCCAGCCGGCCATACAGCACAACGCTGGATTGTGCATGCGCGAGAGGGCTCGCTACCAGCAAGGTAGCCATCAATTGTGTGCGTAGTCTCATGTTGTTGTGTCGTGTGCCAGATCGTACTTTCGCCCGGTCCATCGCGACGCTGCACATGCCGGCCGCCAATGAAAACGGGGCACTGCCTCACCCCGCAATCAGAGGGGCGCGGGTTGATACCGTAAAAGGCAAAATCATTCGAATCAACTTTGCAATACAACTTTCCTGATTCTGGAAACGGCGCTGGGACTATAAGTGAAACGGCTTCGACAGTATATTTCGATTATCGAAATTAATATTTGTTAATGATGCACTCGACGCGGACTCCGCTATGGCGGATGGAGCACGATGCATCGCGCGCTCGCCGGGCGCCGTGTCCGGGATAAGATAGGCGTTTGCTCCCGATCCGTATAGCTAACTCCGATTGACACTCTACGATGAACGCGCCTGATTTGACCGAAGACGATCGCCTTGGCCTGTACCTGCGCAATACCGATACCGGCACGGAATGGTGGCGTGTCAGCGTGGCGGACAGGCCGCAAACCTACCGCCTCGAGCACGGCGCCCAGCACGGCGACGGCAAAGCCGCGGTCGATATCGATCTGGTGGTCGACGCCGAAAACCTGCGGGCGAAGCTCAAGAAATGGCATCGCGAGGGATTTGCGATCGGGACGCGCGAGACCGCGCCCGGTGCGGATGCCCTGCAACGCGCCGCGTTTATGCCCGAACTGGAGCGCGCCGCGAAGCTGCGCGCGAGCCGTACGGCAATCGCGCAGGGGCCGCTGGCGGTTTCCGGTGGGGCCGACGGCGTGGCCCGAGGCATGGCCGAATCGGTGCGCATCGGTCACGTCGAGGTACCCTGCGGCGCCGGCAGCCCGCTCGTGCCACCCGTCAATCCGGCCTATCTGTTCTCCGAGCGCTTTAACGACATTGTCGAAGACATCGTCGAGAACAAACGCGTGATGTTGATCGGCCATACGGGCGCCGGCAAAACCAGCCTGATCGAGCAGGTGGCGGCGCGCGCGCGTCACGGCGTGGTGCGTTCGAACATGAACGGCCAGACCACGGTGGGCGACTTCGTCGGTTTCTGGACCGTCAAGGGCGGCGAGACGCTCTGGGTGGACGGGGTCTTGCCCACTGCCATGCGCGAAGGGCTCTGGCTGATCGTCGACGAAATCGACTTTGCCGAACCGTCGATTCTCGCCGCTCTCACCGCCGTGCTGGAGCCGCACGGACGCTTGACGCTCAAGGAAAAAGGCAACGAGATCGTCGCGCCGCATCCGGCGTTTCGCCTCTTTGCCACCGCCAACGCGGTCGGCGCAATGAGCCAGTTCCGTCATCTGTACCAGGGCGCGAACCTGATGAACGAGGCGTTTCTCGACAGATGGCGCGTGTATCTGCTCGACTATCTCACGCCAGCCGAAGAGACCGACGTGCTGGTACGCACGCTCACGCCGCACATGACGCGCGCGCTGGCCGGCACGCTCGCTGCAATTGCCGCCGATTGCCGCGCCGCGTTCGCGCGCGAGGACCTAGCAAGTGCGTTCTCCACGCGCCGGCTGCTGGACTGGGCGGAACTGATGCTGCGCACCGCCGACCCGGAGCGCGCGGCCGGCCCTGCCATCTATGCAAAAGTCAGCCCGGATGACGCCGCGCTGATCCGCGGCATCATTCGTCATCACATCGCGCCCGCCGGGTGAACGCGATGCATGCGGCGCGGGACGCCCGGGGCTTCGAATTCGAGTCCGCGCTCAGCAAGATCGCGCGCGTCCTCACCGGACAATACGGCGTCACGGTCGTGTTCAGTCCGGATGGGCCGCGCGTGGCGCCCGGACGCATCGTCATTCCCGACTACGAGTTAGGCGACAACCTGTCGAGCGACGTGCTGGTCGGCTTTCTCGACCTGCTGGTGGCGCGCGCCAAGCATTCCTCGCTGAGCCAATTCGACGCCCTGCCACCCGGCGTCGCGACGAACCTTGCACAGGTCATCGAGGACCGGCGGGTCTGCGCTCAGTTGCTCGATGAATATCCCGGCGCCCGCTGGTTTATCGGCAAGCTGCGCGCCCATGCGGCGACGCGCACGCAGCAACGCTGGAACAGCCTGCGCTGGCGCGATCGCTTCGTCTGGCGCGTCGAGCGCGCGCTGTGGGACGAGCCCGCCAGCGCTGTCGAAGCGGCTCCGTCGCTCTTCGCGGCGCTGCTGGCCGCGCAGGATCTGATCGAGCAGGCGGGCCGGAGTCAGTCGAGCGCAGACAGCATCGCAGCCGCGCACGCCATTCTGACGCGGGTCCGGGCGCTGTCGGCGGGCGACGTCAATAACATGATGTTCGCCGCGGGCGGCGCCGAGGATATCGGCACGGAAACGGCCGACTCGTCGTTCGAATCCTTCGAGCCCTTCGAAAGCGACGGCACACGCGCCGACCAGGACAGCGCGGCCGCCACGCCGCCGGAGCCGGGCGGCGGCTCCGAGGCCAACGCAGTCGGCATGGGGCACGCATTGGCCGAAGCGCAGCCCTCAGCCGCGCGCGCAGAAAACAAGCCGCAAGCCTTCACCGCCGCCGCGCCGATGCTGATGTCCATTCCGTTTGCCACTGAGTTCGACGTCGTGAACGACCAGACGGGCCAGGGCGACACCACGGCGTGGCGCACCTTGCGCACCCAGGCCCGTGCAGAAACGGCGCAGCTTAGGGACAAGCTCGAGCGCGCCCTGAGCGCGGACGAACGCACCCGTTGGCGGCGCGAGCAGGAGCGCGGTGAAATCGACCGGCCATCGCTTGCCAGGCTCGCCACCTCACCCGGCTATCGCACGCCGTTCAAGGTCAAACGCGCGACCAAAGGGCGCGACGTTGCCGTCACCTTGCTGGTCGATCGCAGCGGCTCGATGGCCGGCCGCAAGATCGAGCTGGGACGCCTGTGCGCGGCCGCCCTGTGCGATGCGTTGACCCAGCTGGCGTTCGACTGCGAGGTGCTGGGCTACAGTTCGATCGAGTCGCCGCAGATGAAGCAGCTCTATGAACGGCAACGGGCAGCCGGCGCGGATCTGCGCCGCTACAACCGCCTCGTCGAGCGGCTCGACCTGCAGATCTACAAACGCTTCGGCTCGGCGGATCTAAGCGGGCTGACCGGCATCGACTGCGGTCATGAGAACCCGGACGGCGAAGCGCTCGCATGGGCGGCGACACGGCTCGCCGATCACCCGGCCGAGCGCCGCATCCTGATGGTGTTTTCTGACGGCTATCCGGCCACTGGTGACGGCGACCCGCTGGTGCTGCGCAGCGACCTGCGGCAACGCGTGGCGGCGATCCAGAAGCGCGGCATCGAACTGGTGGGGATTGGGGTGCTTACCGACGCGGTGGAAGCGTTTTATCCCCACAACGTCGTCGTGAGCCGGCTGGCCGAACTGCCGGCGACGGTGTTTTCAGTGCTGAGCACGATGTTGCTGACGCGATAGCGGCACGGTGCGGGTCATACGCGCAAGCCGAGCGCCGGTACGCTCCGCGTGCAGTCACCGGTACCGCCGCAGCGACCGGCTGCATCGTGGGCCCCAAACAATCTATTGAAACACATATTATTGGTCAATATAATGTCTATCAATGTATCGAGACGCTGGCCACCGTGACCTATGAACGCATCCCTGACGCCTGACGCGCTCGCCGCGCTGCGCGAGTCCGCTGCCAAAGCGTGCGCGCTGCTCAAGGCGCTCGCTCACGAAGACCGCCTGCTGCTGCTCTGCCAGTTGACCGAGGGCGAGCGCAACGTTGGCGAACTCGAAGAGCTGGTGGGCCTGCACCAGCCTAGCCTGTCGCAGCACCTCGGCGTGCTGCGGGCAGAAGGCCTCGTCACCACCCGGCGTGAAGGCAAATACATTTACTACAGCCTCGCAGGCAACGAGGTGATCCAGGTGATGCACACGCTATCGAGTCTTTACTGCGGTGCACTCAAGACACGCGAATCATGAACCTCGACCTCGCACATTTCACGCCGGGCGCGTCGCTCGCCGGCGGCCTTCTGATTGGCGTGGCGGTCGCGCTTTTGCTGCTGGGCAGTGGCCGCATCGCCGGCATCAGCGGCATTCTGGGTGGCCTGCTCAATGCGGGCAACGGCGACCGGGCCTGGCGGGCGGCCTTCGTGATCGGATTGTGTGTGGCGCCGTGGGCGGTGCGCAGCGTGACCACCCTTCCCGCCGTCACCATCGACGCCTCCTGGCCGACCATTGCGGTTGCTGGCCTGCTGGTCGGCATCGGCACGCGATACGCCTCGGGCTGCACTAGCGGCCATGGCGTATGCGGCCTGTCGCGCGGCTCGCTACGTTCGGTCGCAGCGACGCTCTCTTTCATGGCCGCGGGATTCGTGACCGTCTTCGTCGTCCGGCATCTTTTCGTGGGCCATTGAAATGCTGATCGTCAATGCGTTGCTGGCAGGATTCGTGTTCGGTCTTGGTCTGCTCGTCTCGGGCATGGCCAATCCCGCGAAGGTGCTCGGCTTTCTCGACCTCGCGGGCCGGTGGGACCCGTCGCTTGCGTTCGTAATGGTGGGCGCCATCCTCGTCAGCACCCTTGCCTTTCACGTGGCGCGTCGCCGCGCGTTCAGCATGCTGGGAGCGCCTATGCAGATCCCGCCTGCCAGGCGGATCGACCGCCGCTTGCTTGCGGGCAGTCTTCTGTTCGGCGCGGGTTGGGGGCTGGCCGGTTTTTGTCCCGGCCCAGCCATCGTCAGCGCCGGCAGCGCTCAACCGAAAGCGTGGCTCTTCGTGGCCGCGATGGTGCTCGGCATGACGGTCTTCACGCTGATCGAACGCCGCCGGGCAATCAGGAACTAGCCGGCACAGCTGTCAAGCAATCTGCAGTGCACCCAGGCTTCGGTTCCCCGCGTCGCGCCTTCCTGCATTGCGGCATCAACCGGCAAAAAACGGCTTGCGATGGGGTATTCCTCTGCAGAATGCGCCCCCCCGTCGAGGGTTTCACTCTAGTCATCCACGCCCGTCGGCTGCCGTTAAACAGCAGAGAGCCGTCGTGCCGGTACCGATCCGTTGCCTGATCCGGAGTCCCGATCTCGCGACACGCGTTGACGCTTCGTTAGCGTACGCGGTGCAGCGGCCCTGAACGCGAACGGCCCGATGAACGGGACAAGCACCTCACGGAGCACGGATGCGCAAGCTCGGATTCAAGCAAAAACTCTGGCTGCCGCTGCTGGTCAGCCTGACTGCGCTGCTGCTCGTATCGGTATCCGCTGCGTGTCTGTCGTATCAGGCGCGCATTGATGAACGCAGGAACGATCTGACCAACGTCGCGCATGTCGGACTCGCCATCGTCGAGGAGTATGCGGCGCTCGCCCGCACCGGCACGCTCACCGAGGACCAGGCCCGCCAGCAGGCGCTCGCGCGGCTGCGCGACGTGCGCTACGGTGAGGACGGCTATTTCCTCGTCATCAACTCCGGGCCGCAGATGGTGATGCATCCGATCAAGCCGTCGATGGACGGCAAGGATCTCGGCACGCTCGCCGATGCCGACGGCCGCCATCATTACGTCGCCTTCGCCCGTGTCGCGCAGGCACCGCAAGGCGGCTTCGTCGACTATGTGTTTCCGCGTCCGCACGTCACGCCGGCCAAGGCGGTCGACAAGCTCGGCTACGTGGTGCGCTACGCGCCATGGGACTGGATCATCGCCACCGGCGCGTATGTGGACGATATCGACGCCGCGTTCCGCACGTCGCTCTACGCGGCCGGCGGCTTATTCCTCGTGCTGGCGTTGCTGCTGGCGGCGCTGGTGGCGCTCATCAACCGCAGTATCGAACGCACCATCGGCGGCGACCCGAACGACGCGGCGCACGTGACCGATGCAATCGCGTCCGGCAATCTGGCAATCGTCATCCGCACCCGCGTCAACGACACCGACAGCCTCATGCAGACGATCCGGCACATGCGTGACGCGTTGAAAAAGACCATCGGCGAGATCCGTGGTGTGGCCGACAACGTTGCGGTTACCGCGCGCGAAATTGCCAGCGGCAACGCCGACCTGTCGGCCCGCACCGAAAACCAGGCGGCTTCCTTGCAGCGAACCGCGTCGAGCCTCGAGCAGATCACCTCGATGGTGCACCAGACCGCCGACCACGCGCGCAGCGCGAGCCAACTCGTGGCCAGCGCCGCGCAAATCACGGACCGCGGCGGCGCGATGGTGGTCGAAGCGGTCGAAACGATGCGCGCCATCTCCAGCGAATCGCAGAAGATGGTCGACATCATCGCCGTCATCGAAGGTATCGCGTTCCAGACCAATATCCTCGCGCTGAACGCGGCGGTCGAAGCCGCGCGCGCCGGCGAGGAAGGCCGCGGTTTCGCGGTGGTCGCGAGCGAAGTGCGCAGTCTGGCCCAGCGCAGTGCGAGCGCAGCGAAGGAAATCCGCGGCCTGATCCAGAATGCAGTCGGCAAGGTGGGCGTCGGCGCCGAACTGGTGGAACAGACCGGCGCGACGATTCAGGAAGCCCAAGGTGCGATGGCCCGCGTCACCGGCATCGTTCGGGAGATCGCCTTGGCGGTCGCCGAACAGAGCGCCGGTATCGAGCAGATCAACGTCGCTGTCACGCAGATGGACAACGTGACCCAACAGAATGCGGCGCTCGTCGAGCAGGCTGCTGCAGCCGCGCAGTCGTTCGAGGAACAGGCGCGGCAGTTGCAGGCCGCGGTAGCGGCGTTTAGCGTGGGCGACGCGGAGCCGGTCGCGCAGCGTCGTGGTGGTAGCGGTGGCGCTGCCGTTGCACCGGTACGACGCGCGAGCGTCCAGCTAGCCGTGCGCTGAGCCCGGGCTTTCCGGCCTCAGGCCGAACCGCGAACGAAGATTGTGCACGCCCGGTTGCGGCTCCCCACACCTTCCCCGGCTTGATCGCGAGACATCGTCGGGCCGGAAACTGACTGGCTATGCAGGCAGCGCCCGCCGTCACGCCAGATGCGGATTAAACGCGACCTGTTCGATCTCGCCGCCGCGCGCGACCACCGCCGTGCTCTCCGGTATCTCCTCCCACCAGCCTGGCAGATCCACCAGCGGCTCAGACAACACGAGGAAGGCATCGTCGCCCGCCGCCACGATGCGCGGATCGTGTGGATACAACTCGCGCAGGTGGTGAAACGAGGTGCTGTGGAACAGCGAACGTGAATTGCGCTCGCTCGAATAGCGGACCGCGACGATCTGCTCGCCATCGGTTGCGCAGATCGTCATGTTCAACGGCTGCTCGACGCCGTACTTGCGACCGGTGGCTTCGACGAAGCCCACCATGCGCTCAAGCGCGGTGACCGGTGCGAGTTCGAGGCCGAAAGTCAGCGCGAGATAGAACAACACTTCGGAATCGGTCGAGCCTTCGATGGATGGAAACAGATCGGGTTCGATCGCCATCATCAGGTCGCGTCGCACTGCCGGATAGTTGCGCACGAGGCCGTTGTGCGCGAAGAGCCAGCGTCCGTAGCGAAACGGATGGCAGTTGGTCTCCTGAGCGGGAGTATCGGTCGCCGCGCGGATGTGCGCGACGAACAGCGGCGAGTGGATCGCCCGGGCCGCTTCGCGCAGATTCCGGTCGCTCCATGCCGGCTGCATGCAACGGTAGCGGAACGGAATGTCGGTGGGGTGCCCGTACCAGCCGATGCCGAAGCCGTCGCCATTGGTGGTGGTCTGCCCGAGGCGCGAATGCAGACTCTGATCGATCAACGAATGTTTGGCGCGAAACAGCACCGTCTCGAGTTGGACGGGATTTCCGGTGTAAGCCAGCCAGCGGCACATGAGCTATCTCCCAATAAGTTGGGTTCGATACGTCGACCGGGTAGCGCTCAAATTGAGCCGGCCAGTGTGCATTGCGCTAGCGGCTGGCTCCGATCGCGAAAAAGCCTGGGATGCCCGATCCAATACTTCGTCCGCCCATTGGCTAATGCTTTTGCCAGATGCTGCGGCAGCAATGCTGACAGCAGCATGAACCTCGGGGCGGATCCGAAGCATAAGTTTGCCCGATGCTGCCTTTTGCGGCTCGCGACCAGTCTTCGAGCAATCGTCCAGATAGTGACCTACTGCCTCATGGAAGTCCGTCGTCAGCTCTGACACGGTTTCGCCATCGAAACTGATGCGGTCCGATACACCGAGCACATGCCGCGTGAAAATGTTATCGCGCGGATCGAACTCGACCCGAGGCAGATACCCTTTGTAGGTCATTGCGTTCATCACGGCTTCACTCCCACTTCGATAAACCACTCTCGCACTTCTTCTACCTGATACTTCTTCGCATCCTTACCCGGATGCGGCCGATGCAAATATCGACGGCTGCCGTTCAATTCGAACGCCACCCGCGAGCCAGCACCTTCTCTCACTTCCCCAACATGACCGATTAGCTCAGCTATTTCGTTTGCAACTGCGCAATGGGAATCAGGAACTCGGAAAACCCCGTCAGTATGATCTGCACGCCGATGCACAGCAGCAGGAAGGACGACACCCGCATGGCCACCTTGGTGCCTTCGACGCCAAGGTAGCGGGCGAAAATGACAGCGCGGCTATACGTGATGTAGACCACCACGGCCACGATCGCCGAGATCACCACCGATGCAATGCTCGACAGCACGAACTCCGAGAGCTTGTGGGTCCGGTTTGCATTCAGCGCAATAGCCGTGGCAACCGAGCCAGGTCCAGTGGTGAGTGGAACGGTCAGCGGGAAGAATGCCCTCGAGGTGGCGTTCTCCGCGTCGACGCGCTTGACGGCCGGCTCGGGAGGCGGCGTGTCGGGCGCATTAAGCATATTCCATCCGGCAACCGCGACAGCCAGTCCGCCACCGATGCGCAAGGCCTGCATGGAGATGCCGAAAAAATGCAGCACCGGCGTGCCGAGGAAGAACGCCACGAGCAGCACGACCATCACGTTGATGGCAATCTTGCGCGCAAGAGCGGTACGTTCTTCGGTGGTAAGCGACGCAGTCCGGTCAAGAAAAACGAAGGCAATGCCGAATGGATTGATGATGCTGATCAAACCGGTAAAACCAAACAGAATGTCCGAGATCAGACTTTCCACCATGTTGTGCGATCCGCGTCGAATGACGGCTGATGGGTTCCGGGGGAACGCGATGAGCCGTCATGGTTGTCTGGCTGGACGAGGCTCGCGCCCCATCCAGATCGTTCCACTGGTGCTGCGCGGGCGAGGCCCGTGGTTGCGCATATCCCTGCCCCCGGATACTCGCACGTCTAATGATATCGCGGCGCTGCATTTGACCGACACCCTCCGTGACCCGCGGCTCTGACGCAATGCAACAAGACTGCGCGACTCGACGGATCGCGTCACGGCCAGCCCCAGCGGCGCGCGCGATGACTTTCAACCCGCCTACATCTTTTTTGAGCACCTTTACGTACCCAAGCCATCAGGCATAAAGTCGGGACGGAAGACCGGCTTCACCAGACGCACCTACCCGTTCGAGGAGTGGCTCCCCATGTCCTTTCGCTTACTCGCCGCGTTGCCGTTCATCGGCATTCTGCTTGGCGTTCCGTTTGTCAATCGTGTCGAACCGCTCGTGCTGGGCATGCCGTTCGTGCTTGCCTGGATCGTGCTCTGGGTCGTGTTGACTGCGGTCATCATGGCGATCGTCTACCGGCTCGATCCCAGCAACCGTGACACCACCGTCGATGCCGGGGAGGCCCGCTCATGAGCAGCGCTCTCGTTATCATCGCCGCGGTGACGGTTTTTGCGCTGTTTCTCGGCCTGCGCGCCAAGCGCGGGCACGACATGAGTCTCGAGCAATGGACCGTCGGCGGCCGCAGTTTCGGCACCGCGTTCGTGTTCCTATTGATGGCCGGCGAAATCTACACCACCTTCACCTTTCTCGGCGGCAGCGGCTTCGCGTACGGCAAGGGTGCGCCGGTCTACTACATCCTTGCTTATGCGACGCTCGCGTACATTCTGTCGTACTGGCTATTGCCGCCCATCTGGCGCTACGCGAAAGCGCAACGGCTGATCTCGCAGCCCCACTTCTTCGCCCGCAAATACGATAGCCCTGCCCTGGGCGTGCTGGTCGCGCTGGTCGGCGTCGCCGCGTTGATCCCCTACCTCGTCCTGCAGTTGAAGGGACTCGGCATCATCGTCGCCACCGCATCGTATGGGGTGATTTCCTCGACCGCGGCGGTGTGGATCGGCGCCGCGGTGGTAACGACCTATGTCATCGTCTCAGGCGTGCGCGGCTCGGCGTGGAACTCGGTCGTCAAAGACACGCTGATTCTGGCGGTGGTGCTGTTTCTCGGCATCTACCTGCCGATCCACTATTACGGTGGACTCGGCCCGATGTTCCATGCGATCGACGCCGCGAAGCCGGGCTTCCTCACCTTCCCCGCCAAGGGCTCGAGCGTCAGCTGGTTCCAGTCTACTGTGCTGCTCACCGCGCTCGGCTTTTTCATGTGGCCGCATACGTTCGGCTCGGTGTTCACCGCGAAGGACGAACGCATCTTCCGGCGCAACGCAATGGTGTTGCCGCTCTATCAGTTGATCCTGCTGTTCGTGTTCTTCGTCGGCTTCGCGGCGGTGCTGAAAGTGCCCGGCCTGAAGGGCGGCGATATCGACCTGTCGCTGTTCCGGCTGTCGCTGCAGACCTTCGATCCGTGGTTCGTCGGCGTGGTCGGCGCGGCGGGCGTGCTCACGGCGCTGGTGCCGGGTTCGATGATTCTCAATACCGCTTCGACGCTGCTCGCCAACGACGTCTATCGTGGCCTGCTGCAGCGGGATGCAGCGGACGCCACGGTGGCGAAGCTCGCGCGCATGCTGGTGCCGGTGGTAGCGCTCGTGGCCGTAGCCTTCACACTGCATGGCGGCGAGACCATCGTCGCGCTGCTGCTGATGGGGTATAGCTTCGTCACGCAGCTCTTTCCGGCCATGTTGTGCAGCCTTCTGCCGCACAACCGGGCAACCAAACAGGGCGCGTTCTGCGGGGTTCTCTCCGGGGTTCTGGTGGTGGCCGTGACGACGTCGATGCATCTGAGCGTCGGCCAGTTGTTCCCGTTCCTGCCGGATGGCGCGAAGGACGTGAATATCGGCTTCGTGGCGCTGACCTTGAACATCATCGTGTTTGCGCTTGTCAGCGCGGTGACGCAGCCGCGTCCGAGCGGGCAGTCGCAGGCGCGCACGCACGTGCATTGAGTCGAGGGCGGCTCGCAGTCGCCTCGCTCGCTTCGTTCGCGGTATTCCCGTCGTTGGCGTAGTTGGCCTCGTTCGTGTCGTATACGCGATGAAGGGCCGCCGCTGTGCCTGGACGGCGGTTTCCGTTGGCGTGATCGAGCGAGGGGCGCTACGTGGTTTAGCCGGGCGTCTTCGCGTACAGCGTCGACTCCGCGAACCCCTCCGCCGCCAGCACGCGGCCTACCAGGATCAGTGCGGTTCTCTCGATGTGGGTCGACTGCACCTTGCCCACAATATCGGCCAGCGTGCCCGTGACCTTTTCCTCATCCGGCCAGCTCGCCCGGTAGATCACCGCGATCGGGCAATCGTCGCCATAGTGCGGCCGCAATTCATCGACGATGCGCGCCAGATGCCGTACGCCGAGATGAATCGCCATCGTCGCGCGATGCCGCGCCAGGTCGCCGAGCTGCTCGCCTTCGGGCATCGTTGTCTTGCTGGCGTAGCGCGTCAGGATCAGCGTCTGTGAAATGTCCGGCAACGTCAGTTCGCAGCCGAGTGCCGCTGCGCAGGCCGCCGTGGCGGTCACGCCCGGCACGATCTCGTACGGAATGTTCAGCTCGCGCAACCGGCGGATTTGCTCGCCGATCGCCCCATATAAGGATGGATCGCCGGAGTGCACGCGTGCCACGTCTTGGCCGTTTTCATGCGCCTCTTTCAGCAACGCGACGATCTGGTCGAGATCGAGGTCGGCTGTGTTCATGACCTGCGTGGCGACGTGACCTTCCAACACGGCAGCCGGGACGAGCGAGCCCGCGTACAGAATCACCGGGCAATTGCGCACGAGGCGCTGTCCCTTCACTGTGATGAGCTCCGGGTCCCCTGGACCGGCGCCGATAAAAAACACCGTCATGCAAACTCCGTGATTCGATGGTCCGATGCGCGCGAGCCGCTTTCGCGCGCCATGCGGTAAACAGTCAGGAAAACAAGGTTCGCAGCGCGTCGAGCAGGTCGGCAGGACGCGTAAATTCGCGTTCCACTGTGGGCAGCGCCGGACGCTGCAACATGATGACCGGCAGGCCGCGCTCACAGGCTACTTCGAGCTTTGCTTCGGTTGCCGCGCCGCCGCTGTTCTTGCTGACGACGACGTCGATCTGGCTCGCCGTGAACAGGTCGCGTTCGCCGTCGCATGTGAAGGGGCCGCGCGCGTCGATGATGTGCGCCTGCGCATTGCCTGGGTAAGCGTCGAGGCAGCGAATCGTCCAGTACTGGTGCGCCGGGATGTCGTCGAGATGCGCGAGCGGCTCGCGGCCGAGCGTGAAGAGGGGGCGCGTGAACGGCATCAATGCAGAGATCAGTTCGGCCCAGTTGTCGACCATGCGCCAGTCGTCACCGGCCTGGGGCTCCCAGCCTGGCCGGTGCAGCGCCCAGCAAGGGACGTTTGCGGCCCGGCTCGCGGTGAACGCGTTTGCGCTGATCTGCGCGGCGTAAGGATGAGTCGCGTCTACCAGCAAGCCGATGCGTTCGTCCTGCAGATAGCGGGCGAGGCCTTCGCTGCCGCCGAAGCCGCCGACTCGCACGGCACAGGCGAGATCGCTCGGCACCTTGCCCAGTCCAGCGAGGCTGTAGACGTGTTCGGAGGTGAGCTGACGAGCGATCTGCAAGGCGTCGCCGGTGCCGCCGAGTAAGAGGATGCGGGTCATGGGTTTACAGAGTCATACAGAATATCCCCGTTTGCCTGCCTGTCAAACAGACCCGCTGCAACCACAAGAATCCACGGCTCGACTGTTGTATGCCTCCGGATGACCGACAAAACGGCGGCACTTTGGTGGACTACCAAATGGTTTTGACATGGGCATAGGCACGAATTTTCTCGTCCTTCGTCACCAGGGGAACCGCGAGCTTGCGTGCAGTTGCGACGATCATCCGGTTGGCGGGGTCCTTGTGAAATTCGCCGGGCAGATCGACCGACTTCGTCGCGATCTCAACATCGACCGGCATGAAGCGTACGGCCTCAATTGCCGAGATCGTATCGAGCCAACTACTCACGTCCATCGACAATACGAGCTTTTCGCGTTCGACCAGCATGGCAATTTCCCACGCTGAAATTGATGAGATGATGATTTCACCTCCGACCAGCTCACGTTCAATGGCCGCTTTAGCCTTCTTGCTCAACGTCGGATCGGCAGACACCCACCAGACTAGCGCATGCGTGTCCAAAACGATCACTGCCATGCCTCCCAGTCACCCTCTGCTACCGGATCGGTTGGGTTTTCGTAGCGCACCACCGAGCTGCGCAACACGTCGAGCGGCTTGCGTTCCGAAGCCCGATAAGGCCGGACTTCAAGCGCAGGTTTGCCGTGATCAGTGACGATCACGCTTTCGCCAGATGCTTCGACCTGACGGAAGAACTCCAGCGCCTTCGCCTTAAATTGCGATTTTGATACTTGATTGCCGTCCATAATTCAACCATAGTCATCTGACCATAGTCACAACTATAGCAAAAATGACCGCGTAAGATAGTCATTCCTGAACACGACCCTGCGACACGAGTCCGGCTTCCTCCGCGCAAGTCGGAGCGTGACAGGCCCAAAACAATCATCCAGTTCGACGGTTACCAGGCCACGACGCCCACACCCTCTACTTCGCCACTCCAACGATATTCCCCTGCCGATCGATTGCAAACATCTCCACCGTGACCTCAGCAGGCACGATATCCCGCGCGACGGCAAGCGCATGCTGGCAAACAATATCGCCCAACGGCACGCCTTGCTCACGCGCAAGCGCCACGGCCTGCTGACTCGTATTGGCCGCGCGGATCGCCTCTTGCAGCGCGGCATCGGCGCCCTGTCCGGCCGCCCACGCGGCAAGTTGCGCAAGATCGATGCTCGAGTTGCGGCTATGCAGATCCAGATGCCCCGCCGCCAGCTTGCTCAACTTGCCGAAACCGCCGCACACGCTTAGCCGTTCGACCGGCGCGCGCCGCAGATGCTTGAACACCGCGCCGACATAATCACCCATCTCGATCAGTGCGATATCGGGCAGCCCGTAATGGGCACGCATTGCATCTTCGCTGGCATTACCGGTGCACGCCGCGATATGCATATAACCATTCGCGCGCGCGACATCGATCCCCTGATGAATCGAGGCGATATACGCCGAGCACGAAAACGGCCGCACAATCCCGGTGGTGCCGAGAATCGACAACCCGCCGAGAATCCCCAGCCGCGGATTCATCGTTTTCAGCGCCAGTTCTTCACCGCCTTCGACGCCGATTGTCACTTCGAAGCCGCCTGCATAGCCGTACTCAGCGGCGAGGTCGGCAAGGTGTTCGGTCATCATGCGCCGCGGCACCGGATTGATAGCGGGTTCGCCAACCGGCAGCGTCAGCCCTGCCCGCGTCACCGTACCCACCCCCGGCCCCGCGTGAAAGCTCACACCCGGTTCGGCACGCAGCCGCACCCGCGCGAACACCACCGCGCCGTGTGTCACATCGGGATCGTCGCCCGCATCCTTGACGGTGCCGGCTTCCGCGCCGTCAACGCTCAACCGGCAAAACACCAGCGGCAGCGGCACATGCTTGCCTTTGGGCAACACGATCTCCGCGACCTCGCTGACGATCCCGCCCAGCAGCAGCCGTGCGGCCGCGAGCGAGGTTGCCGTCGCGCAGCTTCCGGTGGTGTAGCCGCTGCGCAGCGGCGCCGGCTGTTCGGGCGTTTCGTCGCGCATCACGATGCGTCGTCCGCCGGCTCTTTCACCGGACCGTCCACAGGGTTTTCGGCACGGTCACACGACAGGTCGCCCGCTTCGCCGCGCGGCTTGCCGGCTTCGAGCAGCGTAATGGGCAGCGCCTGACGCCACGTATCGAAGCCGCCAAGCGGCTGCGCCTCGGCCAGCGTGATGCGCGTCAGCGTGCCGCCGTACTGCTCGCGCCACGCGACGAGCGCGGCCTCGCCCTGCAACGTCACCGCATTGGCGACCAGCCGCCCGCCCGGCCGCAATCGCATCCAGCAGGCGTCGAGCACACCCGGCACGGTTACGCCGCCGCCGATAAAAACCGCATCGGGCGCGGCCAATCCATCGAGCGCCTCAGGCGCCCTGCCCGCAACCAGTTGCAAACCTGGCACGCCGAGCGCGTCGCGGTTGTGTTCGATAAAACGCTGGCGCTCGGGATGCCCCTCGATGGCGATGGCACGGCAGCCCGGATGCGTGCGCATCCATTCGATGCCGATCGATCCGCTGCCCGCGCCCACATCCCACAGTAATTCGCGCGGCGTCGGCGCAAGCCGCGCGAGGGTAATCGCCCGGACATCGCGCTTGGTCAACTGGCCATCGTGGCGAAACGCGTCGTCAGGCAAGCCGGGCGTGAGCGGCAAACGCGGCGCACCATCGGCGGCGCGGCACTCCAGCGCAACCAGGTTCAACGCCGCCACTGCCTCACCCGACCATGTGTCGGCGCGGCCATCGAGCCGCCGTTCCCGTTCGCCGCCGAGATGTTCAAGCACGACCATGCGGGTCGCTCCGAAGCCGCGCGAAGTCAGCAGTGCCGCCAGTGCCGCAGGTGTACCGCCGTCCGCGCTCAGCACGATGAGCCGCGCACCCTCATGCAACTGCGCGTTCAGCGTGGCAAGCGGCCGCCCCACTAGCGAAACCGTCGCCACCTCCTGCAACGGCCAGCCGAGGCGCGCCGCTGCCAGCGACAACGACGAAGGCGCCGGCAGCACGCGCAGTTCGCCGGCAGGCAACTGGCGAGCGAGCGTGGCGCCCACGCCAAACAGCATGGGGTCGCCGCTTGCCAGCACGCACACGGCGCCATCGTGCAGGGCACGCTGCGCCAACACAGGCGCGATGTCGAAAGGACGCGGCCAGGCTTCGCGGCGCGCGGCGAGGCGCGCGGGCAGCATCGCGAGATGCCGCTCGCCGCCGTACACCACGGCGGCCTCGAGCAGCGCGCGGCGCGCCGGGCGTCCCAAACCGGCAAAACCGTCCTCGCCTATGCCCACCACGGTCAGCCATGCCGGCATGAATCCATCCTCATACTTGATCTTCAATTGATCCGCTGCGGCGCGCCAATCAAGGCCGCAGCATCGTTGTGCTGTTCGAAAAAAGGCATAATACCGTGTCGCCGGTGCCCTTCGGGGCCTAACAGGGAACACAGTGCCACTGTGGCTGCCCCCGCAACTGTATGCAGCGCGTCCGCGCCTGATTTTGCGCCACTGGTTCCACCGGGAAGGCCGGCACGGACCACGACCTGCCAGCCAGGAGACCTGCCGGCCAGACTGTTCGTGCAAGCCAACATCGGGCGGGGTGTACCGATGCCGCAGCATTTCCTCCTGATGGGGATGCTCGGGCCGTCGCGCGACGCTAACCCGGTGCTCTCTTGAATCACGCTTCGTCCTCCGCCGCCACGCCTGCTGCCACCCGACCTTCGGCCTGTCCCGGGTTGCTGCGCATCGTGGCCGCGCGCGATGGCGGCATCTGCCGCATCAAGCTGCCCGGCGGGGTACTGCAAGCCGCTCAGGCGCTTGCGATTGCTGAGGCGGCCGGGCGGCATGCAGCGGGCGTCATCGAAGTCACCAACCGCGCGAATCTGCAGGTCCGCGGCGTGCGCGCCGGGCATGAGGCCGCGTTGATCGAGCAACTCGTGAAGGCCGGGCTTGGACCTGCGGCGTTGGCCTATGACGAGCAGATCGAAGCCGCTGCGTCAGCGGCGGATGACGTGCGCAACCTGATGGTGAGCCCGAGTGCAGGGCGCGATCCGTATGCGCTGTTCGACACCTTCGCCCTCGCCGCCGAGATTCTCGCCGTATTGCAAGCGGAGCCGCGTTTCGCTGCGCTATCGCCGAAGTTCGCGTTGCTGCTGGATGGCGGCGAGCGTCTGGCGATGCTCGAGCATCCGCACGATGTCTGGTTCGCGGCGGTGGATCAGGCCGATGGGGTGCGGTTCGCTTTTGGGCTGGCTGGGTGTCCGCCGGTTGAGCGTGCAGAAACCTCGACCTGTTTGCCCGGTGCAGTGGAGCCTCGCCCGGCATCCGCGCCGGTCGTGCCGCGCGACGAAACCGGCACTTTAGCGTCAGGACCCGCGGCTCCGGGCGGCGCGGTCAGCACGCTCGCGCTGGCCGCAGTGCGGCCCTCACAAGTCGTCTCTCTCGTCAGCGCATTGCTGCATACCTTCGTCGATCTGGCTGCGCCCGAGCACACCCGAATGCGGCACCTGCTTGCGGTTCATCCCGTGGAAGTTGTCTTGCAGCACGTCCAGCGTTACCTCGATTTCCCGCTGTTGCGCGATCCGGCGCTCGCCGCGTGGCGCCGCGCGCGCGCCGACGCGTCGCTGCGCTTCGGCGCACATCCTCAGCAGGTTGCGGACACATGCCATGTGGGCGGGCAGCCGCCGCTCGGGCGTCTCGACGTCGCGATGCTGCGCGCGCTCGCAGCGCTTGCCGAGGACTCGGGCAACGCAAGCTTGCGCATGACGCCGTGGCAAAGCGTGCTCCTGCCGGACGTCCCCAGCGACGCCGTGCCGTCCGTCCTCGCACGCCTGCGCACGCTCGGTCTCGCCTGCGAGCCCACGCAACCGCTCGCCCGGCTCATCGCCTGCGCCGGTTCGACTGGTTGCGCAAAGAGCCTCGCTGACACCAAGGCCGATGCCCTGCACCTCGCCACCCGTTTGCCCGCGGGCGTCGAACAGGTTCACCTGAGCGGCTGTCCGCGCTCATGCGCGGCTGCGCACCGCGCGCCCTACACGCTGCTGGCGGTGACACCCCGCCACTACGACCTTTATCGACGCGACGACGACCGGCCCGGTTTTGGCCAGTGCGTCGCGCATCATCTGACGATTGAACAGGCCGCCGCCGAACTCGAACGGTTGGCCCGGAGCCCCTTTGATGCTTGATTACATCCGCGACGGTCAGGAGATCTATCGCCAATCCTTCGCGACGATCCGCGCGGAGGCCGACCTGTCGCGCATCCCCGCCGACCTCGAAAAACTCGCCGTGCGGGTGATCCATGCTTGCGGCATGGTCGACGTGATCGAGGAATTGCGTTTCTCTGCCGGCGCAGGCACGACGGGCCGCCAGGCGCTCCTGGACGGCGCGCCGATTCTGTGCGATGCGCGCATGGTCGCCGAGGGCATCACGCGTGCGCGCCTGCCTGCCGGCAACAAGGTGATCTGCACGCTGGGCGATCCCTCAGTGCCGCCTCTCGCGCGCGAACTTGGTAATACCCGTTCGGCTGCCGCACTCGAACTGTGGCGGCCGCATCTGGCGGGTAGCGTCGTGGTGATCGGCAATGCACCCACCGCGCTCTTCTATCTGCTCGAGATGCTCGACGCCGGCGCGCCCCGCCCTGCACTGATTCTCGGCTTTCCAGTGGGCTTCGTCGGCGCGGCGGAATCGAAAGCGCTATTGGCCGAAGATAGCCGCGGCGTACCTTACGTGATCGTCCAGGGACGGCGCGGCGGCAGCGCGATGGCCGCGGCCGCGGTGAACGCACTTGCTGCGGAGGTCGAATAAATGACCGTGCAAGGACGTCTCTACGGACTCGGCGTCGGCCCTGGCGACCCCGAGTTGATCACGCTGAAAGCGCTGCGCTTGCTTAAGGCGGCACCGGTCGTCGCCTACTTTGTTGCCAAGGGCAAGAAAGGCAACGCGTTCAGCATTATCGAGGCGCATCTGAGCGAAGCGCAGCGCCATTTGCCGCTGGTCTATCCGGTGACGACCGAAGCATTGGAGCCGCCGCTTTCCTACGAAGCAATCATTGCGGACTTCTACGACACCGCGGCCGAAATCGTCGCCGGTCATCTCGACGCCGGGCGCGATGTTGCGGTGATCTGCGAAGGCGACCCGTTTTTCTACGGCTCGTATATGTACCTGCACGACCGCCTGGCGGCGCGCTTTGAAGCGGAAGTCGTGCCGGGCGTGTGTTCGATGCTCGGCGGTGCGGCCGTGCTCGGCTCGCCACTGGTGTATCGCAACCAGAGTCTCTCTGTGCTGTCTGGCGTATTGCCGGAAGATGAACTGCGGCGACGGCTTGCCGATGCAGATGCCGCCGTCGTGATGAAGCTCGGGCGCAATTTCGACAAGGTGCGGCGCGTACTCGGCGAGCTGGGGCTCGCGCACCGTGCGCTTTACGTGGAGCGCGCGACGATGGCGAGCCAGCGCATCGTGCCGCTCGATGAAGTCGATCCGATGGCGTCGCCGTACTTTTCTCTGCTGGTGGTGCCGGGGGAAAAATGGCAAGGATGAATCCACCCGCGATCGTGATTCTGGGCGCGGGGGCGCTGGCTACGGCGCGGCGTGTGCAGGCATGTTATCCCGGCGCGCAGGTGCATGCGCTGCAGGGACGTGTCGAGGCTGATGTCGCCTATGCCGAACTCGGGGCGCATCTGCGTGAACTGTATGCACGCGGTACGCCGGTTATCGCCTTGTGCGCGGCGGGTATTGTGATCCGCTGTGTGGCGCCGTTGCTTGCCAACAAGGGCGTGGAGCCGCCGGTGCTGGCCGTGGCTGAAGACGGCAGCGCAGTCGTGCCGTTGCTCGGTGGCCTGGCAGGCGTGAACGTGATGGCAAGGGAGATTGCCGCTGCGCTGGAGGTGTCACCCGCGATCACGACGAGCGGCGAGTTGCGCTTCGGCACCTGCGTGCTTAATCCGCCGGAAGGCTATGCGTTGGCGAGTCTTGCCCAAGGCAAACGTTTTGTATCGGATCTGCTGGCCGGTGAAAGCACGCGGATCGAAGGCGACGCGCCGTGGCTCGACGATGCGCAACTGCCGCGTGCGAGTTCGGCAAGGCTCGCGATTCGCGTGACGCCTAAAGCGTGGGGCGGACGTGTGGATGAGCTGGTGATTCATCCGCGGAGTGTGATCGCCGTGGTGTGGGGTTCTGGCGAGCGTATTGCCGAACAGGTCCGGGAAACGCTGGATGTTCATGGGCTTGCACCGCTTTCGCTGGCCGCGCTGCTTGCGCCAGCGGCGAGGATGGGCGATAGCACGTTTATCGAGGCCGCCGAGACATTGGGTGTGCCACTAAGATTTGTCGAAGCACAGGCCGCCGGCGGCGTGCGACCGCTAGCAGCAGACATGGCCCACCACGCTGAACAGGTCGACGGTCACGCTACCACCCATGACGTGGGGTGCGCAGAGACGCCTGCGAGCCCGTCCACGCCAGACCCGCGGCATCTCCTTCAGGCTGCCATGCGTGTGCCCTACGAGATGCTCCCTCGCGACGCTGCCAACGGCATCGTCCTCGCGCTGGGCCGCACGCCCATCGATCCCAACACGGTAGGCCGCGCACGCGGTCGCCTGACCGTCATTGGCCTCGGCCCCGGCAGTGCGGAGCTGATGGTGCCTGCGGCACGCAGCGCGTTAAACGGGGCAACCGATGTGCTCGGCTACGAAACCTACGTAAACATGACCGGGCCGTTTCGCGCGGACCAGCAGTTGCATTGCACGGACAACCGCGAAGAGATGCAGCGTGCGCGTCACGCGTTTGAACTGGCCAGTACAGGCCGCGCGGTGGTCGTGGTTTCTTCCGGCGATCCGGGTGTGTTTGCAATGGCCACTGCGGTGCTCGAAGCGCTCGATACTTCCGATGATCCGCGCTGGGATGCGGTCGAGCTCAACATCGTGCCAGGGGTGTCCGCCGCAATGGCCACCGCCGCGCAAGCGGGCGCGCCGCTGGGGCACGATTTCTGCATGCTGTCCCTGTCCGATAACCTCAAGCCGTGGTCGATCATCGAAACGCGGCTCCGGCACGCGGCGCAGGCCGATCTGGTGATGGCGTTCTATAACCCGATTTCGCGGGCACGGCCATGGCAACTGGATAAGGCACTCGACATTGTGCGTGAATACCGGGCGCCTGCGACGAAAGTGGTGCTGGGGCGGGATATTGGCCGGCCCGGTTCTTCTCTGAGGACCACTACGCTCGGCGAGTTGCGTTCGTCGGATGTCGATATGCGGACCATGGTGATTCTGGGTTCGTCTACGACGCGTGGGTTTACACGTAGTGTGCAGGGTGAGTGGGTGTATACGCCGCGGTGGTACGAGTGAGGTAATGACCAGGTGATTCATCGGGCGTGTTTACCCGCTGAAAGAAAGGATTAAACTTTCAACCAAGGGATGACGTTAATACCCGTTACCCGCCACTCACTTCGCAAACTCAAAACCTATGAACGAAGATACCGTGGACTCACCCGTCGAGACAGCGCCGGCCGCGCTGACCCTCGACACCGTACCGGTCGGCACGCCGCTCGACTGGCCCATCGTCGATAGCGACGGCACGCTGCTGTTCGACGCCGGCGCAATCCTCGTCAGCGTCGAGGAGCGCAAGTTCCTGTTCGACCACTTCAAGCCGCGGCGCGGCGACGTGTCCGAGGCGAACCCGGCGAACAGCACCACAGCCGCAAACAAGCCCCATACCGCCGAGTCGCTGTCGGTCAAAGACATGCATCTGACGATCGGCGCGCTGATCGGTGTGCGCCTGCAACCTGGCAGCGCGGGGCCGATGCATCCTGGCCGCATCATCGGCTTTGCGCGGAACGAGGCGTTGTTCGCAACGCCGCCGCTGCACGAAGGAAAAATCGTGCCGCTCGGTCTGGGCGAAAACGTGGAGATCGTCGTGATCGCCAGTCAGGCCGTGTTCCGCTTCGTGTGCACGGTCGATGCGGTTTGTCAGTCGCCGTTCGACTATATCGTTCTCTCGAAGCCCGGCGTGATCCGGCGTCTGCGCGAGCGTAACTCGATCCGGGTACGTACGCGACTGGCGGTCCGCTACGGAATCGGCGAAACCGGCGACACCTATGAAGGGATCGCGCTCGCCAAGGGCATCAGCGCGCTTGGCATGTCGCTCGCAGCGTCCTGGGCGCTCGGGCAGATCGGCGATCGCTTGCGCGTGGCGTTTGCGCTCAAGTCGAAGGACCTCGACACCCGCATCGAGACCACGGCCATCATCCGAAACGTGCAAAAAGGCGCTGCCGGTGAACCCGCTGTGCACGGACTCGAGTTCGACCGGCTCGACACAGCGCAGCAGATGGCCATGAAGGTATTCGTCTTCGATCGGCAAGACGATGTGCTCTACTGGACCAATGGATCGAAGTAAACGATAGAGGCATCTGGTTGACCCAGCGGGCGGCGTCGAGGCGCCCCGCTCGTCGCTGATCACGGTGCTCAAAGTGACGCGGCGCGTTCTCGGGTTTTATGAAGCGCGCCGCCAAGCGATCAGATCATCCGGTGTGGCCCGCATCGCGCCCCAAGCCTGCGCAAGTTGCTCGCAGCGCCCGAGCCGCACCGCGCCGCGTTCGAAGTCCACAATCACGACCTGATCGGCCTCGGTGGGACGTATCGGCACGTCACGACTGCGCCCGTCGGTCAATACCCAAAGCCAGCGTTGCTGCGCTGGCTTCCTGCGCGCGGCGCACTCGAGCAGGCGCGCCGCCTTGCTCACACCGGCTGCCAGTGGCGTGCCGCCACCGCCGCCCACCGGTTGCAGCCAGCGCTCATTCCACCAGCGCGGCACGGCAGGTGTAAAGCAGACGTCCGCCCCTGCGCCGCCAAAGCACACCAGCGCCGCCTCGGCGCGGGCCGACCTGGCGCGATCGAACAGTGCGACGAGCAGCCCTTTCGCTAGCGCAAGCCGTTGTCCCGCCAGCATCGAACCGGAACAGTCGAGCACGAAGCAGTGCAGCACGCCGCCGTGCGGCGCCGCCGGAACAAAACGCAGATGCCCGGCGCGCAGACGCTCGTGCCGTTTGGCGGCGAACGTCTGCGGCCAGGCGATGCGCTTTCCTTGCCCCTCTCCACGAGCCGCCGCACCAGCGCCTCTTCGCCATCGGAAACCGCTGCGCGAGTCAGCGGCGGCGCCCTCCCGATGGCTCAGCGTTTTTTTGCGTTGAGCGGGATCACGCCTTTAACGCTAGCCGTGCCGGTCGGCTCCGGCGGCAGATAACCCCAGTCGCTATCACTCGTCGCCTGAGCGTCCTCTGGTGGCGCAGCAGTCTGGCCATTGGTTTGTGATGGCGCCTGTGCGGGCGCCTCCGCCTGCGACGCGGCATCACGCGTGTGCCTGCGATGCTGCAACACCGCTTCGGCGACGCGTTCGACATGTTCCGTCGTCACCGCGGCCGCCTGTTCGAGGGCGGCCAAAGCACGCGCGGCACGCAGCATCACCAGATCGGCACGCAAGCCATCCACGGCGGCGGCGATGCATAACGCGCTGACATGGGCATGCACCTCATCGTCGAAGCCAAGCCCGGGCAGCGCCTCGCGCGCCGCATGAATGCGCTGCACGTATGCACCCTGCTGTTGCGCGCAGGCGGTGCGGAAACCGTGCGGATCGAGATCGAACGCGAGCCGCGCCTTGACGATCTGCTGACGCACCAGTGGATCGAAACAGTTCTCCAACTCGACCATCAAACCGAAGCGGTCGATCAGTTGCGGCCGCAACTCGCCTTCCTCCGGATTCATCGTGCCGATCAGCACAAAGCTCGCCGCGTGGCTGTGCGAAATGCCGTCGCGCTCGACCGTATTGACGCCGCTCGCCGCCGCGTCGAGCAGTGCGTCGACGAGCGTATCGGGCAACAGGTTGACTTCGTCGACATACAGCACGCCACGATGCGCCCTCGCCAGCAGCCCGGGCGAAAAGCGCACTGAGCCGTCGCGCAACGCGCCTTCGATATCGAGCGTGCCGATCAGGCGATCCTCGCTCGCGCCAAGCGGCAAGGTCACGAGCTGGCCTTCGTGGAGCAGTTCTGCGAGCGCTCGCGCAGCCGTCGATTTGGCGGTGCCGCGCGGACCGCTCACCAGCACACCGCCGAGGCCCGGATCGATGGCCGCAAGCAGCAGCGCCTGCTGCAACCGCGCTTGTCCAACCAGCGCGGCAAACGGAAATGCGGGTCGCGTAACGGGCGGGTCGCGAAGCTCCGTCGATGCGTTCACTGTCGTATTCCTTCAATGTGCTGCTCGCTCGCGAGCAGATGCTGTTCCACTTGTGCGCGATAGTCGCCCGGCGCCTGCCACAACCCGCGCTGCATCGCTTCCAGCAGACGCTCGCACACCGAATGCAGTGCATGTGGATTGTGCTGCTGCAAGAACTCGCGCGTGCCGGCGTCGTTCAGGTAGGCGTCGGTGACGAGCGCGTATTGATGGTCGGCAATCACGCGTGCGGTGGCGTCGTAGCCGTACAGATAGTCCACGGTGGCGGCAATTTCCGCCGCCCCTTTGTAACCATGCCGCTTCACGCCGTCGAGCCACTTCGGATTGACGACGCGTGAACGGATCACACGGGCAATTTCCTCATGCAACGTGCGCACGCGCGGCGCGTTCGGGTTGCTATGGTCCGCGTGATACACCTGCGGCTGGTTGCCGGCCAGATGCCGCACGGCCGCGACCATGCCGCCCTGGAACTGGTAGTAGTCGTTCGAATCGAGCACGTCGTGCTCGCGGTTGTCCTGATTCTGCAGCACCACGTCCATCGCAGCGAGCCGCGTGCCGAATGCGTGGCGCGCTTCCTCGCCTGCGCTCCTTTGCGTGTACGCGTAGCCGCCCCATGCCTGGTACGCGTTCGCGAGATCGGCGTCGGTTTGCCACTGCTGCGTGTCGATGATCTCCTGCAGACCCGCGCCGTACGCACCCGGTCGTGCGCTGAAGACCCGCCAGCCGGCGCGTTTGCGCGCCTCGGCGGCATCCATGCCGCGCGCAACCAACGCATCGCGCTCGCGCAGCACGCGTGCCCGGATCGGATTCACGTCCTCGGGTTCATCGAGCTCGGCGACGGCCTGCACCGCCGCGTCGAACAGATGCATCACGTTGGCAAATGCATCGCGGAAGAACCCTGAAACCCGTAGCGTCACGTCGATTCGTGGCCGGTCGAACGCGGCGATCGGCATGATCTCGAAGTCGGTCACGCGATGGCTGCCGGGCGCCCACTTCGGCCGCACGCCGAGCAAGGCTAACGCCTGGGCGACGTCGTCGCCGCCGGTGCGCATGGTTGCCGTGCCCCAGACTGAGAGGCCGATCGCACGCGGGTAATCGCCATGCTCCTGCAGGTGACGCTCGATCAGTTGCTGTGCCGATTTCAGGCCCAGGGACCAGGCCGCCTGGGTCGGAATTGCCCGCGTATCGACCGAGTAAAAGTTGCGGCCCGTGGGCAACACATCAGGCCGGCCACGCGAAGGCGAGCCGCTCGGTCCCGGCGGCACAAAACGTCCTTCCAGACCGCGTTTAAGGTGCCGCATCTCCTCAGGGCCGCAAGCGTCGAGGCGCGGCAGCACATCCTGCCGCAGACGTTCGAGCACGAGTTCGGTTTGCGGCAACGTCCCTGTGGCGGGTAGCGTCACAGTTGAATCCAAGCGGTCGCCGCAGAACTCACGTAGCAATTCGCTTGCGAGCAATTCAAGGCGCTCGCGCGTATCGCCGTTGTGCCGCCACGGCGCGTCGCTGACCTGCTGCAATATCCCGGCGCGCGGTCCTTCCCACACCACCGACCAGTCCGCCGAGAGCGGATCGAACAGAGGGTCCATCTGCAGATCTCGCGCCAGCGCATCCACGAGGCCCGCTTGCCTGCCCCGTCCATCGCCAACGGGAAAGCGGCCCAGCGCGAGTAGCGTATCGCGGCGCTGCACACCCTGCGGCGAGTGGCCAAATGTGTGCAGGCCATCGCGGATCTGCGCTTCCTTCAGTTCGCACAGCCACGCATCGACGCGTGTCAGCAGCGCGTCTTCGGCGTCCTGGCCGTCAGGCTCCTTCAGACTCAGTTCGTCGTGCAGGCGATGCTCGACGATGGTCGCGAGAATCGTGCGCCTGAGCAGTTTGGCGCGGCGCGAATCGACCATCAGCGCTTCATAGTATTCGTCGACCTGACGCTCGAGATCCTGCAGCGGCCCGTAGCTCTCCGCTCGTGTGAGCGGGGGCATCAGATGATCGATGATCACCGCCTGCGCACGGCGCTTCGCCTGACTGCCCTCGCCCGGATCGTTGACGATAAACGGATACAGATGCGGCAGCGGCCCAAGGATCAGATCGGGCCAGCACGCGTTGCTCAACGCCACGCTTTTGCCTGGCAACCATTCGAGGTTGCCATGCTTGCCGACATGAACGACGGCATCGATCCCGAACTGATGACGCAGCCAGAAGTAGAACGCGAGATACGCGTGCGGCGGCACCAGGTCGGCGTCGTGATAGCTCGCGTAGTCGCCCTGCTCGCGTGAGCGTGACGGCTGGATGCCGACGAACACATTGCCGCAGCGCCAGCCCGCAATCATGAAGCGGCCGCGCCGCAGCGTCGGGTCCTGTTCGGGCGCACCCCAGCGCGCGTTCAATGCCTCTCTCGCCTCGGCGGGCAGACGCGCGAAGTGCGTCAGATAGTCGTCCAGCGCGAAACTCTGCAACGCGGGCCGCAGGTCGCGCACCACCGGGTCGTTGGTCACGCCTTGCGTCAGTTGACGCAGCAAGGCGTCGCCATTCTCCGGCAATCCGGCGACACGATAGCCTTCGGCCGCCAGCATCTCGAGGATGCCAACCACTGACGCCGGCGTATCAAGCCCCACGCCGTTACCGATACGCCCTTCGCTCATCGGATAGTTCGCGAGGATGAGAGCGAGTTTCTTGTCCCCGTTGTCGAGCCGGCGCAGCCGGCACCAGCGGCGGCCCAATTCCGCCAGAAAGGCGATGCGTTCGTGATCCGGCTGATAGCGCACCACGTCCACTTCGGTATGCGGACACCGGTAGGCGAGGCCCTTGAAGCTGATGGCGCGGGTGATGATGCGGCCGTCCACTTCAGGCAGCGCGATATGCATGGCGATGTCGCGCGAGTTCAGCCCTTGATTGTCCTTGACCCAGTCATCACGATTACCGCCGCTCAGTATCACCTGCATGACGGGTGCATCGCCGGCCAACGCGAGCGGTTCGGGGTCGTCGATCGCCGTTGCGGCGAACGCAGTCGTGTTCAGCACGAGCGCCACGTCATGTTGCGCGCACAACTGCTGGAGGACCTCGCGGCTCATTGCGTCCTTGAGCGAGGTGATCGCAATCGGCAGCGGGTTGAGGCCTTGCGCTTCAAGTGCGTCGATCAGCGCGTCGAAAACAGCGGTATTGGCCGCTTGCAGATGCGCCTTGTAGAACAGGATCGCCACCACCGGCGCATCGGCGCGCCAACGCGCCTGCCAGTCGGCAACGGTCGGCAGATCGTGTTCCGGATGATAAAGCGTTGCCGCAGGCAGCACGCGCGGGGCAGCAGGCTCATGTCCCCAACCCAGCGAACGATAGGCGATGCACCGCAGAAACGCCTCGGCATTCTGCGGGCCGCCTTCGCGAAGGTAGCGCCATAGCTGATGACATAGCGCAGCATCCGCCGTGCTGCGCGCACGCAGGTTCGGATCTTCCTGCAGATCGCCGGAAAACATCGCGAGCACCTGCTGCTTGCGTTCGGCAAGCGCGACGACCTGCTCGATCCCATACGGCCAGTACGCCTCGCCGCCAAGATGATCGACGACGACGACCCGTGCATGTTGCAACACGTCATCGACGTAAAAATCGACCGAAGCGGGCTGCCGCAGATACGTCACGTTCGCCAGCCGCACGCTCGGAAACCCCTCACCCAGTTCACCGAGCCGCGGCACCACGCTCGCGAGCAACGACAGCGTCGTGTCCGCGGAGCTGAGCACCACGATCTCGGCGGGCCGCTGATCGATGCGGATGACACCCTGGGTGTCGTCGACGAAACCACCCGGCGTGGTGCGCAGCAGATGCATGATCGATTACGCCTGTTGCGTTTCGGTGTTCAACGCCGCATCGAATGCGCGTTGCAGAGCGGCCTGATCGAGGTCCTCGCCGATCAGCACGAAACGGCTCAGGTGGGCCTCATCCGCTTGCCAGCGACGGTCGAAATAGCTGTCGAAACGGCGGCCCACGCCTTGAATCACGAGCCGCATTGGTGCGCCCGGCAGCGCCGCAAAACCCTTGACCCGATAGATGGTGTTTGTTTCAACGAGGCTTTGTAGCGCGGCAATCACCGCCTCGCGCGAGGGCGCCTGCGTCTGCACCACCACCGAATCGAATTCATCATGGTGGTGGTCCGCATCGTCCGCAGAACCGTGATGATCGTGGCGCAGGTGAATCGTCGCTTCCGAGGCCGCTTCGAGGCCGAGCAGCGTATGCAGGTCCAGTTGCCCCTTATGCGCGCGCACAACCTTGACCTGCGGCGGAATCTCTTCGCGAATCAACGCTTCGACGGCGTCTTGCTGCGCGTCGTCGAGCAGATCGGTCTTGTTGAGGATCACGAGATCCGCAGCGGAGAGTTGATCTTCGAAGAGTTCATGCAGTGGCGATTCATGATCGAGGTTTTCGTCGGCCTTCCGCTGCGCATCTACCGCTACCGGGTTGTCGGCGAACTGTCCGCTTGCGGTGGCCGGGCCGTCTACCACCGTCACCACCGCGTCGACGGTGAAGCTGCCTTTGATGGCCGGCCAGTTAAACGCCTGCACGAGCGGTTTCGGCAACGCGAGACCCGAGGTCTCGATCAGCACGTGATCGATCCGGTCTCGGCGCTCCACCAGTTTCTCCATCACCGGGAAAAACTCTTCCTGCACGGTGCAGCACAGGCAACCGTTGGCCAGTTCGTAGAGCTGGCCAACGGTTTCATTGCCGTTTTCGTCGCAACCGATTCCGCAGCCCTTGAGGATCTCGCCATCAATGCCGAGTTCGCCGAACTCGTTGACGATCACCGCAATGCGCTTGCCGCCTGCGTGTTGAAGAATATGCCGCAGCAGCGTGGTTTTGCCGCTACCGAGGAAGCCCGTCACAACGGTTACAGGGATCTTGCGCATGGGATTCTGCATGGTTATTCCATCCAAAGGTGTTGCATCTTCAGGTACGCGCCCGCACTGCGCGAGCCGCGGGTTCAGGCCGACAGCTTCACATCGATCTCGTCATAGCGCTTCAGGCGATAAATCAACGCTGACACGATCCAGCTCAGCAGGAACAGGCCGATCACCATGTAGCCGAGCATACCGAAATGGTCTGACAGCATGCCGATGAAATCCCACAACGGTCCCTTCAATGCCAGTTTGTCGGCGGCCAGCGCGAGCGTCTCGATGCCGCCGATCACCACCGCAACCAGCACCGACACGAACGTGATGGTCATGTTGTAGTAAATCTTGCGGATTGGCCGCACGAACGCCCATTTATACGCGCCCATCATCATGATGCCGTCGGTCGTATCGACGAGCGACATGCCCGCGGTAAACAACACCGGCAACGCCATCACCGACCAGAACGACATGCCGCCCGACACTTGCGTCGCCGAGATACCGAACAAGGCGATCTCAGTGGCTGTGTCGAAACCCAGCCCGAACAGGAAGCCGATCGGATACATATGCCAGCTACGCGAGGCGAGACGAAACAGTGGCCGGAACAGCCGCGCCAGAAAGCCGCGATTGCCGAGCAGCAGATCGAGATCCTCTTCGACCAGCGGCTCGCCGCGCTGTACCGCGCGAAAGGTGCGATACACCGCCACCAGGATAATCATGTTCGCTGCAGCAAGCAGGAACAGGAAGAACGCCGACACCAGCGTACTGATGACGCTGCCCAGTTCCTTCATCTGGTCGAAGTGATTGGACAGCGACGCGGCCGTCACCGCCACTGCAACCGACATGACGATCACCACCGTCGAATGCCCGAGCGAAAAGAAAAAGCCCACGCCGAGCGGGTTGCGCCGCTCCTGCAACAGCTTGCGCGTGACGTTGTCAATAGCGGCGATATGGTCCGCATCCACCGCATGGCGCAAGCCGAATGTGTAAGCAAGCAACGCGGTACCGAGCAGCACCGGCTGGCCGTGAAAGGCCATGAAAGCCCACACCCATGCACCAATATTGAACGCAAACAACAATACGTAGATGCCGGTGATCTTGCTGCGCAGCTCGGCCGGACTATCGTTGAAAAGACGGGAAACTGATTTGAGCACGCTTGCTCCTTTGCGAACGGTCGACAGACTCAATGAATGCCAACACGAACCGCATTGCCCGCCGCCCATTGCGCGGCAATCTCCGCACGACGAACCCGGTTTCGTACCTGAACACATGGTCTCGCTCCGCCATGGCAACACGGACGCGGCACCAGGACCAATAGGACACTCAGGACAAGCGAAACACGGGGACGATGAACGGCGTTGCAGCGGCAACAGGAAAACGCAATGAAGTCGTGGACGAAACGCCGCATCCCCGCGGCGCCAACCCTTTTCTCTGGCCGGTATCCGGGCTGGCGAAAGCGCCGCTTCCCCTTCCCAGGCGAGTGATTTCTCGCCCAGTGGTTACATGTGTGCGCGACCTTGCGCGCAGACATTGAAGCCGGCTCTGCACCGCTTGCGCGATGCCTTCGCTTACCGTTGCGGGGGCAGCACAGGTTGGCCCGGTCTCTAGAAAGTGGGCACCCTGTTTCCCGTTTAACTGCGTGCGCAGGAATGCGCGCGCGAGCACCAAAGTGCGTGGGAGTTTAGGCCCGCGAGCCCGGCGCGTCAAGGAAACGCCCGGGCGACTTCGGTCAGTGCTTGTGATATTGTATGCGCGCGTTTGGTGCCAGCACGTGCGCTCGCATGTGCAGTTAAACGGGAAACAGGAAGCGTGCATTTGCGCGAAACCTGTGCTGTCCCCGCAACGGTAAGCAACCTGCGGCCCTGCAGCGCCGCACATCCGGTTCGAGGCCACTGTCCGCGTGATGCAGGCGGGAAGGTGAATCGTATGAGGTTGTCAGCCCGGATACCGGCCAGACGCCGAGGGGCGAACGTCACGGTCGCCGACCGCCTGATCCGCGGGGAACGGATAAATGGCGCCTGAGCGTGACGGGTTGCGGGCAACTTGCCGCGCAGGCCGTCGCGCATGATATGTGGCATCGCATGACCCAACATACCCGCAGGCGCGCCTGTGGAGCGCCCCGCCCGTTTTCTTCCCGTCCTGTCATGACGTGGCTCGCGCCATGCGCGCCACGATGAGCCGCGCCTGGCTGATCGGCGCCGGTCCCGGCGACGTCGAGCTGCTGACGCTCAAGGCGACCCGCGCGCTGGCGCAAGCCGACGTCGTGCTGGTCGACGATCTGGTGAACCCTGAGATTTTGCAGTTTGCGCGCGCCGATGCCCAAGTCGTGTATGTCGGCAAACGCGGTGGGCATCCGTCGACGCCGCAGGCTGGCATCGTCGCCATGATGCTCGAGCATGTGAGCGCCGGGCGCAGCGTTGCCCGTCTGAAAGGCGGCGATCCGTTTGTGTTTGGCCGTGGCGGTGAAGAACAGCAGGCGCTGCAGGAGGCTGGGATTCAGGTTGAGATCGTCAACGGCATCACGGCGGGTATTGCGGCGCCGGCGGCCATCGGGATTCCGGTCACGCACCGCGATCACGCGCAAGGCGTCGTGTTCGTCACAGGGCATGGCGCGGGCAGCGGCGAGCCCGATTGGGCGGCGCTCGTTGCCACGCGGATGACGATTGTGATCTATATGGGCATGCGGCGGCTCAACGACATCGTGGCCGCGTTGTTGCGCGCCGGGATGGATAGGCGAACCCCGTGCGCGGCGATCGAATCCGCCACGCGGCCTGAACAGCGGCATACGCTCGCGCCGCTTGGTGCGCTGGTTGAAACGGTCATACAGGAGGGGCTTGGGTCGCCTTCCATTGTTGTCATTGGCGGCGTCGCGTCACTGGCTATGCCGGTGTCTGCAGGGCTCGCTATCGTCGAGTGTAACAACGCTGCCACGAAAAGACTCAGCGTCGGGATCGGCTGCAAGCTGCAAACATCCGCCGAGCAAATCGAAGCAGCCGTACGGATTGCCCTGAGCACTCACGCCTTCGATGAGATTCGCTGCGTGGCGACCATCGAGGCCAAAGCCCACGAGCCAGGACTGCTCGAATTCTGCGCGCGTCACGCACTGCCGCTGCGGGCCTTTAGCCGCGCCGAAGTCGCCGCCATGCAAGGCGTCACAACACCCTCCGACGCCGCCCGCGCGCATCTGGGCGTCGATGGCGTGTGCGAGCCGTGCGCGCTGCTCGCCGCATCCTCCGAACACCTGCTCGTCCCCAAGACCGTGCACGACGGCGTCACGGTCGCGATTGCGACAGACGCCCCGCGCGGCACACCCGACACCTCCGAATCCAACGTACAGGACACTCCATGAAGACCGATCCCGAATCGCATCAACGCATGACCCAGCGGCGTCGCGAAGGCCACGAGAAAAAGCAGGCCGAAGCGACCATCGAAAAGGGCCTGCTGATCGTCAACACCGGCACCGGCAAAGGCAAAACCACTGCGGCGTTCGGCATGGCCGTGCGCGTGCTCGGCCATGGCATGCGCCTCGGCGTCGTACAGTTCATCAAAGGCGCGTTGCACACGTCGGAGCGCGATTTTCTCGGCAAGCTGGCGAACTGCGATTTCGTCACGATGGGCGACGGCTACACGTGGAATACCCAGAATCGCGATGCCGACATCGCCACCGCCCGTAAAGGCTGGGACGAAGCCCGCCGGATGATCGCCAGCGGCGAATACCACATGGTGATTCTCGACGAACTGAACACGGTGCTGAAGTACGAATACCTGCCGCTCGACGAAGTGCTTGCCGTGCTCACCGCGCGCCCCGAGATGCTGCACGTGGTGGTCACCGGACGTCATGCGCCCGAGGCGTTGCTCGAAGCCGCTGACCTCGCCACCGAGATGCGCATCATCAAGCACCCCTATCGCGAGCAGCATGTGAAAGCGCAGCGCGGCGTGGAGTTCTGAGCCATGCCCGCCTGTCCCGCCCTGTTCATCAGTGCGCCGGCCTCGGGTCAGGGCAAGACCACGATTACGGCCGGTCTCGCCCGCTATCACCGGCGCCAGGGGCGGCGCGTGCGCGTCTTCAAGACCGGACCGGATTTTCTGGACCCGATGATCCTCGCGCGCGCCAGCGGCGCACCGGTGCTGTCGCTCGACCTGTGGATGGTGGGCGAGCACGCGTGCCGCGACCTGCTCGCGCAAGCAGCGGCCGAGGCCGATCTGATCCTGATCGAAGGCGTGATGGGACTCTACGACGGCACGCCGAGCAGCGCGGACCTCGCCACCGTGTTCGGTGTGCCGGTGGTAGCGGTGATTTCGGCCAAGGCGATGGCGCAGACCTTCGGTGCAGTCGCGTCCGGCCTCGCGCAGTTCAGGCCACAGGTGCCGTTTTATGGCGTATTTGCCAATCGCGTCGGTTCAGCGCGTCATGCACAAATGCTTGAGGAAGCGCTGCCGCCTGGCATCCGCTGGACCGGCCATATCGCCAGCGCCGACGAAATCGAGCTGCCCGAGCGGCATCTCGGCCTGCACCAGGCCGGCGAAGTTGGCGATCTCGACGTACGGCTGGACCGTGCCGCTGATGCGCTCGCGCAAACCGCGCTGGTCGAGCTGCCGCCGCCGGTGACGTTCGATGCGTGCGCGAGCCAGCCGTTGCCGCGCCTGCTCGACGGCATGCACATCGCAATCGCCCGCGACGCGGCGTTCTCGTTCATTTATCCGGCCAACGTGACGCTGCTCGAAGCGCTGGGCGCGCAGGTCAGCTATTTCTCGCCGCTCGCCGACGAGCCCGTGCCCGACACTGCCGATGCCCTCTATCTGCCCGGCGGCTATCCGGAGCTGCACGCGGACACGCTCTCGCGCCACACGCGCAGCGCAGACGCGATTCGCGCGCATGCCGCGGCGGAAAAGCCCATCGTCGCGGAATGTGGCGGTATGCTGTATCTGCTCGAACAGCTCACCGATGTCAACGGCACCACCACACCGATGCTCGGTCTGCTGCCGGGCCACGCTACCATGCAGCCCCGGCTCTCTGCGCTCGGCATGCAACAGATCGAAAGCGGCTACGGTGCCATGACCGGTCACACGTTTCACTACTCGAAGTTGACGACGCCGCTCACGCCGGTACGGACAGCCACCCGTCCGCAAGCCGACGCGCCCGGCGAAGCCGTATTCCGTGCCGGCCCCATCGTCGCGACTTACATGCACGCCTACTGGCCTTCTAACCCGGCCTTCGCGGCCGCCCTGTTCCATGGCGAAGCGTTTTAACGATTCGGATCGCGAGGCCGTCTACCGCGCCATCTATGAACGGCGCGATATGCGGCACTTCGTGCGCGACCCCGTCGACCCTGCCGTGCTGCAGCGTCTGCTCGATGCGGCGCACCATGCGCCGAGCGTCGGCTTCATGCAGCCGTGGCGCATCGCGCGCATTACCGACCGCGCGTTGCGTGCTGCGTTGCACGAGACGGTCGAACGTGAGCGCCTCGCGACCGCCGACGCACTCGGCAAACGGCGCGAAGAGTTCATGAAGCTGAAGGTCGAAGGCATGCTCGAATCCGGCGTGCTGCTGGTGATGGCGTTGATGGATGGCCGCGAGAAGCACATTTTCGGCCGCCGCACGCTGCCGGAAATGGATCTCGCCTCGGTGGCCTGTGCAATCCAGAACATGTGGCTGGCGGCGCGCGCCGAAGGGCTCGGCATGGGCTGGGTGTCGCTGTTCGACGTGGACGCGGTGCGCACGCTGCTGCATATGCCGGAAGGCGCGCGGCCGGTGGCGATTCTTTGCCTCGGGCATGTCGACCAGTTCTATGCGGAGCCGATGCTCGAAACCGAACGGTGGGCAAGCCGCATGCCGCTCGCCGATTGCGTGTTTGAAAATCTCTGGCCCGAGGCGGCCGAACCTGACGGCCAGGCCTGACTGAGGCAGCGCAACGCCGCTCGCGCGCATGCCAGGCTTAAGGGCTTAAGCTGCCAGCCCGGTCCGCTCGCTGCGCCGCTCCACGAAGCGCCGCACATAGTCGTTCGCCGGATTGCGCAGGATCTCCTGCGGACTGCCCTGCTGCACCAGCTCGCCGTCGCGCAGAATGGCGATCTGTGTGCCAAGGCGCAACGCCTCTTCGAGATCGTGCGTGATAAATACGACCGTCTTGTTGAGGGTCGCCTGCAGTTCCAGCAACTGGTCCTGCATTTCCGTGCGAATCAGCGGGTCCAGGGCGGAAAACGCTTCGTCCATCAACACCACATCCGTATCCGCCGCCAGCGCCCGGGCAAGGCCCACGCGTTGCCGCATTCCGCCCGAGAGCTCATCGGGAAACTTCTCCGCGTAACCGTCAAGACCAACCTTCTTCAGCCAGTCACGTGCGGCGGTACAGGACGCCTCACGCGGTTCGCCCCGCGTGCGCAGTGCGTAGGCGGCGTTTTCCAGCACGGTTGCATGCGGCAGCAGACCGAAGTTCTGGAACACCATGCTGATGCGGTAACGGCGCAATTCGCGCAAGCCGCTGGCATTGAGCTTCAGAATGTCCTTGCCGTCGACCAGAATCTCGCCCGCGCTCGGATCGATCAAGCGGTTCAGGTGCCGCACCAGTGTCGACTTGCCAGAACCCGACAGCCCCATGATGACGAAAATCTGGCCGGGTTCGATGGTCAGGTTCACGTTGTTAAGCCCAACGTTGCAACCGGTTTTCGCCAGCACCTCGGATTTCGATGCGCCTTGCCGTAACAGATCGAGCACCCGTGCATGAGCGCTGGCCGGACCAAAAATCCTGTACATGTTTCTGACCTGAATCGCCTTCATGTTGCCGCTCCTTATCCTTTCGCGCCACAGGCCGCGTTCAATGGCGCGCCTCGCTGGCGAGCTCACCGTCGGGTTCCAGCTCACGTCCCTGCCCCTGCTCACGCTTCTGGCGCCGCGCCTGCACCTTTGCGTCGCGCTGCGCCGCGGCCACGCGCCGTGCACGGCGCTCCTGGCCATACCCCTGACTGACCCGGTCGATCACGATCGCAAGAATGACGATCGCTATGCCGGCCTGCATGCCCTTGCCGACGTCGAGCGTCTGGATGCCCGCCAGCACATCCTCGCCAAGGCCACGCGAGCCGATCATCGAGGCGATCACCACCATCGACAACGACATCATCGTGGTCTGATTGATCCCCGCCATGATGCTGGGCCTCGCGAGCGGCAGTTGTACGCCGAGCAGCAACTGCCAGCGCGTCGTGCCGAACGCGCGCGCGGCCTCGATCACGTCGCCGTCCACATGACGAATGCCCAGATCGGTCAGGCGGATCAATGGCGGCAGCGCATAGATCACAGTAGCGAAAATCGCCGGCACTTTACCGAGCCCGAACAACATCAGCACCGGAATCAGATAGACGAAACTGGGCAGCGTCTGCATCACATCGAGTACGGGCAGCAAGACCCGCCGCACCACGCGGCTCTGCGAACAGACAACGCCGGCCGGAACGCCGATCACGATCGACAGCACCGTGGCGACCAGCATCAGCGCGAGCGTCTGCATCAGCTTGTCCCACAGTCCAAAGCCGCCAATCAGATAGAGCAGCAGCACAAACAGCGCGGCCACGCCCATGCGGCGCGTCGCGTGCCACGTCATTACGCCGGCCAGCACCAGCACGAGCCACGGCGGCAAGACGCGCAGGCCGCTTTCGAGCGGCACCAGCAGATACTTCAGTACCAGCAGGCTGAACGTATGAAACGTGTCACCGTAGTTCTGGACGAGCGTGCCGACCTTGTCGTTGACCACATCGACAATCGACAGATGCAGAAAGAACCCATTCATGACTGACTCCCTTCAGCGCAGCCGCACCGCGTCGCTTGCGCGACGGGCGGTGCCGGCTCCGGTTTTCGCTCAGGTACCGAGATTCGCCTGCATCTTCGACGCCACATCCGCCGGCACCCATTGCTTCCACATCTCGGGGTGATCGTGCAGGAACTGCGTGGCCATTGCGGAGCCGTCGAGCTTCCTGGTGCTCATCTCGAGAATCGTGCTGTTCAGGAAATCCATCGGAAACTTGACCTTGGTGAGCATCGACATCAGGTCAGGATCCGCGTCGTAGAACGGCGTCGATACGCCCACCGTGACATGTGACACCATGTACGACGATGCGCATTGCTGCGTGCTGCTCTCATCGCGCAAGGTTTTCCAGCAGGCGTCGTTATACGGCGGCATCTTCAGTTGCGCGAACTTGTATTTCGCAATCAGCGCGGCCGGCCCCCAGTAGTAAAAGACGATCGGCGCACCGCGCTGGTAAGCCGAGGCGATCGCCGCATCGAGCGCAGCGCCGGTGCCTGGATGGAAGTTCGTATAGGTCGCGTCGAGGTTCAGCACCTTCAGCAGGCGGGTATTGACGCGTTCGCAATCCCAACCCGTCGGGCAGTTGAGAAAACGCCCCTTGTCCGGTTCCTCGTCGTCGGCGAAGACGCTTTTGTATTTCGGCAGGTCCGTCACCGAGACGAGCCCCGGTGCCACGGGTTTGATGCCGCGCGCCGGATCGCCTTTGATCACGTATTCCGGCACGAACCAGCCTTCCTTCGTGCCGCCCGGCAAGGTGTCGCCGATCAGCTTCACCGAGCCCGTCGCAACGGCCTTCGCCGTGATCTCGCTGCGGCCCGTCCATTGTTCGGCCCACACCTGCACGTCGTTGTGCGCGAGCGCCGTTTCAGTGGCGGCGGTGCTGCCAGGCACGACATCGGTCTTGCAGCCGTAGCCCTTTTCCATGATCTGCCGCAGCACTTCGGTCGCGAAAGAGCCGCTTTCCCACGTGATACCCGCGAAGTGCACGGTCTTGCCTTGCGTACACCAGTTATCGGCTGCGTGAGCCGCCGTACCGGTCAGTGCCAGCGCGGCGGCACAAAGCGCCGCGCGGAGTAGTCTGAATTGCATGGTCGATCACCCTTGAACATGGAGTTGCGTTGAGTTCGATTGCAGGAAATTCGCGCGCTGCGATGCCTTTCTTTAGCGCAATGCAACGCGTTGAATGCTGAGCTCGGCCTGGCTGGGTCGTGGCCGCAGAGCCGGGGCCGGGGTGCCGCCTGGCCGCTTGCTCCGTAGCACCACCGGCCCGTCGTTTCCTCAGGCGAGCAAACGCTTCTCGAACGGATAGTCGGACAGCAGTTCGACCTGGCCGTCGTCGCGCACGTACACCTGTTCTTCGAGCTTGACGCCTTCACCGCCGTCTTCATGACCGATGTAGCTCTCGATGCATAACGTCATGCCCGGCTCGATCACGCCGTCATAGCCTTTCGCTTCGTTGTCTTCACGATGGACGATGTACGGGTACTCGCCCGTCATGCCGACGCCATGCGCCAGCGCGAAATAGCGGCGGGCCTGATACGGACCGGGGATTTTCCAGGCCTTGGCGATAAACTCCTGGAAGGTCGTGCCCGCACGCACGTTTTCCATGTTCGAATGGACCTGCTCATAGGCGAGGCGATACAGATTCTTCTGCGCCGGCGTCGCCGGACCGTCGCCGCACAGGAACGTGCGCGAGAAGTCGGCGTAGTAGCCGAAGCGCCCCACCACATCGGTATCGAGCCCAACCAGCTCGCCTGCCTGAATCTTGCGCGGGCTGCTCTCCTGGAACCACGGATTGGTGCGCGGGCCAGAGCTGATCAGGCGCGTTTCGACGTAATCGCCATCGGTTTCGATGATGTGCTTGTGCAGATGCGACCACAGTTCGTTCTCGCTGATGCCCGGAACGAGCGCCGCTTCCAGTTTGCGCACACCCTCTTCCGCGGCGCGTAATGATGAACGGATCATCTTGATTTCGTTGGGCACCTTGATGGCGCGGGCCCGTTCGAGCGGTTCCTGCGCGTCGGAGATCTGATAGCCGCGCGCCTGCAGTGCGAATGCGGCAGCCGAAGTGGCGCTTTCGATTGCAATCCGTTTGCCGCCGCCGCATTGCTTGACGAGCTCGTCGATTTCATCGGCCCAGCGTTCGGTCACGCGGCCGAGCATGTCGTCGCAGAAGTAATAGGAGATCGCCGTGGCAGGGCGGACTTCGTCAACCGTATCGAGCCCTTCGGCCAGAAAATCGCAGCCCGCGTATTCGAACAGCACCACCTTGCCTTCGGCCGGCACGAACACATAACGCGCGGGGTTGCGCATCGAATAGACCTGCATGTTGCGCGAGCCGGTCGCGTAGCGCATATGCGTGGGGTCGAACAGAATCGCTGCGGTCAGATCGCGCTTTTTCAGTTCGCGGCGCACGGCGGCCAGCCGGTCGCGTTGGATCTGCGCAATTTCTTCCGCAGTCGGTTCGCAGTCTTCCGGGCGATGAGTCGGGCGAAGAATCGTCATGGTGTCAGTGGGGAACGTTATAAGTATCGGAAGCAACGGGGGGCTGCAGGTTCAACAGCGAATTCAACACGGCCTCAATCGACCAGATTGTCAGCACGCACGAGCCTTTGCTCGGCTTCCAGATGCATCTCCGAGACACGTCCGTAAAGCTGCCGCGTGCGCTCGAGCCGGCCAATCACGCCAGGCTTCTTCGAGTAGGCAAAAATGGCCGTATGACGGTCGATCTCGCCCTTCACCAGGGTCACGCGGTGCAACGAGAAGCGCCCCTTGAACAGTTGCAGGTCGCCCGGCTGCAAGGTGATCACGTTGATCGGCGCGCGTGTTTCGCCGCGCACCACAGCGCCCACCTGGCCGAAATTCTCGCTTTCAGGAGTCCGGATGTTCGGGCAGTACTCGAAATCGCCGCCCGTGTCGGGCTGCTGCGTCATCATCGAGACGATGAATTCATTGGTGTCGTAGTGCCAGGGCTGCTCGGTGCCCGGCGGCATCACGTTCTGCACGAGTCCGGCGTACGGGTCCGCGTATTCCCAGACCCGCTCTTCGTCAAGGCACGTCGCGACAAAGCGCTTCATCGCCTGCGCTACATAGAGACGATGAATGATCGCGTCAGCCGGGATTGCGTCGCGGGTCACAAAGCCGCTCGTGCGGTCCATGAACACGCGGCGCGGATCCTGCTCGGGCAAGGAAGGATCGTCCGCGGTGAAATACGCGTTCACCTTACGGCTTGAAAAGTAGGTCTTTTTCGCCAGCGCCAGTCCTTCGGCGCGCGCCTGCTCCAGCGCTGCCGGACGCAAAAACCCGTGCAGCACGGCGCTGCCGTTGCCGGCAAGATGGGCCCGGCAGCTTGCGATCAGCTCGCGCATGCGGGGGTGGTCCGGTTCGTGCAACGGATAGCGCTCTGTATCGACGACATCGCTCAGGTCGGTACATTCGGCGTCGGCAAGAGGCAGGCTGGCTGACACGGTGTGGCTCCAGATTCGTGGTTCAGACGGTAGGTTTGTGAGTTGAATTGTTTTCGACAACAATCAGCTCACCGACGTCCTCATGTTTTGATCGCCAAATTACTTTGGAAAGCGAGTAATTCCGATGGCTGCCATCAGCGGACCCGATTGGTCCAAACTCAGCTCGCTGGACCCCGAACTGGTGCGTGCATTCGTCGCTGTCGTGGACAGCGGCGGCTTTACCGCTGCAGCGAAACAGCTGCATCGCACCCAATCCACCATCAGCCTGCGCATCCGTACGCTTGAAGAGCGGCTCGAGACGCACATGTTCCTGCGCAATAGCCGGCGCCTCGCGCTCTCGCGCGACGGCGAAAATTTCCTGATTCACGCCCGGCGCATTATTCAGGTGCAAAACGAAGCGATCGCTGCACTAAACCGGAGCAGCCGGGAAGGCGTGATCCGTTTTGGACTGCCGGAGGATTACGCCGAACTGTGGTTGCCGGACCTGCTCAAAAAGTTCTACGAGCTGCGGCCGGGCGCGCGGCCGCACATCCATTGCAGGATGTCGCTCGAATTGCTCGAGCGCCTGCAGGCGGGAGAACTGGATCTCGCACTGGTGGTGCGGCACGGCTCACGGACGGGCGGCCGGCATCTGGGGCGCGAAGAGGTGGTATGGGCTGCGCACAAGGATTTCGTGCTGGACCGGAAGGCTTCGGTACCGCTCGCGCTCTTTCCCGAGACCTGCTGCTACCGGCAGCGCGGCCTCGAGGCGCTCGCCTCGCTCGACCGGCCGTATCACGTGGTCTATACAAGCCAGAGCCCGACGGGCATCAAGGTAGCGGTGAACCACGGCGCGGCGGCGACGATCATCGACCGCTGCACGCTGCCGGACACATGGCGCGTGCTCGGTGCGGCCGAAGGCCTGCCGCCGCTGCCGCCGGCCGACCTCGAACTGCATCGCTCATCGGGCATTCGCGACCCCGCCACCGACGATCTTGCTTCGTTAATCGAAACCATGGTCGAAGAGCGTCGCCGTGCCTCGGTGGAGATGGCGCTGACGTAGACGCCGGACAACAACACCGCTTAGAACGCGGCATGGGGCGCTAAAACAAGGGCCGCTAAAGCTCAGGGCTGCAAAGGCTTGACCGAGATCACCTGCGGCGCCCCGCCCGCGTCGTCAGGACGCAGCTTGACCCGCCAGTCCGGATGATCGGCAAACGGGAATTTCGCCAGCGCGCTCTTCACGAGATAGGGAATCGCGTGCAGCGGATCGGCGTCGTGGTCCTGACTGGTCGCGCTCACCTTGTAGGCTTCGTGCCCGCTCGCCGGTTCGAAGAAGCGCAGCGTCAACGAATGCGTGTAGGCGCGATGGCCAAACCATGAAAACGATGCCTGCCCCGGACTGCTGCACCCCTCGTTTGCGCAGCCTGTCGCATCGACGCCGACCGCCGCCAGGCGCGTGTCGTAAGCAATGGAGAGCAGATAGTGCGCGCGCTGCCCGGGCGCATCGGCAAAGCCGTACTTGCCGAGTTCCGTGCGCACCCATGTTTCGTATTGCGTATGATCGGGACTCGCTTCCTGCAATGGCGTGCGCGCCAGCGCATACGTGCGTTCGCCTTGCAAAACCGTGGCCGGGTTCGACGCCCGTACATCGGCGTTGACGCCGGCGCATCCTGTGAGCCCTGCGCTCAAGGCCGCCACGGCAAGCGCAGCGCAAATCAGCGTGACTTTCATCATCTTCCCACTTCGATAGAATGCGGCCCGCCCATCAGACGTGCCCCAACTGCGTTTCGCCCAGCTTCGTTTCGTCGAGCGCGGGCAGCGACACCGTAAAGGCCGTGCCCTTCCCCGGCGCGCTGACCACCCGGACCTCGCCACCGTGGCGTGTCACGACTGTCTTGACAAAGGCCATGCCGAGGCCGGCGCCGCCGGTCTCCGGCTGGTCGGATTCATGAAAGCGCCGGAAGCGCTGAAACAGGCGGCTCTGCTGATCAGGCGGAATGCCATACCCGTGGTCGCGAATCGTACATTGCACACGCGCCGGCAGGCCGTTCACCGGTCCGATCGTGCAGGTGATGCGCGTCTCGGGCGGGCTGTATTTAACCGCGTTGTTGAGAATATTGATGAGCGCGCGCGTCATCAGCGAACGGTCGGCGTAGATCCAGTGACCGTCCTCGCCATCGGTCTCGGTCTCGAGACGGATGTGCTTCGCGTGCGCCTGCGGCCAGACTTCATCGCTTGCATCGATCGTCAGCTCGCTCAGGCTAACGGGTTCGAGGACATACGCTTGCGACTCCGCGCGGGCGAGTTGCACGAAGTCGTCGGCGAGCGTCAAGGCACGCCGCGAGTAACGCTCGATACGCTCAAGCAATTCATGCACGTGGTCCGATTCGATGCGGGCGCGCTCGATCTCCACCAGCGCGAGAATCGACGCCTGCGGCGAGCGCATGTCATGCGAGAGCAAGCGCAACGCATCCTCCCGCTGCCGCTCGGCGGCGTGTAACGCCGACACGTCGACCAGACCCGCAATCCAGCCGGTCACTTCACCCTGCTCGTTGCTGCACATTGCGTAACGCAGCAAGTGATCGCGTTCGGCCAGATCGCGCACCTCGATGCCTTGCGCCATCAGGCTCGCGAATTCGCGCCGCACCGGATCGAGAATCGCAGGCCAGTGGGTGCGCGCCCGCGTATCGTTGTTGGCGTCGCCTTCCGTGCCCGAGTCGATGGTCTTCACGAACGCGAGATCGCCCAGCACTTCGCGCATCAACCGGCCTTCCGGCATCACCGAGCCGAGGCGCTCGAAGTGCGCCTTGGCCGCGTGATTGGCGATCAGTACGATGCCGCGTACATCGCTCACGAGGATCGGCTCGGGCACGCTGTCGAGGCTGTCCCACACGAATCGCTTCATGTCCTGCACGCGCTGTGCGGCCTGTGCCATCAGCGCCATGTGCTGCTCCAGCACATCGCCGCCGAATTCGCGGCGCCGCTGCGGTGTTTCAGGCAGCAGATGCGGTTCGTCGGCGAGACGCTGCAGTTCCTTGCGCAGATACGACATGGTCATTTCGAGGCGCCGCCAGTTCCAGATCGGATACACCACGACGAGCCCGGCCACCGCCGGCACCGGCGACATCCAGAGCCGCGCGCCGTACAGCAGCGCCGCACTGCCGCCTGTCACCAGGATGCCCAGCCCTGCGGTCAACAGCAACGAGCGCCGCGGCGAGAGCACGAGGAAACCCGCCAGCAGCGCCGCCAGCGGCACGAGCGACACCAGCACGAGCGGCAGCGCGGTGACCGGATCGATCGCGCGTCCGGTCAGCAGCGTGTCGAGCACGTTGGCGTGAATGTAGACGCCGGGCAACGGGCCCAGTTCGCCCGAGACCGGCGTCGCAAAGCGGTCGTACAGGCCGGATGCCGTCACGCCGATCAGCACGAGGCGGCCACGCAACGTCTCCGGCGGCACCTCGCCCGCCACGACGCTCGCGAACGACACCTTCGAATAGTTCTCGGCGTTCAGGCTGAACGGGATCAGAAAGCGTGCTTCATCGACGGTTTCGAGCGTGCGGTCGCGCGCGTCGGGCGCACGCTGGATGCCTGGCGTGAGTTGCACCGCACCGCTTTTGATCGCCCGCCAGACGGGCACCATCAGTTGCGGCCAGCGCGAATGCGCGTCGCCCTCAAACAGCGCGATGCTGCGCACGATGCCGTCGCCGTCGACTTCCAGATTGATATGGCCAAGCCCGGCCGACGCCTCCGCCAGGGGCGGCACCGGCTTGACGACAACCCGCCCGTCATTGCTGTCTGCGGGGCTCAGAAGGACTGGCAGATAGGTGGGGCTCAGCACAATGGCATGGGCGAGTTGCGCGTCGTCTGCCGCAGGCTCGGTGAACAGCACGTCGTAGATCACCGCCGCGGGCTTCGCTTTTGCCAGTTGCTCGAGCAGGCTGGCATGCACGCTGCGCGGCCATGGCCAATGACCGAGCCGCGCGATGCTGGCGTTGTCGATCTCGACCACCACGATATCGGGCAGCACCGGCTGCGAACGCAGCACGAGGAAGCGGTCATAGACCAGATGATCGATACCCGCCGTGAGGCGGCCAAGCGCGCTCGCCAGGATCACCAGAATGCCCAGGCAGCCGATCGCGACCCATTCAAACAGGAAGCGTCGACCGGCCGGCCGGCCAAGTCGTGCACGTGGATCGAGGCTCATGCGCGGGTTGGTTGTGTCCTAGCGGGCAAGCGTGAACGACCGGATCGAGCTGCCCTTCTCGTAGAACCGGCCGTTTTCGAACTGCTCGGCAATCACGGTCCAATAATAGACGCCGCGCGGCAGATCCGTCACGACGATCTCGCCCGCCGGCAGGTCGGGCCGGTCGACGAGCGGGTTGCGCAGATCGGGGGTGGCGCCCAGCACGAAGCGAAAGCGCGTCTCCACGCCCGGGCGGCTGGCGAACCAGCGGAACGTATAGTCACGGCTGCCCGCACGCGGCTCGGCGGACGCGGCGAGGCCCAACTGGCGACGCTCGAAGGCATAGATCTGCGGCAGGCCCTCGAGGCCGTTGCGGTCGACCGCGGAGATCCGCACGAAGTACGTGCCGTCCGCCAGATCGCCGAAGTCGGCGTGCGGCGCACTCACCGGCATGTCGCGGATCAGGTCGAGCAGGTCTGCATCGCGCGCAATCTGCACACGATACCCTGCCGCTTGAGCCACCGGCACGAGGTCGAAGGCGACGGTTTTGGCATCCTGCTCCTTGCCCGGATCGGTCAAGGCCGGCGCGGGCAGCAATTCGAGCGGCGCGCCAATCGCGCCGCCCGCACGCGTCACGTTGCCAAAGCGCGCCGACACGAGTTGCGCGGAAGCTTGCAGCGGCACGCCGGGCGGCGGTGCGGCTGAGCTTGCCGGATCGACGCCTACCGCGCCCTCCAGCACTTCGACGGCGGTCTGCTGTTCGTCGCGGTCGTAGTTCACCCGGAACTGCGTGCCGCGCACCCCCGCCACCACCGACGGCGAACGGACCTGGAAACGATCGTCCTTCTTCGTCGCATGCGTGACTTCGCTGTCGACCTCGCCGTGTTGCAACCGGATCACGCGGTCCGTGGCGCCGGTCAATACCGTCTGACGCAGCTTGCCGATATCGACCATGCCGTCTTGCGACACCGTCACGTGCGAGCCGTCCACCAACTCCAGCGTTGCGAAGCCCTGATGGCCGGTGCGCACGTGATCGCCCTCACCGAGCATCATGCCCACCACGAGCGGCGTATAAGGCCCCGTGCCGAACGCACGCTCAGCCGGCCCGCTCGTCGCGACCACGCGCGCGGATTCCTGATCCTGGCGCAACAGGGCCGCCGGCAGTTGCAGCGCAATACCGGCTTGCAGACGGCGCGGCGCGGGCACCTTGTTCAGGCGGCTCAGCACTGTCCAGTCGTGCGGGTCGCGGAGGTAACGCGCGGCGATTTCATAGAGCGTGTCGCCGGCCTTCGTCACGTAGGGCACGGTCACGAGCGGCGCGCTCCTGCTCTTGTGGGCGTCGGCCAGCGCCGGCGCAAGACCCAGCGATGCCACGAGGCACGGCACGAGCACGGCCAGCGCACGGCGTGCCAGCGGCAGGCCCGCCGCCGGCATCCGCGCCCGCGGCGTCCTGCGGAGGAGAACGCTCACGCATCCCCCTTTTCGATGCGTTCGAGCCGGTATCCATAGCCATAGATCGGCGTGAGGCGATAACCGTTTTCGGGCCGCAGTCCCAGCTTGCTACGCAGCATCGAGACGTGGGTATCCATGGTGCGCGACGGGATTTCGGTGGCCTGCTTCCAGATCATGTCAAGGATATGCGCGCGCGACAGAGGCCGACTCAGGTGCTGGAACAACAGCAACGCGAGATCGAATTCCTTCTGCGTGACGGCTACAGCCGTGCCGCGCACCACGACGTGCTTGGCGCCCAGATCGAACTCGTATTCGCCGAAGACTTCCTTGAGCGCGGCGGTGTTGAGCTTGTAGGCACGCCGCAAGAGCGAGCCGACGCGTGCCAGCAGAACACCGGCCGACACGGGTTTGACAACGTAGTCGTCGGCGCCCGTGTTCAGAATCGAGGTGATGTCCGTTTCGCGGCTGCGGCTTGTCATGAACAGCACCGGCAGACGCTCCGACAGGCTCTCGCGCACCCAGCGCAACACCTCTTCGCCGGACATATCCGGCACGTTCCAGTCGAGCACCAGCAAGTCGAAGGTCTGACGCCGCAACTGGCGCACCAGCGCACGGCCCTCGGCATACGCGTGACAGATATGACCAGCGGCCGAAAGCGTTTGGCATACCAGATCGGCCTGAGCCGGATCGTCATCCAGAACTGCAATTCTCATAAAACCCCGCAACGCAATACCGTTATTCGTATCTGGATGGCCGGTTATCGATTGAAGCGGGCGCTTGGTCCGACCTGCCGGGCTGCGCCGTTTCGTTGTCCGCACACCGCGCGTGCAGGCGGTTGTGCGGACAACTGACTCCTCGATCGACAACTCTATTTATCGATTATTAGCTGCGCGCCACGAACCCCTGTTTTAAACAGGTATCCGATATATCTCAATAATGGAACGCAATGTGCCCATTCATTACATGGTGATCGGGCATTTTCATCATAATCGAAAACAGCCACCCCCTTCCGAATGCAATGGAACCGCCATCCGGCCTCGGCCCAAACCGCATGAGCCGGTCTCTCAGATTCTTGATATCCGACCTCTACGGGTCATCCAACGGGCTTTACATAGTTGGTCTCGCTCGCCCTTGTCATTGGCCCCGTCTAACCTGCTCGGGTGATCCCGTCGTCATCCGCCTCGGGCACCCACTCCTCATCTTCTTCCTGCGGTTTCAATTGGCGGTTCAACGCCGCCTCGAGATGAATCCGCACGTGTTCCCAGGCGCCTTGCGCATAGTCGGGCTGATTCGCCGCCCACTCCTGCGCCAGTCCGAACACCCGCCGCACCGTCGTCGCGCAGGCGCTCAGATCCTCCGCGCCATGCGTGACCGAGTCGCGCAGCAGCTCGGCGAGCCAAGGCATGTCGACCGCGCATGAGTCCGCGTAAGCCTCGACCGCCGCGCGCGCGTGGCGGTCGCTGGTCAGATCGAGCTCGATGCGCTGCAGGCGCCGCCCAACCTTGCGCTTCTGCTCATTCGCCCTGAACGGAATGCGCGTGGTGCCTGGTCTAAAAAACATCCCATCCCTCGTTAAACGGCAAGGCATCCGTTGTGCCATGCCACTTCGCGCGATGCAGCCTGCATGGTGATGTGTGACGCCACGCGCGCTTGAGAGCCAACAAAATTGACAATCTGGTGGGACAGTATAAGAACAGTCTCAAATTAAATCGTTTAAATATTGTCAAACCGATTTGATGCTGCGACCGCGGATATACATCGAAACACGCAGATACCATAAAAACCTACTAAAAAACAACGACTTGAGCCGAAATCTGGATCCAAAAATTTGGTGGCGACATGCGCTATCGCGTTGCAAAACTTCGCGGTCAGCGTAACATTTAGCGTAAGTTTTTTTTTGCAATCGAATGTAATCCGAGACACCAACCTCAAACCGAAGATGAAGTTCGACGCCAGGCGGGCCAAGCTACTCCGGCCGCAAGAACATATAGCATTCGACGACTTCCCCGGCTTACGTCTCGAAGCCACGGCGACGCGACGTACGTGGACGTACCGATACCGGTCGCCTCTCGACGGAAACATGCGACAAATCAAGCTCGGGAATTGGCCAACGATGCCACTGGCCGAGGCGGTCGTCGAGTGGGAGGCAAAGCGAAGCATCCGTGACACTGGCGAAGATCCCGCCCTCGAGTAACGTCGTGCCAGAGCGCACGTGGTCGCACCGGACGCCAAACATGACCCTGGTGCATATACCGTCCGGCGCCTCGTCGCCGATTATCTGGCCGGACATGTCGAGCACAACGCCAGCCCCGCAGTGCAGGTAAATACCCGGTATGCACTCGGCGCGCCCATCGAACCGATCTTGGACAAGCTTCCTGAAACCGTCACTCGCAAGATGGCCTTTGACCTGCTGGAAAGGTTACGTGATCGCCCCACCTATGCGAATCGCATCAAGATGGAACTTGGCGCGGCATGGGACTATGCACTCGATGCCGGCCGACTTCCCGAAAATACGCCAAACTGGTGGCGCCAGATCATGCGAGGGCGGCTGCGCAGTAAGGGCCGCAGTCGCAACGGTGAGCGTGTCACGGACAAGCGCGTACTGACAACCTCCGAGATCACCATTCTCGTTCCGTGGGTGCACGAGCTGGATGAGGATGTAGCGGATGTGGCACAACTCTATCTATGGACAGGACAACGCGGCAACGAAATTGTCGCCATGCAGGGCGTCGAGTTGAGTGAGGAGGTCGATGGTCTCTGGTGGACTATTCCAAAAGAAAAGACGAAAAACAAGCGCATAGAACGTGCGACTGTCCATCGCGTACCGCTCGTCGGTCGAGCTGAGGTGATCGTCCGGAAGCGATGGGCGATTTACGGTGCCAGCTATTTATTTCCGTACACTGCGCCGAAAGCGGGACGCCGCGCGGCCAAATCACGCAAATACATTACGCAAGCGAGTGTCGGGCAGATCATTGCTCGCTGCCAGCCCTATTGGAAGGGAAACAACAAGCTAGTGACTGATCGTCTAATCCCTGTGACGGGATGGACGCCGCACGATCTTCGCCGCACCGCGCGCACGATGCTCGGCGCCATGGGATGCGCGAACGAAGTAGCCGAAGAGATAATTGGTGGGGTCTACAACCTTTATAGCTACGATGCCGAAAAGCGGGAATGGCTCACGAAGCTGGCCGCTCGCCTTGAGGAACTAGCCGCTTCCTAACACCTGTGTTCTCCGGCGGCAGCAGGTCGGCAATCGGACGGGCGTCAGCCCACCCCTGGACCTCGTGCGCGAGCCACCCTACCCGCCGGCCCGACAGTAGACGCGGTTCGGGAAACGTTTTCTCGCGTACCAGTTTCTGTACGGTCGTCGGCGACAGTGAGAGCGCCTCTGCCACTTCTTTCAGAGAGAAACAGATTTTCATTGCGAATTCACCTTTCGTGCGTTACCGGAGATTCCCTATATGCGCTGCGCCATTTCGATGAGGACAATCGGGGAATTGATGAGGCATCGCCAACACCTCATACGTGCCCTAGGGCCTGTTGACAATCATCGACGAGGGGGCTGTTAACTTGTGAGGAAATCTGTTTACATCCTGTCTTTTGCGGAAGCACAGGATGCCAAGGCTAATGCTCAGCGACGACCAATACGAACGGATCGGCCCCTTGCTACC
>DASZIR010000089.1:0-20653 GCA_035948995.1 Paraburkholderia sp. | reverse complement strand
GTCCTTGCAGAAGTTCACCGAACCCAAATTCGACGGCTTCAAGGAGATGTACTTTCTGGAGCATTCCCGCAAGGTGCGCGAAGCGGTTAGGATGCCGCTCGCTTATCTTGGCGGCGTGCGTTCGCTCGCGAACATCGAACTGGCTATGCAGGAAGGATTCGAGGCGGTGGCGATGGCGCGCGCGCTGGTGTTCGATCCTGGCTTCATCGAGAGGCTGCGCTCGGTGCCGGCGAAGCCCTCTGGTTGCACGTCGTGCAACCGCTGTGTGGTGATGATGTACACGCCGGGCGGTACGTCGTGTGTGCTGCAGCCGCCGAACGATGCCGCGCTGAACCTGCTTCCCGCAGGCTGACCAAGGAAGCCGGCGCGGCGGCCCTCACCCTTCGATACGCCCGCGTGTCACCTCCAGCAAACCCGCCATCGCCGCTCGCGCTGCCGCCGCGTCACGGTCCCGGATCGCCTCGAACACCGCCGTATGTTCGGCCAGCGACGCGTTGAACACATCCGCTCGTTTCGCATTCAGGCGTAGCTGCGCTTCCAATGTGCGCTCGATCAGCGTACCGAGCGGAATCAGCAATTCGTTGCTGCATGCCGTCAGCACGCTCAAATGAAACTGCAGATCGGCGCGCACCCATTCATCGACATTGCGCGCCCCAACCATTGACGCATGCGCTGCCGCCAGCGCATTGAAGGTGTCGTCCGTGTGCGAGGCCGCTGCCAGACCCGCCGCGTACGGCTCGATCATCTCGCGCATTTCCTGCAACTTCAGCGCGAACGTCATCGGCTCGGCGACGCGCGAGTACCAGTCGAGCACATCGACATCGAGCAGATTCCACGCGTGTTTCGGCCGCACGCGTGTGCCCACCCGCGGACGCGATTCGATCAACCCTTTCGACGTCAGCGTACGCAGCGCCTCGCGCAACACCGTGCGGCTCACGCCGAAGGTGTCCATCAACTCTGCCTCGCGCGGCAGGATCGAGTCGGGCGCGTAGTCGCCGCGCAGAATCGCGGTCGCCAGCAGATGGGCGACACGCCCATGCAGATCGTGCTGAATAACTTTCTCCCAGCAGCCTCTCGGCGCTATTGATATCGGACCTGAGCCCGGAACGACCGCGATTATCCGGCATCCCGACCTGCCGACCTATGGCTTCGGCGCCGTTCCGGCGTGGGTCATGCTGGGCCATCGCCATCGCCATCGCCATCGCCCGGCGAGTATCCCGCCGCCCCGGCCAACATCGCGGCCAACACTCGGCCACTATTTGACCAATAGTACTATTAATAGTACTTAATCGCGCTTTTGTTGTAGCATGTGAATCCTCGAAATTGCCCACACACGCAGGCACCCAGGCCGCAAGGAGACGCGCACCATGAAAATCACCAAGCTCGAAACCTTCATCGTTCCACCGCGCTGGTGCTTCCTGAAGATCGAGACCGACGAAGGCATCGTCGGCTGGGGCGAGCCGGTGGTCGAAGGCCGCGCGCATACGGTAGCGGCCGCCGTCGAGGAACTGTCCGACTATCTGATCGGCAAAGACCCGCTCCTGATCGAAGACCACTGGCAGGTCATGTACCGCGCGGGCTTCTATCGAGGCGGTCCGATCACGATGAGCGCGATCGCCGGTGTCGACCAGGCGCTGTGGGACATCAAGGGCAAGCACCACGGCGTGCCGGTGCATGCGCTGCTCGGCGGCCAGGTGCGTGACAGGATCAAGGTGTACTCGTGGATCGGCGGCGACCGTCCGAGCGACGTCGCCAACAACGCGCGCGCCGTGGTCGAGCGCGGCTTCAAGGCGGTGAAGATGAACGGCTCGGAAGAGCTGCAGATCATCGATACGTTCGATAAGGTGCAGGGCGTCATCAACAACGTGGCGGCCGTGCGTGAAGCGGTCGGGCCGGACATCGGCATTGGCGTGGACTTTCATGGCCGCGTGCACAAGCCGATGGCGAAGGTGCTCGCCAAAGAGCTCGATCCGTACAAGCTGCTCTTCATCGAAGAGCCGGTGCTGTCGGAGAACGCGGAGGCCTTGCGCGACATCGTCAATCAGACCAACACACCGATCGCGCTCGGCGAGCGTCTCTATTCGCGCTGGGACTTCAAGCACATCCTGGCAGGCGGCTATGTCGATATCATCCAGCCTGACGCATCGCACGCGGGTGGCATTACCGAGTGCCGCAAGATCGCGTCGATGGCCGAAGCGTATGACGTCGCACTCGCCTTGCACTGCCCGCTCGGGCCGATCGCGCTGGCCACCTGTCTGCAGATCGATGCGGTCAGCTACAACGCGTTCATCCAGGAACAGAGCCTGGGCATCCACTACAACCAGGGCAACGACCTGCTCGACTACATCAGGAACCCCGAAGTCTTCAGATACGAAGACGGCTTCGTCTCGATTCCGCAAGGCCCGGGCCTCGGCATCGAGGTCAACGAAGAGAAGGTGCGCGAGATGGCCAAGGTCGGCCATCGCTGGCGCAATCCGGTGTGGCGCCACACGGACGGCAGCGTCGCCGAGTGGTAGGGGCGTGGTAAACGCGTGATCGAACGCCGCCCGCGGTTATCTGGGGTAATTCCGAACTAATAATTGCGGCACATAGGCCCACTTGGACGTTTCCAAGTGGGCGTTTTTCCATTCTGCGCATTCTCTCCCGAGCAACACAAAGAGGCTAACGGGAGACGACCACGTCTCAAAAGCGAACAACCGGTACCCGCTACCGTCCGCTTGCCGCGATGCGGTTTTTTGCCCGCCGGATCGGGCGGATCCACTGCGCCGGCCACACCTTCACGCGGACGTTACGTGCGGGAACGCGGGGCGACGTCTCAGTTACGTAACATCCCGGACCGATTCGGCCTGAAAAGGCGCTGCGGGACCCTCCCTCCACCCTGGCCATCTACCGCGAAATCCTTACTGGATAAGGCTCTCCCACCCTCCGCCCGAGCCATTTCACTCGCCTGGCCCGCTCCTTGCTCCATTGCCTTGGAACGACAGTGCGAGAGGCCATCATGGGCGAATTTCTTCCTGACTATCTGATCCGCGAACAGGCGGCTGTGGGCGCCCTTGTGGTGTTCGGCGTGCTGCGCCTGATCGGCGCGGCGCTCGCGTTCCGGCGCGGCTGGCGCATCGCGACCTTCGAGAAGTGTTTCCTCGCGGCGGCCGTGCTCTATTGCGCGCCGCAACTGTTCGACTTGCTGACCCAGCTCTACGGCGCACACGCCGCCAGCGCCGAACTCGAAGGCAAGGTGAGCGGCTGCGCTATCGCCCTCTTCTGCGCGCCGATTGTGGGTCACAAGCTCGGATTCGAATGACCGCCTCTTCCTTAAGCGAAGCGGGCGGACCAGGCAGACTGGGCAGACAACCGAAGGGATGAACACGATGCTTTTGCCAAAAAGAACGACCTTTCGCGACGGCGACGTGCTGTCGCTCAAATCGGGCGGCCGCCCGATGACGGCCACCTGGGCAGGCCCGGTAGTCTTCGCCCCCGGAACCTGGTTGATCTGCCAGTGGTTCGACAACGACGGCGAACTGCGGCAGGAGATGTTCCCTGAAACCATGCTGGAACGGGCGCCGAGAGCGCTCGCAGCTTAACGGGCAGTACCGGGACATCCGGCTCCTGCCGGGCGACCGTGTGTGTTGGCGCCGCACAGCCTGCTGTGCGGCGCATTTTTACGCCTGCGCCCGCTCGCTCAGCCCAGCGGCACGAACGCCGGAATACTGTGCGACAGCGCAGCCGCCGCGACGAGGATCCCAATCATCGCCAACGCTTCGAGATACAGCACGTTGGTGAACGTATGCGCATCCATGGTCGACGCGGTACGGCGCAGCCTCGGCAGCGCCGAGAAACGGTTCAATCCGCCGAGCACCAGCGCCGTTGCAACCAGCGCAAGCTTGAGCATCAGCACATGCCCCCATGTGCTGACCTCGATCGCCCCGAAGGATCCGCCCGATCCGCGCACCGCATTGAACACACCCGTCAGCACCACGAACAGGACAGCAACCAGCGACACGTTCGATACCTGCATGGCGGTGCGAATCAGGATGCCCCGTGCAATCGACGTGCCGAGCGCAGGCAACACCGCGAGGCCCGATGCCAGGACGAGTCCGCCCCACACGCTGGTGGCAAGCACATGCAAGGTGTGCACACCGATCGCCGCTGACGCCGGTCCGGCATCAGCCGCATGCCCGAGCGACGCCTTGCCGGCAGCAATCGCGATCACCGCCAGCCATAGCAGCGCATTGCGCAACGTGCTGGCGTGCGAGGACAGCGCGGTCAGCAGCAACACCAGCGCACCGATGAAGGCGACGCTCCACGCATAACCGACATGCGTCTGCGAGAGCACGGTGGGAATGACGCCGAACGCATTGGGCAAGGCAACGCCGCTCATCGAGGCCGCCTCATACAGCAGCCAGCCAAGATCGGCGAGCACCAGCACGACCGTCGCCGTCAGCATCGAGCGTTGCGCACGCAACCATGCGGGACGCGCCGGCGCGACCTTGGCTTGCGCGTCTTTCGCGAGCCACGCGCCGAGCAGCGCCGATCCGATGGCAAACGCAAACGCGACATTCATGAGCGCGGCCATGGCGACCTGCCCGATCCAGAGTCCGTCTATTCTCATTTGACGTTGAACGCGTAAGTGCCCTGGGTCCGGTGGCCATCCGTGGCGACCCCGGCATTCGGCACAGGCTCCAGCGAGGTGGGCCGCGCATGCGCATACGCTGTGGACGCCACGGCGGGGGCCGCGGCACTGACCGCCGACGCGCGCAGCGCCGGACGGGAAAGATCAGATAGCTTCATGTAAGGCAGGTTGCTTGTCGAAAGAAACGGGAGGAGGGACGCGCGCGGAGCAGCAAGACACCGGCGCCCCGGGAGTGTACGCTTCGATGGTTCGCACGCGGGTCGGTTCAACGTACTTGCACGCTTATGCCTCGCTTATGCCTCTCCTCGCTCGACAGGAGAGACAGGCCACTGACCCAACAGGCATCTGGGAGATTGTCAATACCCGCTGTGTCAAACTGTCGCACTGGCGTGTGTGGCCGGAACCAGGTCGCATGTGGCAAATAGTCACCATCACCCATCGATGATAGAATGCTGCGTCGCCGCAGCGCCAGCTGCCCTCAAGCCGAGCCGCTCGAAGTTCGGTCGGGTCCCCGATTTTGATGGAGTTACGCGTGTCTTCAAGACGCATTTTCCGCCCGTTGCTTGCCCTTCTGCTGATCGGCGCTACTGGCGTCTATAGCGCTGCGAAAGCGCAGACTCAACCCAAGACTCCGGACACGATGGAAGCGCGTGTGCAGGGTTGCACGGCCTGCCACGGCTCGCACGGTCAAGGCACCGACAACGACTACTTCCCGCGTCTCGCAGGCAAACCGGCTGACTATCTGTACAACCAGCTGAAAAATTTCCGCGAAGGGCGCCGCAAGTACCCGCCCATGAACTACCTCGTCACGTACCTCTCGGACGACTACCTGCATCAGATCGCGACGTACTTCTCGCAGCAACGCCCGCCGTACCCGGCGCCGGCCAAGCCGACGGTATCGTCTGCGACGCTCGCGCGCGGTCAGGACATCGTGCTGCATGGCGACGCATCGAAACAGATTCCGGCCTGCGCGGCTTGCCACGGCAAGGCGCTGACCGGCATGGAGCCCGCCATCCCGGGTCTGGTCGGCCTGCATGCTGATTACATCAGCGCGCAGCTGGGCGCATGGCGCTCGGGTTCGCGTCACGCTATCGACCCAGACTGCATGCACACGATCGCCACCCGCTTGACCGATGATGACGTGAACGCCGTCGCTGCCTGGTTGTCCACACAGACGGCTCCGCAAAACCCCGTGCCGGCTCCGGCCCGCTCGATGAAGACTCCGCTTGCCTGCGGCAGCGAACCGCAATAAGGCACCGGGAGAGATAATCAAATGAAACGCAAGTCCCTGTTCGGCCTTTCGGCAGTCGTCGTGGTGGCGGCCGCTGCCCTCGTTCCCGTCCTGTGGTCAGGCGGCGACAACCTGCATAACGGCAGCGCCATGGCGGCCACACCCGCTGACCAGGCTGCCCTGATCAAGAAGGGCGAGTACCTTGCCCGCGCCGGCGACTGTATCGCCTGCCACACGGTGCGCGGCGGCAAGGAATTCGCCGGCGGCCTGCCCATGGCCACGCCGTTCGGCACGATGTTCACGCCGAACATCACGCCTGACGACCAGTACGGCATCGGCAAGTGGACCCAGGACGACTTCTACCGCGCGATGCATACGGGCCGCTCGAAAGACGGCAGCCTGCTGTACCCGGGCTTCCCGTTCACGAGCTACACGAAGGTCACGCGCTCCGATTCGGACGCGATCTACGCGTACCTGCGCTCGGTCACACCGGTCAACGTGCCGAGCCGTCCGCACGAACTGAAATTCCCCTTCAACAACCGCAACCTGCTGATCGGCTGGCGTACGCTGTTCTTCCGTGAAGGCGAGTACAAGGCGGATCCGACCAAGTCGGTCGAGTGGAACCGCGGCGCGTACCTGATCGAAGGCCTCGGCCACTGCGGCATGTGCCACACCTCGATCAACGCAATGGGCGGCCCGGTCAACTCGGCAGCCTTCGCCGGCGGCCTGATTCCGCTGCAGAACTGGTACGCACCGTCGCTCACGTCGAACAAGGAAGCGGGTCTGGGCGACTGGGACATCAAGGACATCCAGGACCTGCTGAAGACCGGCGTGTCGCCGCGCGGCGCGGTGTTCGGCCCGATGGCCGAAGTGGTGCACAACAGCATGCAGTACATGTCGGACGATGACATCCAGGCGATGTCGACGTATCTGAAGACGATTCCGCAGAAGAGCGAAGCGCCGGAAAACCTGCAGCTGGAAACGTCGGAACAGTTCGGCGGCGAACTGTTGAAGCAAGGTCAGAAGATCTATGGTGATAACTGCGCGAAGTGCCATGAGGCGAATGGTCTCGGCCAACCGTCGAACTTCCCGCCGCTTGCGAACAACCAGTCGATCCAGATGCCGTCGGCTGTGAACCCGATTCGCATGGTGTTGAACGGCGGTTACCCGCCGAGCACGGAAGGCAATCCGAAGCCGTATGGCATGCCGCCGTTCGCGCAATCGCTGTCGAATCAGGAAGTCGCTGCAGTGGTGACGTATATCCGTATGTCGTGGGGCAACCACGGTACGGCTGTATCGCCGCAGCAAGTGGCCGATCTGCGTTCCGCGCCGCTCGACTAGGCGACGCAAGAGACATGGAGGGCGCGGCCTGCGGGAAACCGCGGCCGCGCCCTTCCTTTTTTAGGACCGTTGCCGGACAGGTGCGTGCACAATGGCGCACCTGAAGCCGTGCGGGAGAAGATGCCGTGCATGTCGGGGAGCGTTTTAACAGCATTAGCCACCTCGTCGGCGCTGTGCTGTCGGTGGCGGGGCTGGCTACGCTCGTGACGATGGGCGCGCTTGACGGCGATGCGTACAAGGTCGTCAGCTTCAGCGTTTATGGCGCGATGCTGTTCGTGCTGTATGCTATCTCCACCCTCTACCACAGCGTGCGCAACCCGCGCGTGAAGGCGGTCCTTCAGAAATGCGATCATTCGGCGATCTACCTGCTGATCGCCGGCAGCTACACGCCGTTCACGCTGGTGACCTTGCGCGGACCGTGGGGCTGGTCGCTGTTTGGCGTAAGCTGGGGGCTTGCGGTTCTTGGCATCGTGCAGGAACTCACGCTCGGGCGACGCACCCGTAGCGTTTCGATGGTGCTGTATGTATTGATGGGATGGCTTGCGCTCGTTGCCGTCCGCCCGCTGGTCGAAGCATTACCGGCCGCAGGTACCGCATGGCTCGTGGCCGGCGGAGTCATCTACAGCGTCGGCATCTACTTCTTCATCAACGACGAGCGCATCCGGCACGGACATGGTATCTGGCACCTGTTCGTACTGGCGGGCAGTCTGTGTCAATTCGTCAGTGTTGCGCGTTACGTCGCGTAGCACCCCACGACGGCGAAATGCAACTAAAGGCCAGTCAACGTGTCTTGATAGCGCGTTGAAGCATTCGGCACACGCTGGCGTGTGCCGCCGATTTCCCTGCGACCGGACCTGGGCTTTGGCCTCAAAGCGCGCCTGCTGGCTGCGCGTTTGCCGTTCGCGATACCGCATTGCAAAGAGTTTTTATGTCTTTTGATTCCCTCGGCTTGTCCGAACCCCTGGTCCGTGCTGTACACGAACTGGGCTATACGTCCCCTACTCCGATCCAGTTGCAGGCGATTCCCGCCGTGCTCAACGGCGGCGACCTGCTCGCCGGCGCGCAGACCGGCACGGGCAAGACCGCCGGCTTCACGCTGCCGATCCTGCAGCGCCTGAACACGATGCCGCCGGCCACGACGGCTTCGGGCAAGCGCGTCGTCCGCGCACTGATCCTCACGCCGACGCGCGAACTCGCCGCGCAGGTCGAGGAAAGCGTGCGTGCGTACGGCAAGTACCTGAAGCTGAAGTCGACGGTGATGTTCGGCGGCGTCGGCATCAATCCGCAGATCGATGCACTGAAACGCGGCATTGATATCGTCGTTGCGACGCCTGGCCGTCTGCTCGACCACATGCAGCAGAAGACCATTGACCTGTCGCATCTCGAGATTCTCGTGCTCGACGAAGCCGACCGCATGCTCGACATGGGCTTCATTCACGACATCAAGCGCGTGCTCGCCAAGCTGCCGCCGAAGCGCCAGAACCTGCTGTTTTCGGCCACCTTCTCCGATGAGATCAAGACGCTCGCCGACAACCTGCTGGATTCGCCGGCGCTGATCGAAGTCGCACGCCGCAATACGACGGCTGAACTGGTTGCGCAGAAGATTCACCCGGTCGACCGCGACAAGAAGCGCGAACTGCTCACGCATCTGATCAAGCAGCACAACTGGTTCCAGGTGCTGGTGTTCACGCGCACCAAGCACGGCGCGAACCGCCTTGCTGAGCAGTTGACCAAGGACGGCATCAGCGCACTGGCGATTCACGGCAACAAGAGCCAGTCGGCTCGTACGCGTGCGCTCGCCGAGTTCAAGACCAACACGCTGCAGGTGCTGGTGGCGACGGATATCGCCGCACGCGGTATCGACATCGACCAGTTGCCGCACGTGGTCAACTATGACCTGCCGAACGTGCCGGAAGACTATGTCCACCGCATCGGCCGTACGGGCCGTGCTGGGGCAACGGGCGAGGCGGTGTCGCTGGTGTGTGTCGACGAACTGCAGTTGCTCAAGGACATCGAGAAGCTGATCAAGCGCGCGGTGCCGCAGGAAGTGATCGCAGGGTTCGAACCGGATCCGAATGCGAAGCCGGAGCCGATCCTGCGCCGTGGCCAGGGTGGTGGTGGTGGCGGTGGCCGTCAGCCGCGTCAGGGACAAGGCGCGCCTAAGCGTGACGGTGGGTCTGCCAAGCCCGCGCAGCGATCCGGCCAACGCCCGGCAGGCGGCCAGCAGCAAGCGAAGCCGCAAGGCGCCAGGCCCGCCGGCGCGCCCACGCAGCCGCAGGTGCGCAAGGACAACCCGCGTCACGAGACCACCCGTCATCACGGCAAGCCGGGTCCTGCGACGCATGACGGTGCTGGTGCGACGCATGCGCCGCGCAAGCCGCAGGGTCAGGGCAAGCCGCAAGGTGGCAATCCCGGCACCTTGCTGGGCGGCGCCAAGCCGCGTAACGATGCGCCGCGGAGCTCTTCGCCGCGCAATGGCCAGCGCGGCCGGTGAGTCTGGCCGGCGGGCTCGGCCGATGAGCGTCGGCCATTAAACCGGTCCGGCCAAACCCGGCCGTCAACCTGCATCCACCGCGGCGCCCGGCCCCTAATGCCGGGCCGCGGCGGCCTGCTTCAGGTGCTCGATCTGCTGTTCCCACCGGTCGAGCGCCGCCTCTCCCCCCTCTGCCAGTTCGAACGTAATGCCACCCGTCAGGCGTGCATAGCGCACGCGTTGCGTTTCGCCGGTGTCGATCGAGCCGATAAAGTACGCCAATCCGCTGCTATCGCTGCCAGCACGCGCCAGCGGTTCAAAGCGCAACTGCACCTGATAGAACACTTCCTCGCAGACAAACGTCAGCGCCGCACGGCCGCTACGCGCAAGCACGCCGGCCGCCCGCGCTTGCGGCCATAGCGCGATGCACAGCGTGCGCGAGTCGGGCGCATACAGCTCGCCCGCGCCGAGCAGCGAGGTACGCACGTGGCCGTTCGCGTCGAGCGTCAGCAGCGACGCGGTGAAGCCTGTCTTGGTGGCGAGCGACGTACCGTCGAATAGCGCGCGCGGCGCGGCTGGCCATTCATCGAATACGTCTTGTTCGAGCGGGCGCTCGGATGCGTGATCGGTCATCGCCTGACTCCGGTTCATGACTCGTCTTGAATCGAACTACGAAATACAAATGGCCCGCACGGGCAGGCCATTTGTTCAAACCGTTCGCTACGTCAGCAGGCTCGTAACGCGCGCACAGCCTCGATCATCAGCGGAAGAACACATGCTGCGTGATTTTCGCGAGCGGGTAATGCACACCGGGTTGAATCCGCGCCGGCAGATCGAGCGGTTTGAGCAGCATCTTCACGCACATATCGGCCGACAGGTTGCGGCGCACGAGGGCGTTGATACGCGCAGCACGTTCGCGGTTATAGGCCGAATCGTGCACGCGCTCCGGATAACGAATCGCAAAGACATGCCGCAGCGCGATTTCGGAGTCTTCGTTCTTGATCTCCATCACGCGGCGCATCAGCGCGCCGAGCACCGCGAGCCGGCCGTTGCCTTCGATCTTGTTGTACTTCTTGAAGTACCTGAAAAAATGCTTGTAGTGACGGACTTCGTCGGTGCGAATGTTATCGGTGATCTCTTTGAGCACCGGTTCATCCGAGCACACGCCGATCGCGCGATACAACGTCGCCGTCCCGGTTTCGACCACGCAGCGTGCAACCATTTCAAGCGCGCGCGTCTTCTCGAAGTCTTCGACGGAACAGGTTTTCGAGTACTCCTCGAAAAAATTGCGAAAGGCCGTATCCCAGTCGAACTCCGGCCACACGTAAGCGATATAGGTCTTCAGGGCCCGGCCGTGCTGCATTTCTTCCGGCTCCCACTCGTTGTTGAGCCAGGCCGACACTTCGGGGTCGCCGTTGAAAAAGGTGCTCAGATTGCTGGTGTAGAGATCCGTACCGCTTTCGATAAATGAAGCGGCGCAAAGCAGAAGCAGCAGATCTTCGTTGGCCACGGCCTGCTGCCGGTCAATCCGGCTGAGGTCGATGTCCTCAATCCGCCAGGGCAACACGTGGTTACGCTCAGTGTGCATTGTTTCTTGCTCCGAAAGCTGTATCGACTCCTAGAGCGTGCCTAGAACCACCTGCGTTTCGCCTGGCTGCCTTCGTATCGATACAGCGCCTTGAATTCGAGTTAACCGCTTGTATCTTGCATCTTAGCTGGTGTTCCGCAACTCTGCAGACAACACAGCACAGACCGTGCCGGACCGCCGCAGTTCCAGCTAACCGACAGTCCAAATGTTCCAGAGCAATACAGGGCGAATGCAGTGCACAAAAAAGGGCAGCCCCAAAGGGACTACCCTGTCTCGCGCTCACGCCCCGGCAAGCGAGGCGCATCAAGGCTTTAGCGGCCTTCTGCGCGCGGCGAAGCCCGCCATCACGATGGAGAGGGCAGGTATTCAGCCCGCAGCACGTGACGCCTGCGCCACGCGACGACGACCAGCGACAGCCCGGACAACACTGCAGCAATCAGCACGTAATAACTTGGCGCAAGCTTGTCGCCGGTCAGATGGATGAAAGTCTCTACAATCGTCGGTGCGAAGCCACCGAAAATCGTCACGCCCAGGCTGTAACCAATCGAAAGGCCGGTCGAACGCACCCGGGTCGGGAAGATCTCGGACATCAAGGCCGGCATCGGCCCGGAGTACGCCGCCTTGAAGATGCCAGCGGTACCTTGCAACAGCAGGAGCCAGCCGATCGTGGGATGGCTCTGCAGCAGCGCAAACATCGGATAGATCAGCAAGCCCATCAGGACCGATGTGCTCAGCATGATCCGGATACGGCCGATACGGTCGGACCAGGCGCCCACAACCGGCGACAGCACAAACTGTAACCCGCCGTTCAGCACGACGACGCCGAACGACGCGGCCGCTGGCATGTGCAACTGCTTCACGGCATACATCGGCATGTAGAGTTGCAACACGTATACGCCCACGGTCGATTGCGCGACGATGCCGATCGCAAGGAGCAGATTCACCCACTGGTTACTGAACGACACACCCTTCTCGGTGTCTTTGCCCGCCTCGCTACGCTCGCGGCGTGTCGCGAGAAACTCCGGGGTCTCGTCCAGATGCGCGCGGATGTAATAGCCAATCGGCCCAATCAGCAGGCCGAACAGGAAGGGAATACGCCAGCCCCAGCTGTTCAGTTGCTCTGGCGCCATCCACGCGGTGAGCAGCGAACCAAAGGCTGCCGCGGTAATGGCTTGCGTAATAGCCACGCCGCGTCGGGCTATGTTCGACCATGAAGGCCGTCGCGCTGCCGAATTCGCCACCCACCGCGAAACCTTGCACGAGCCGCGCGAGCAAAATCAGGATCGGCGCAGCAAGTCCAATCGACGCATACGGCGGCATCACGGCCATCGTGAAGGTGCCGACCATCATCAGCGCGATGGCGACTGTCAGCGCCGCCTTGCGGCCCTTGCGGTCGCCATAGATGCCCAGCACCACGGCACCGAACGGCCGCATCAGGAACGAGATGCCGAAGGTGGCGATGGCCAGCAGTGTCGACAGCCATTCGTCGTGCATCGGGAAGAACTGCTTCGCGATGATGGTCGCGAAGTACCCGTAGACGAGAAAGTCGAACCATTCCAGCGCATTGCCGACGGACGACGAGAACACGATGCGCCGTACCATCGCTTTCGATAGCGGCGCGGACGCGGGATAGGGGGCAGCGGTCGCGCCATGCGACACGAAGTCGGTCATGTTCTGTCCTGCCTGGTGTGCGTCATGGCCCGTCATTGCGCCTTATGACGGGTCAAAGCACGTGAGTGGGCGCGTCTTCACAACCGACTTCGCGCGCGGTTCGATACAGCATTTCTTGTGATGCTTGCCGCATTAGGGGGGTGCCTTGTCTCGCATACGGCGGGACAGGTTCATGCACAGGTACTCCGGTACAGCGAGGCAAGCCGCCGCTGCACCGGGTGCGCCCGCTCAGAAGCCCGCGGCAAGACCATCGCGGCGGCTATCGCTAGCCGCCGCGTAGCCGCGTTCAGGTTCATTGCGATCGAGCTTCCAGATGTACTGGCCGGAGCCGAAGTCCATATACGGATCGTCGACCGACTTGATCGTATGGCCGAGGTTTTCAAGCGCACGCGCGGTGTTCGGGTCGAGGGTCGCTTCGATGTCGATCGTGAAGTCGCGGTTGACCTTCCAGCGCGGCGCATCGCACGCCGCCTGGGGTTGCTGGCCGTAGTCGAGGATCCGCACGATCGACTGCAGGTGGCCTTGCGGCTGCATGTCTCCGCCCATCACGCCGAAGCTCATCACCGCCTCCTGCTTGCCGTCGACCTGTTGCGTGAGGAACGCCGGGATGATCGTGTGGAAAGGCCGCTTGCCGCCTTCAACCACATTCGGCGACTTCGGATCCATCGAGAAGCCGCAGCCGCGGTTCTGCAGCGCAATGCCGCTGTCCGGCACGACGATGCCCGAGCCGAAGCCCATGTAGTTCGACTGAATGAAGCTGACCATCATGCCGCGCTCATCGGCCACCGACATGTAGATCGTGCCGCCGGCCTTCGGCATGCCGAAGTCGAACTGCGTCGCCCGCTTCGGATCGATCAGCCTGGCTCGTGCACCCAGGTACGCGTCGTCGAGCATCTGCTCGGGCGTCACGTCCATCGAACGCGGATCCGCAACGTAGCGGTAGACATCGGCAAAGGCAAGCTTCATCGCTTCGATCTGCAGATGCTGCGATTCGACGCTGTCGAGCGCAAGCGAGCCCACCTCGAACTTCTCGAGAATGCCAAGCGCGATCAGCGCGGCGATGCCCTGCCCGTTTGGCGGAATCTCGTGGACGGTGTAGCCGCGATACTCCTTACCGATCGGCTCGACCCAGTCGGCGCGATAGTTGCGCAGATCTTGCACCGTCAGCGCGCCGCCGCCGTCGCGCGAGAACGCGGCGATCTGCCCGGCAATCTCGCCTTCGTAGTACGCCCGCGGACCTTGTTCGGCGAGCTTTCGCAGCGTCTTCGCATGCCCCGGGAAGCGCACCAGCTCGCTCACTTCCGGCGCGCGGCCGCGCGGCATGAAGGTCTGGGCGAAGCCCGGCAGGTCCTTCAGTTCCGGCACGGCGGCCGCCCATTTGTACGCCACGATGCTCGCCACTGCATGGCCGCGCTCGGCGATCTCGATGGCCGGTTCCATCAGATCGGCAAACGGCAACGAACCGAATTTCTGATGCAACGCTTCCCAGCCGGCGATCACACCCGGCACCGTCACCGCATCCCAGCCCCGCTTGGGCTGCTTCGCGAGGCCGTGTTCCTCACCGTACTTGCGCTTGAAGTAATCGACGTTCCATGCCGCCGGCGCCACACCCGATGCGTTCAGTCCGTGCAGCTTCGTACCGTCCCACACGAGCGCGAACGCATCGCCGCCGAGACCGCACGACACCGGCTCGACCACCGTGATGGCCGCCGCCGCCGCAATCGCGGCATCGACCGCATTGCCACCTTTCCACAGCATGCGCAGGCCGGCTTGCGCCGCGAGCGGATGCGAAGTCGAAACGATATTGCGTGCGAAGACAGGTAGACGCGGCGTCGGATAAGGGTTTTGCCAGTTAAAGCGGGTCATGTCGGAGACTCTCAGAAAGCGCGGCCCGGCGCGGTAGGTCCGCCGGCGCCATTAGAAAAGCATCACAGAAGGAACCGTCGATTGCAGCGCGAACCACCGGAAAAAACAAATTCATTTATCAAATGAATAAATGCATAAACATGCTAAATGGGTCGGCCGTGATCCTGTGCATGTCGTCTACGTTGGCGGACAACCCGGTAGTTGGTCTTACAATAGCTCACCGTTTCAACCATCGCTCGCTCCTGGCGCTGGCCGCCGCACCCGGCGCCGACGCAACCACCTGACCCGAGACACATGACCCGAGACCCCCGCCTGACCCTCAACGCACGTCAACAGGAACTGCTCGAGTGGGTGCAACGCGACGGCTTCGTGACCGTGGACGACCTGGCCGCTCATTTCGACGTCACCCCGCAAACCATCCGGCGCGACGTCAACTGGCTGGCCGACATGAACCTGCTGCGCCGCTATCACGGCGGCGCGAGCCTGCCGACCAGCTCCGAGAACGTCTCGTACACCGCGCGGCAACGCATGTTCCATGACGAGAAGCGGCGCATCGCGGCGCTGGTAGCCACGCACATTCCCGATCAGGCCTCGCTCTTCATCAACCTCGGCACCACCACGGAAGAAGTGGCGCGCGCGCTCAACCGCCATCGCGGCCTGCGCGTGATCACCAACAACCTGAATGTCGCCAGCATGATGAGCGGCTATCCGGACTGTGAAGTGCTGGTGACGGGCGGCATTGTGCGGCCATGGGACAAGGGCATCGTCGGCGAACTGGCGATCGACTTCATCCGCCAGTTCAAGGTCGATTTCGCGATCATCGGCACCTCGAGCATCGAAACCGACGGCACGCTGCGCGACTTCGACACCCGCGAAGTGCGCGTGGCCGAAGCGATCATCGAGCACGCGCGCACCGTGTTCCTCGCTGCCGACCACTCCAAGTTCGGCCGCCCGGCACTGGTCCGCCAGGGCCATCTGAACCAGATTGACGCGCTTTTCACCGACGCCGCGCCGCCCGCCGACATGGCCGAAACGCTGGCGGCAGCCGGCACCCAGGTCTACATCGCGGAGTGACGCGGCCGCGAGGCTGGCGGATTGCGCCAGTTGCAAACCGCCCGGAGGTGCTCCGGCCCCATGCTGCAGCGCACGCGGAACTTCGAGTGAAATCAAGGATTTGCCCGCTGATCCGGACCGCCTCTGAAGGGCCAGATTGTCAAATGGAAAATTTTCGGGGGAAGATTTGGCGTTCGGGGTGCGGTTGACTACACTCCAGTTCCCCGACGCCATTTTCACTGCGCGCCGGTCGAGACAGCTGCACCTCCCGCCTGATCCTGTAGCGGATTGCACTGCGCCCGCTGGCCAGTCGCCCACAAGGCAATCCGCACTACGCTTGACATGGAGAGAACGATGCTGAGTCCGCATGAATTCGCCACGTTGTTACTCGTAAAGGATGCTCCCAATCAGGTCGAGATGGAACGAGAGGAGCTGGATGCGCTGCTGGAACGACAGCTCGTTCAACTCGAAAAGCTCGCTTCGGGCCTGAAACAATGGCGCGTCACGGAGATCGGTGACACGGCAATCCGGGCGATCAAGCGGCTCTCCTAGTGCGTCGGCGTGCGCCGGGCGCACGATATCAGCAAGGGTGCTGGGCAGCGTGCTGCGTTGGCAAGGCACGCGCCCGTGAGTCCTTGCACGCTCCGTGCAGATATCCTCCTTAGATCAGTATCCCGGCTTTCGATTCTTTTCCCGTTTTGTTGTGCCCGATTGATTTACGCAGTAAATTGACGCGATGGACTTCTGCGCCATCCGGCATGCCAAAGACACTCTCTGACGAAGACATCCGCCAGTTCCGCGAGAACATGCGCCGCGTCGCCGAAAACGCATTTGCGACGCGTGGCGCGCAGGGCGTGACGATGCGCGAACTGGCGAGAGATCTGGGCTGCAGCGCGATGACGCCCTACCGGTACTTTCGCGACAAGGACGAGATTCTTGCGATGGTGCGCGCCGCGGCGTTCAACCGCTTCGCGCAGCGCCTCGAGGCTGTCGTGCAGGCGGCTGATCCGGCCAGCAAAGGGATGGCGCTCAGCGACGCGTATGTGTCGTTCGCGTTGGAGGAACCCCACGCCTACCGTCTGATGTTCGACGTGGCGCAGCCGGACAGCGCCGCGTACCCCGAACTGACCGCCGCGTCGCAACGCGCCTGGCGCATGCTGGGCGCGCATTTCGAACCGCTCGTCGCAGCGGGGCGGCTCGAAGGGGATCCGCAGCTGATCGGCTACGCGTACTGGGCAAGCCTGCACGGCTTTGCGATGTTGGCGCTCGCTAACCAGTTGCCGCTGCCGGAGGGGCAACAGCCCGCCGCGCCGCAAGGTGCGCGCGCGGCACCCACCCGCGAGGCCGTGCTGGCGCAAATCCGTTCGATGCTGTGGCGCGGCGCGCAGTCCAGGCCGGGGTCGTAGCAGCCCCCCAGCACGTCAAACGCGCGGCGCGGGTTATCAACCGCCCAGCCGCGCAACCGCTCGGGCGCGCTCAACCCTGACCTCTTGGCGCTACCACCCAACCGCTCAGCCGCTGCGCAAGGTCGGATCGACTGCCGCCCGCCAGCTGATCGCTTTCGCGCGCTGGTCGAGGAAGAACGCCGCCCACCGGTTACGCGCCTGCGGATCGCTGCTCGCGCCAAGCGCCGAGTACTGCTGCGCGATCGATGTCTGGAACGCGCAGTAATCGTCCCTCGACACCTTGCCGCGCCGGTTGGCGACGTACGCATCGAAAAACGTCGTGTAGACCGACTGCGCGTCGCTGCCGTAGTCCACCGGCGAGGCGCTGCACATCTGCTGCAAGGCCGCGAACGACGGCGCACCCATACTCCCGTTCAGGCTCGGCGTACTCACGCAACCCGCCAGCAGCGCCACCGCGCCGACCATCAAGACTCCCCGCATGTCTCACCTCGATATGGCAGTTTCCCTGAGTATCGTCGGTGAGCGCGTCTTGCGCTACCACCCAGGCATTGCGATCACACAAGTCGAACTTTACTTTTTCGAATATGTTCATTAAAGTTCGAAAACGAACACTATCAGTTCGATAGTTTTTCTTTACGTGACGCAGGGGACACAGCAGGTGACGCAAGGCTCCAGATACGATTTGCTCGTCGTGGGCGGCGGGATCAACGGCGCCGGTATCGCACGCGATGCCGCGGGGCGCGGCCTAACCGTGTTGCTCTGCGAACAGGACGATCTGGCGGCGCATACCTCGTCGGCCAGCACGAAGCTGATTCACGGCGGCCTGCGCTATCTCGAGTACCGCGAGTTTGGGCTCGTACGCAAGGCGCTGCAGGAACGCGAAACGCTGCTGCGCGCGGCGCCGCACATCATGTGGCCGCTGCGCTTCGTCATGCCGCATATGCCGAATCTGCGTCCCGCCTGGATGATCCGCGCGGGCCTGTTCCTCTACGACCACCTGGCTCGCCGCGAGCTGCTGCCGCCCTCGCGCGGCATCGACATGCGCCGCCATCCGGCCGGTGCACCGCTTGTCGAATCGATCAAGCGCGGCTTCGTGTATTCCGACGGCTGGGTCAACGATGCACGGCTCGTCGTGCTGAATGCACTTGACGCGCAGGAGCGCGGGGCCACCGTTCTCACGCGCACCAAGCTCGTCCGCGCTGTGCGCGCCGGCGGCGAATGGCAAGCGCAACTGCGGCGCGCCGACGGCACGCAACTCGACGTGCGCGCCGGTGCGATTGCGAACGCAGCGGGCCCGTGGGTCAGCGAACTGCTGCAAGGTGCGCTCGGCCGCGCAGCGACCCATAGCGTGCGCCTCGTCAAGGGCAGCCATATCGTCACACGGCGCCTCTTCGATCACGACCACGCGTACATCTTCCAGAATCCAGACAAGCGGATTATCTTCGCAATCCCCTACGAACACGACTACACGCTGATCGGCACGACGGATATCGAATACCGCGGCGACCCGGCGCAAGTCGCGATCACCGCCGACGAGACACAGTACCTGTGCGACTCGATCAACCACTACTTCAAGCAGCAGATCACACCGCTCGATGTGCGCTGGACCTATTCGGGCGTGCGTCCGCTGCTCGAGGAGGAGGGTGCGGACAATCCGTCGGCCGTCACGCGCGATTACCGGCTCGAGCTCGATGCGCCCGAGGGCGAAGCGCCGCTGCTGTCGGTGTTCGGCGGCAAGATCACAACGTTTCGCAAGCTCGCCGAAGAAGCCGTCGACGAACTCGGACGCGCGCTGCGCCACCCCGCGCCGGCATGGACCGCTGGCGCGCCGCTGCCCGGCGGCGATATTGCGCAGGCGAACTTCGAACGCTTCGCCACGCACTCGCAGCAGCAATACGCGTGGCTGCCCGCCGGGCTCGCACGCCGCTACGCACGCGCCTATGGCACGCGCACGAAGCACGTAATCGGCGAGGCGCGCTCGCTCGACGAACTCGGCCGCAAGTTCGCCCCGGACCTGTACGAAGCTGAACTGCGCTATCTGCGTGATACCGAATGGGCACGCAGCGCGCAAGACGTGTTGTGGCGCCGCTCGAAGCTCGGTCTGCACGTCGAGCCGGGCACGCTGGATGGCATCACGCAGGAGATTGACGACTGGTTTGCCCGCTCCCCCGTTGAACGCGTCCCAACCGGCAGCGGCGCCGTGAAGCAGCACGCCTGAGCATGCATCGGCGCGCCCCGCCCACCGCGGGCGTGGCGCGCGCAAGGCCCCAATAACACCGCATTCCAGCACGTACGTTCGTGATCGGAATGCATAAGCCCACGGCAGTTGCAGCGTCCCAAAACAACAAGCCGTTCCCGTCTCCGGCATGCACGCCGGCGATTCATAAAACATGGAGAAGACACAGATGCAGGATCAGTACATCCTCGCGCTCGACCAGGGCACCACCAGTTCGCGCGCCATGCTTTTCGACCGTCAAGGCAACGTCGTATCCACCGCCCAGAAGGAATTCCAGCAAATCTACCCGCGTCCGGGCTGGGTCGAACACGACCCGCAGGAGATCTGGTCGACGCAGGCCGGCGTTGCCGCCGAGGCCGTCACGCATGCCGGCCTGAACGGCACGTCGATCGCCGCCATCGGCATCACCAACCAGCGCGAAACGACGATTGTCTGGGACCGCGAAACCGGTCACCCGATCTACAACGCGATCGTCTGGCAGGACCGCCGCACCGCCGACTTCTGCGACGAGCTGAAAGCGCAGGGGCTCGAAGAGAAAGTCCGCGCGAAGACCGGCTTGCCGATCGACTCGTATTTTTCGGCCACCAAGATCCGCTGGATTCTCGACAACGTCGAAGGCGCGCGCGAAAAGGCGAAGCAAGGCCGTCTCGCGTTCGGTACCGTCGATAGCTGGCTCGTGTGGAATTTCACCAAGCATGGCCTGCATGTGACCGACGTCACCAATGCATCGCGTACGATGCTCTTCAACATCCACACACTGCAGTGGGACGACGAACTGCTCCAGGCGCTCGACATTCCGCGCAGCATGCTGCCCGAAGTGCGTCCGTCGTCGGAAGTCTACGGTCCGACCAAGACCACGGTGTTCGCCTCGAAGATCCCGCTCGCCGGTATCGCAGGCGACCAGCACGCGGCGCTGTTCGGCCAGATGTGCACGCGCTCGGGCATGGTGAAAAACACCTACGGCACCGGTTGTTTCCTCGTCATGAACACGGGCGACAAGCCGATCGAATCGCGCAACAACCTGGTCACCACGATTGCATGGCAGATCGGCGACCAGGTCAACTACGCGCTGGAAGGCAGCATCTTTATCGGCGGCGCCGTCGTGCAATGGCTTCGCGACGGACTTGGCATCATCAAGAGTGCGAATGAAATAGAAGC
>DASZIR010000088.1:0-24189 GCA_035948995.1 Paraburkholderia sp. | reverse complement strand
CGCGACCTGAAGGCCGCGTGGTGGCTGGTGGCCTATCTGCCGATCATGGCGACCCTGTCGCTGATTGGCAGCAAGGAGTTTGGCGGCCGCGGTGTCCTGCCGTACGGCTGGGACATGCTGGTCGTGATCGCCTTCTCGCTGGTCTTCTATTACTGGGGCGTGAATACCGGCTATCGCAGCGAGTACCTGGACGAGCGGGAAGTGCACGACGAAGTGCTCGAAGGGATGGGCGCGCACTGATCGTTCGCGCCTGACCTTCATCCCCGGACGGACGTCGCTCCGGGACGCAAAAAAGCCCGCCTGACGCTCAGGCGGGCTTTTTTGTTGCCCCTGTCTGCTGGTGCTGGCTGTGCGGCACGCGGGGGCCGGTCAGTCCGGCAACGGTGCCGGCATGACTCGCCGCCCTTCGAAGCGGGCGGAATGACCGCCCGCGGCTAACCCGCCACCGCACACCCAGCTTACGCGGTGCCGAACACATAGTTCGTCATGGCCAGCGCCTTCTGGTACGTGCCGAGCGACTGGATCGCGAGCGTGTAGTCGTCGTCCGCTGCGCCGAGCGCGGCAAACACGGGCAGCAGATGCTCGTCGGTCGGGTGCATCAGCACCGCATGCGGTGCCTGGCTCCGGTAGTCGAGCAGCGCGTCGATGTCGTGCGCGGCCAGCCTGTCCTCGAACCAGTCGGTGAATTCCGTGACGCGCGGGTCAGCGTCTTCCGGCCGGGCCGAAAAGTCCGCGGCGCGCAGATTGTGCGTGATCTGGCCCGAGCCGATCACCATCACGCCGTCATCCTTCAGCGCCCGCAGCGCGCGGCCGACACGGAAGTGGTGCGCCGCATCCATGTGTGGCTGGATCGAGAGCTGGGCGACGGGCACGTCGGCGTGCGGGAACATCAGCAGCATCGGCACCCAGGCGCCGTGATCGAGGCCGTGCGGCTGGGTGTCGGCGAGCAGGCCGTGCTCGTTCAGCAGCACCGCGGCACGGCGCGCGACATCCGGTGCGCCCGGAGCCGGGTACTGGATCTCGTATAGCTGGCGCGGAAAGCCGTAGAAATCGTGGATCGTCTCAGGCTTGTCGGACGTGCTCGCGAGCGGTTGGGCGGTTCCCCAGTGGGCCGACAGCATCAGGATGGCTTCAGGACGCGGCAGTTGGGCGGAAAGCGCGCCGAACTCAGCGGACGGCATCGACGGGTCGATCGGCAGCGTCGGTGCGCCGTGGGACAGAAAAAGCGAAGGCAAACGGGTCATGGCGGCAGAGTCGCAGCAAAGGCGACACGGAGGTTTCGTTGCTACCAATATAGGGGCTTACTGCCGTTTGATAAACGGCTCAAACCGGATTTGATTGCGTCGCGCCTGTTGTGAATGAACCCGGCGCGGCGGCGGGTCAATCCGGCGACGTGCTGCGCAGTCCCGGCCACGCGGGCGCGAGCGGCGGGCCGAACGCGAACAGATCGAGCACGCGTAGCACGGTGTGATCGACCATTTCGTCGATCGAGGTGGGCTGGTTGTAAAAGGACGGCAGCGGCGGGAAGATCACGCCACCCATTTCGGTGACGGCCGTCATATTGCGCAGATGCGCGAGATTGAGCGGTGTTTCACGCACCATCAGCACGAGGCGGCGGCGCTCCTTGAGCGTGACATCGGCGGCACGGGTAATCAGGTTGTCCGACAGGCCGTGAGCGACGCTTGCCAGGGTTTTCATCGAGCAGGGCGCGACGATCATGCCGTCGGTCGCAAACGAGCCGGACGCAATGCTCGCGCCGACGTCGCGCACCGAATGGACGACATCCGCGAGGGCATGCACGTCGTCTTTGCCCAGCTGGAGTTCGTGCTGGATGTTGAGCCAGCCGGCGCTGGAGATCAGCAGGTGGCTTTCGACGCCACCCAGCCTGCGCAGGGTCTCGAGCAACCGGACACCGTAGACGGCGCCGGTCGCGCCGGTGATCGCGACGATCAACCGGCGTGGCGCCGCTGCGCGTGTTTCCGTGGCTGGCGGCACCTGTTTTCCGTCTTTGGAGTGGTCAGGCAGCGATCAGGCCGCGGCAAACAGCTGCTGCAGTTCGCCGTTCTGATACATCTCCATCATGATGTCCGAGCCGCCGATGAACTCGCCCTTCACGTAGAGCTGCGGAATGGTCGGCCAGTTGGAGAATTCCTTGATGCCCTGGCGGACTTCGTCGTCCTCGAGGACGTTGACGGTCTTGGGCGCGTCGACGCCGCATGCCTTGAGGATCTGGATGGCGCGGCCCGAAAAGCCGCACATCGGGAACTGCGCGGTGCCCTTCATGAAGAGCACGACGGCGTTTTCGTCGACGATTTGCTTGATGCGTTGTTGCGTATCCATGACTGACCTTGCGGTTCCGGAATGAGGTGGAGATAGATTGAAATAATAGCGGATTTCGTTGCAGCGGGCTGACGGCGCTCTTGCGTCACGCGCCCGGGGGCCACGTGCCGCCGCTGATCCGTTCGATACCGGCCAGGTCCTGCTCCGAGCGCACCGCCTCGAAGCCCTGCGCGTCGAGCAGCGCGCGTACGGCCGCAGCCTGATCGTAGCCGTGTTCCAGCCACAGCACGCCGCCCTGCGCCGCGAGCCGGGCCGGCGCGCCTGCGATGAGGGTGCGCATCGCGCTGAGGCCGTCGGCCTCGTCGGTCAGCGCACCGCGTGGTTCGAAGCGCAAATCGCCTTCGGACAGATGCGGGTCGCCGCTCGCGATATACGGCGGATTGCTGACGATGACGTCAAAGCGCAGTGCGGGATCGAGCGCGTCGTACCAGTCGCTGCGCACCAGTTGCAGCGCGCCGCCGGGCCGCCGCGCGTCCAGCAGCCGTGTGGCGTTTCGCGTGGCGACAGCGAGTGCTTCGGCGGACCGGTCGACCGCCCAGACCTGCGCATCGGGTCTCGCCGACGCGATTGCGACTGCGATTGCACCCGTGCCGGTGCCGAGGTCGAGCACGCGTGGCCGCACTAGCCCTTCCAGCGCCGCCAGCGCGGTTTCGACCAGCAATTCGGTCTCCGGGCGCGGAATCAGCACATCCGGTGTAACTTCGAAATCGAGCCCGAAAAACTCCCGCGCGCCGACCAGTTGCGCGACCGGCTCACCGGCTAACCGCCGCACCACCAGCGCCTGATAGCGCGTCACTAGCGCGGCGTCGAGCGGCTCGTCGCTGCGCGTGATCAGCTCGGTGCGGCGCCAGCCCAGCGCGTGACAGAGCAGGATGCGCGCTTCGAGCGGCGGCAATGAGGAGGCGCGCAGCAGGGTGGCGGGGTTATCCATGGGTGCCTGGCTTGCAGCTGGTTGCACGCTCAGTCCGCGTCGCCGAGCGACGCCAGCAACTCGGCCTGATGCTCGCTGACCAGCGCGGCGATCAGCTCGTCGAGATCGCCGTCCATGATCGATTCGAGGCGATACAGCGTCAGGTTGATGCGGTGATCGGTGAGCCGCCCTTGCGGGAAGTTATACGTGCGAATCCGCTCCGAGCGGTCGCCCGAGCCAATCAGGCTCTTGCGGGTCGCGGCTTCCTTCGCATGCTGCTCGTGATACTGCTTGTCCTTGATGCGCGCGGCGAGCACCTTCAGCGCGCGATCCTTGTTCTTGTGCTGCGAGCGGTCGTCCTGACATTCGACGACGATGCCAGTCGGAATGTGCGTCACGCGCACGGCCGAATCGGTCTTGTTGATGTGCTGGCCGCCGGCACCGGAGGCGCGGAAGGTATCGATGCGCAGGTCGGCGGGATTGATTTCGACTTCGCCGATCTCGTCCGCTTCGGGCATCACCGCGACCGTGCACGCGGACGTGTGGATCCGGCCTTGCGTTTCAGTCGCCGGCACGCGCTGCACGCGATGACCGCCGGACTCGAACTTGAGCTTCGAGTACGCCGCTTCGCCCGCGATCCGTACGATCACTTCCTTGTAGCCGCCCAGATCCGATTCGCTGGCCGACATCATCTCCACCTGCCAGCGGCTACGTTCGGCGAAGCGCAGATACATCCGCAGCAGATCGCCCGCGAACAGCGCCGATTCGTCCCCGCCGGTGCCCGCGCGGATTTCGAGAAAGATGTTGCGGTCGTCGTTGGGGTCTTTCGGCAGCAGCATTTTCTGCAGCTCGGCGCCGAGCTTCTCCATCCGTTCGCGTGCGGCGCGGATTTCTTCTTCCGCGAAATCGCGCATCGACGCGTCCGCCAGCAGTTCCTGCGCGGTGGTCGCGTCGTTGTGCGCCTGGCGCCACAGCGCGTAGTGCTCGACCACCGGCCCAAGCTCGGCGTGTTCACGCGTGAGCTTGCGGTATTGATCGAGATTCGAGGTGACGTCCTCGCGGCTCAACAGATCGTTCAGTTCGGCCAGTCGGGTAGTGAGCTGGTCGAGCTTGCCTTGCATGCTCGTTTTCATCGGACGGTACGGAGCGGGCTCCGGAAAGGACGGCGTAACAGGGGGAGGCGGGCGAAGGCCCCTGACGGAGGCGCTGGCCCGGTCCAGACAGCGCGGCCAGGCGGCGCGGCGGCAGCGCCGCTAACGTTCCGAAGAGTCGGAGTGTTTGTAGAGACCGCCCATCAGTTCGATGAGCTTATCGCGATTCTCGCTGCTGGCGCGATTCAGTGCGTGCGTCGGACCATGGATCAGCTTGTTGGTTAGCGCTTGCGACAGCGCTTCGATCACCGCGGCGGGATCTTCGCCGCGAGCGAGCATCTTTTGTGCGCGTTCAACTTCGGCACGGCGCAGCGCGTCGGCCTGGGTATGCATATGGCGGATCACCGGCACGATGCTGCGCGCGTCGAGCCACTGCATGAAATTCTGCACGCGCGTTTCGATGATCGCTTCGGCCTGTGCGACCGCCGCCTGGCGCGACGCGTTGCCTTCGCGCACGATCGCGCCGAGATCGTCGACGGTGTAGAGGAACACGTCTTCGAGCTTGCCGACTTCCGGTTCGATATCGCGCGGCACGGCCAGATCGACCATGAAGATCGGCCGGTGGCGGCGTGCTTTCACCGCACGCTCGACCGCGCCCAGGCCGATGATCGGCAACGTGGAGGCCGTGCACGACACGATGATGTCGAACTCCTGCATCCGCGCCGGTAACTCGGACAGCGGGATCGCCCGGCCATTGAAGCGTCCGGCAAGCCGCGCGCCGCGCTCGGCGGTGCGATTCGCGACCACCAGCTCGCGCGGCTGCTGGGCCGCGAAATGGGTCGCGCACAGCTCGATCATTTCGCCCGCGCCGATGAAGAGCACGCGCTGGTTCGCCACCTTGTCGAAGATGCGCTGCGCGAGCCGCACGGCCGCGGCCGCCATCGAAACCGACTGCGCTCCGATTTCCGTGGTACTGCGCACTTCCTTCGCCACCGCGAAGGTGCGCTGGAACAACTGGTTCAGATAGGTGCCGAGGGCGCCGGCTTCAGACGCCGTGCGCACCGCGTCCTTCATTTGTCCGACGATTTGCGTTTCGCCCAGCACCATCGAATCGAGCCCCGAGGCGACGCGAAACGCGTGGCGCACCGCTTCGGACTGCGGCAGCGCGTAGACGTGCGGTGCGAGTTCGCTGACTGGCAGGCTGTGGTACCGCGAGAACCATTGAATGGCCGCTTCGCGGACCGCGTGGTCGTCAGTCGCGCAGTAGAGCTCGGTGCGGTTGCAGGTAGAAAGGATTGCCGCTTCAGGCGCGGTTCTGGCGCTGGGGCCGAGCCAGATGTCCTTGAACGTGGCCAATGCAGGTTTGATCTGTTCGAGCGGAAACGCCACGCGTTCGCGCAAGGCGACGGGCGCGGTGTGGTGATTGATTCCGATCGTTAGAAGCTGCATATGGCGGGGCTATGGTTTCGCCCAATATTATAGCGTTTCCACGATTCTTTCATTCTGCGCGCTGCATCAGGCGCTCGCGACGCTCTCTGGCGGGACCGCGTCAAGCTGGCAGCCGTAGCCGTACCGTGGCGTCAGGCAATAGCCGTGCTCGGGGCGCAATTGCAATCTGGTGCGCACACGCGACGCGTGCGTGTCGGGCGTACGCGACCTTACGTCGCGGCGCCGCGTCCAGACCGTTTCGGGAATGTGGGCGCGCGACACCGGCCGCGACACATCACTAAATGGTAGCAGCGCGACACGGAATTCTTTTGGGGTCAATGCCACTGTCTGGCCATGGAAAGTAACGCTAAGCTGCGCGGCGTCGAACACGTAGCCGCCGAAGACGTCGCGCCGGCGGTCAGGCGGGCGGCGGATGCCGGCGCGGCGCAACAGTGCGTCGACGCGGGCCAGCCTCTCGGGGCCACGAACCGGTCTGGAGAGGCAATCGTCGGCGCCGGCGTGTAGCGCTGCGACGATTTCGCTTTCACGCGGCGCCGACATCAGCATGATGACGGGCAGGCCTGGCAGGATGCTGCGGGCGCGGGGGATGACGTCTTCGCCCGGCCGGTCGCAGGCCCGGCTGTCGGTGAGAAGAAGATCGAAGAAGTCGCTGGCGGCGCTTGCGAGGAACTGGGCGCTGGCGGTGAAATGGTGGCATGCATGCCCGCCGGCGAAAATGAGTCTGCCGACGAGTTCCGCGTGGCGCGGGTCAGGCTCGACGAGGGCAATTTGCATGGGATCCGCTTCAGCGCGGCAGGCGGAGCGGCGAACCTTACGGCTTGCCTAAATGTGACCCCGGCCCCTAAACTCAACCGCTACGCGGAAAGCGCCGTGCGGACCTTTATAGTTAACGAGACAAAAATGCTAGCTGCCCGAAAGCCTGACGCCCATGAGACGAGTCTGAAATCTGGCGAGGCCCGCCCCTGATGGGTTGGCCCGGGATCGTGTTGCTGGGCGCGGTGGTCGGTCTGACGGGCTGGTGGCTGCATCCGCTGCGGCGCGCAAGCCGCACACGCTTCTGGGGCGCGCTGCTCGCCGGTGTGCTGGGCGCAACCGGCGCCCGCATGGCCGGCAATGTGGTCGGTCTATTCCATGATGGTGATACGCTCGAATGGCCGGTGTGTACGGCTGTTGCGCTGATTGCCGTTGCCGTGACGGTCGGCCTGTTGTCCCGTCGATGAACATTTGCAGGTGACTCCCATGAATGCCCGACTTCCCGAAACCTCTTCTATTCCTGAGCGTATCGCCCACCTGCGTGGCGCGATGAAGCGCGAAGGCCTGGCGGCCTATCTGGTGCCGTCCGCCGATCCTCACCTGTCCGAGTATCTGCCGGGACGCTGGCAGGGCCGGCAATGGTTGTCGGGTTTTACCGGCTCGGCCGGCACACTGGTTGTGACGGACGGTTTTGCCGGCCTGTGGACGGATAGCCGCTACTGGGAACAGGCCGAGGCCCAGCTGGCCGGCACCGGCGTTCAGCTGATGAAGATGATGGCCGGCCAGCAATCGCAGCCGCACGTCGACTGGCTCGCCCAGAACGTGGCGGCGGGCGCCACGGTCGGCGTCGACGGCGCGGTGCTGGGCGTCGCGGCGGCGCGTTCACTGACCCAGGCGCTGAGCTCGCACGGCGTGAAGCTGCGCACCAACGCCGACCTGTTCGATGCAATCTGGCCCCAGCGGCCCATGCTGCCCACCGAAACGGTGTTCGAACATGCCGCGCCGTACGCGAGTGTGGGGCGCGCGGAAAAGCTCGACCAGATCCGCCGCGCGATGCAGGATAAAGGCGCGCAGTGGCACTTCATCTCCACGCTCGACGATCTCGCGTGGCTGCTGAACCTGCGCGGTGCCGATGTCAGCTACAACCCGGTGTTCGTCGCCCACGCGCTCATCGGGCCCGAGCGTGTGTCGCTGTTCGTGGCCGAAGGCAAGGTGCCGCGGGCGCTGGCCGAAGCGCTGGCACGCGACGGCATCCACGTCGAACCGTACGCGAAGGCGGCCGACGCGCTTGCTGCGCTGCCTGGCGGCGCGACCTTGCTGATCGATCCGCGCCGGATCACCTTCGGCCTGCTGCAAGCGGTGCCGGCGACGGTGAAGATCGTCGAGGCGGTCAATCCGTCGACTTTCCTCAAGTCGCGCAAGACGGACGCGGACGCCGAAAACGTGCGCGCGACGATGGAGCAGGACGGCGCCGCTCTCGCCGAGTTCTTTGCGTGGTTCGAAGGCGCACTGGGTCGCGAGACGGTCACCGAGCTCACCATCGATGAACGGCTCACGGCCGCACGCGCGCGGCGTCCGGATTTCATCTCCCTGAGTTTCGCGACGATCGCCGGCTTCAACGCTAACGGCGCAATGCCGCACTATCGCGCCACCGCCGCGTCGCACCTGACCATCGAGGGCAACGGGCTGTTGCTGATCGATTCGGGCGCCCAGTACCTGAGCGGTACAACCGACGTCACGCGTGTCGTGCCGGTCGGTACCCTGAGCGATGCGCAACGGCGCGATTGCACGGTGGTGCTGAAGGGGATGATGGCGCTCTCGCGCGCTCAGTTTCCGCGCGGCATCCGTTCGCCGATGCTGGACGCCATCGCGCGTGCGCCAATCTGGGAAGCCGGAGCGGATTACGGCCACGGTACAGGCCACGGCGTGGGCTACTTCCTGAACGTGCACGAAGGCCCGCAGATCATCTCGCACTACGCGCCGGCTGAACCGTGGACGGCCATGGAAGAAGGCATGATCACGTCGGTCGAGCCGGGCATCTACCGGCCGGGCAAGTGGGGCGTGCGGATCGAGAACCTGGTGCTCAATCGCCCGGCTGAGAAGACTGAGTTCGGCGATTTCCTCAGGTTCGAGACGCTGACGCTGTGTCCGATCGATACGCGCTGCTTCGAGCTGTCCTTGCTGAGCGATGACGAGCGCGCCTGGCTCAACGCGTATCACGAGATGGTGCGCGCGCGGGTCTCGCCGCATGTGTCGGGTGAGGCGAAGACGTGGCTGGAAACGAGGACGCAGGCGGTCTGAGAGGGCGGGCGAGCGGCAGGAGACAGGAGCAGGGCGCGTACGCACGTGCCACCTCCGCGCCGCTGTTCAGCTGGCCGCATCGCACTGGGTATGGCGCAAGCGGGCAATCCGGAAATTCGGGGACTTTTCGGGTACGGCGCCTCGCGTGCCGTCGCGATTCAATCCGACAGCGAGGAGCGAACAGATGGCAGGCTTGGCGGTGGTTGTGATCGATGTCCAGCAGGCGTTTTTTTCTGGCCCGAACGCCGCGTATCGCGGCGATGCCGTGATCGACGGGATTAACCGGCTGACTGCCGCGGCACGCGTGGCCGGTGCGCCAGTGTTCGTCGTGCAGCATGACGAAACGGGCGACCCCGAGCTCGAGTTCGGCAGCGAGGGTTGGCAACTGCCGGCGTCGCTTGTGCGGACCGGTGATGACATCCTCGTGCGCAAATCCGTCGGCGATTCGTTTCACGAGACCTCGCTGAAGGACCAGCTTGACCGGCGCGACGTCACCCGTTTGCTGATCTGCGGTTTCGCGACCGAGTATTGCGTCAATACCGGCGCGCGCAGCGCCGCGTTGCTCCGCTTTCAGACGACGGTGGTTTCCGACTTGCACACCACGCAGCAGGGTCCAGATCTCACCCCCGCGCAGATCGTCGAGCATCACAACCGGGTGTGGGCACATTCCTCGCTGCAGGGCAATCGGATCGTGGTCCGCCCGCTTGCCGACATTCTGGCCACGGAGTTCGCATGAGCATCAAGGCGGTTGTGTTCGATTTCGGCGGGGTGCTGATCGACTGGAGCCCCGAGTATGTCTTTCGCCACCTGATTCCCGACGATACCGAGCGCCGCTGGTTTTTGACGCATGTCTGCTCGATGGAGTGGGTCGTTCGTCAGGACGGCGGTCAGACGATCGCCGAAGGCACGGCGGAACTGATCGCGAAGTTTCCCGATCACGAAGCGCTGATTCGCGCGTTCTATGAACGCTGGCACGAGATGGTCGGGGGCGTGCTCGAGGATGGCGTGGCGACGCTCGACAAGCTCGACGCGGCGGGTGTGCCGCTGTTCGGCCTGACCAACTGGTCGGCCGAGACCTTTCCGTATGCGTGGGACAACTTCCCGGTGTTGCGGCGTTTTCGCGACATCGTCGTGTCCGGCCGCGTGAAACTCGTGAAGCCAGATCCGGCGATTTTCGCCGAGATGCGCCAGCGCATTGCCGCGCAGCTACCCGGCATCGAGCCGCACGAGCTCGTATTCATCGACGACAACCTCAAGAACGCCGAGGCGGCGAGCGCGCTCGGCTGGCACGGCGTGCATCACACGTCGGCGGCGCAAACCGAAGCGAAGCTGCGCGACCTGGGTCTGCCGGTCTGAGTCAGACGGCTTGGGTCAGAGGGTCTGAGTCAGACGGTTTGACTCAGACGGTTCGAGTCAGACGGCGCCGCGCGACATCGGCACCATGCGTTCGGCGACCGCCCGGCATGCCTCGCGCAACGGCGCGACGTAAGTCTCCAGCGGCGTCGCGCTCTTCCGAAACAGCGGGATGCTGACACTGATGCACGCGACAGGCTGGCCGTCCGGGCCGGGGATCGCGCAGCCGTAGCAGAAAATCTGCGCTTCGTTCTCTTCCCTATCCTCCGCATGGCCGCGGGCGCGGGTCGCCTCGAGTTCGGCGCTCAGCGCGGCGGGTTCGACGATCGTATTGGCGGTGAAGCGCTCGAAGGTCAGGCCTTGCAGCAAGGCGTCCCGGGTCGCGGCATCGAGCGACGCGAGATATGCCTTGCCCACCGAGCTCGAATAGAGGGTCACCCGCGTGCCGATGCGCGAAGCCATCCGCACCGCGTGCGGGCTCTCCAGCTTCTCGATGTAGACCATTTCCGTACCGCTGCGCACGGCGAGGTGCACCGTTTCCTGGGTGGCGTCGCGCAAGGCCTGCAGCGCGTCGATGGCCGCGACGCGCAGGTCGGAGCGCTCCCAGCTGCGGCTTGCCAGCGACATCAGCCGCGGGCCGAGTTCGAACGTGCCGCCGCGCAGACTTTCGCTCACCAGTCCTTCTGCGATCAGCGCGCCGATGATCCGGTAGACCGTCGGCCGCGGGTAGCCGCTTTGAGCCGCGAGTTGGGGGATGCCCAGCGGCTCGTTGGCATCGGCGATGCGTTGCAGTACCGCCATGAACTTCGAGAACGCGGCGGTGCCGGTGGCCCGGGCGGTGTCGCTGGTGTTGGGCGCGTCGAGGGTGGCGGGTTTCGGCATCGCTTTGCGGGCGCTGAAAAAGAGGTGAGTCAAACGGGTGGGCGATGACGCGCGGCGCCTCTGGTCCACAAACGTCGCGCAGCCAGTGGCGGCGATTATAGCGGCGCGTGCGTCCGGTCAGATCACCGTCTTCCGCTGCCCGTGAGCCTGTCACGCCACCAGATATCCCCCATCCACCGGCACGATCGTCCCGGTGATGAACGCCGCCGCCGGCGAGCACAAAAACACCGCCGCCTGTGCCACATCGTCCGGTTCGCCCCAACGCCCGAGCGGCGTGCGTTCGAGAATCGCCCGAGAGCGGGCCTCGTCGTCCTGCAACGCCTGGGTGAGCGGCGTAGCGATCCAGCCCGGCGCGACCGCATTCACGCGAATCCCATCCTGCGCATAGGCCAGCGCCAACGACTTGGTCAATTGCGCCACGCCGCCCTTGCTCGCGCTATAAGCGGGCACCAGCCCTCCGCCGAAAAAGCTCAGCATCGACGCGGTATTGACGATCGTTCCGCGACTCGCCTTCAGCAACGGCCGGGCGGCCGAACAGGCGCGCATCGTACCCGTGAGGTTGACGTCGATGACCTGCTCGAACACCTCGAGTTCGTGCTCCGCGGCGCGGCGGATCATTCCCGCACAGTTCACCAGCATGTCGAGTGAGTCCAGCGGCGCGAACAACGCGGCGACCGCATCGTTCGAAGCGACATCGAGCGCGGCCACCTCGATGCCAGGTCCGAGTGCGCTGCGCTGGGCATCGGTCGGCGCCAGACCGGCCGCGATCACGCGCGCTCCGAGCGCGGCGAACTGGCGCGCGATCCCCGCGCCGATGCCTTGCGTGCCGCCGGTCACGACGGCGGTTTTGCCCTTGAAGAGGTCATGCTGAAAGGTCATGGCGAGTGTGTAAGCGAGTAGGTGACGAGCGAAATGGAATCAGGCCAGCGTGGCGGCCGCGGCGGTCTCCGCGCGTTCGGCGATCGGCACGCGCACCACGAACATGTAGACGAGGGCCGCTGCAAACGACACGCCGGCGCTGATCAGAAACGCGTTGACGAACGAATGTGTTCGATCGACCACCAACCCAGTGATGAACGGCGCGAACGACCCGCCGAAGTATCCGCCAAAGTTCTGGATGCTCCCCAGCGACGCCACCAGGTGCCGGGGCGCGGCGACGCTGACGAGCGCCCATGCACCGCCGCTCGCCAGGTTGATGAAGTACATCGCCAGGGACAGATAGACGATGGCGAGCGTGGTGTTCGGCGTATACGCGGCGGGCACCGTGAACACGGCGGCGAAAATCAGGCCGGTGCAGATCGGCCATTTGCGGCTGCGGATCGGCGCGATGCCGCGCGCCATCAGCCCGTCGGCGACGAAGCCGCTTGAGAGCATGCCGAGCGTCCCGAACAAATAGGGGATCGACACGATCCAGCCGGTCTTCGCAATCGACAGATGCCGCTCGTGCTCGAGGTACGCCGGCAGCCAGGTCAGATACAGCCAGACCATATAGATCACGCCCATGAAGCCAAAGATCATGCCCCACGTGGTCCGCGAGGCGAAGAGGCCGCGCCATTCGGCGCCGGTCATGCGACGTTCGGCACGGGTGTGCGGCTCTTCCTCGGTTAGATGCGTGACCTCTGCCGGTTCGAGCGCGACGTCACGCCGGTTTCGATACACGAGGTACCAGCCGATCGACACCGCAATGCCCAGCACCCCCATCACGATGAACATCCAGCGCCAGCCGAATGCGAGCAGCAGGCCGGTGAGAACAGGGGGCGCGAGGGCGGGGCCAATCGTCGAAGACGTGGTGAAGATGCCGGTGGGCCGTCCGCGCTCGCGCAGCGAATACCATTCGCTGACGACTTTCGCGCCTGCCGGAAACTGCGGTGCTTCACCGATCCCCAGACAGATCCGTGCCACCAGAAACTGCTGCAAGCTCTGCACGAAGCCGCCGAACAACTGGGCCACGGACCAGACGAACATCCCGAGGCCGAGCATCAGACGCGCGCCGAAGCGGTCGAGCAGCGCGCCCATCGGCAACTGCGAGAACGCGTACGAAAACGAGAATGCCGACAGCAGCAGCCCCATTTGCGACGCGGAGAGCCCCAGTTCGCCGCTCACCGAGTGATTCGCAATCGACAGGGTGCTGCGATCGAGATAGTTGACGATGCCTGCGAGCGTCAGGAACGTCAGCGCGATCCACTGGATGTGCCGCAAGCGTGGTGTCTTTGCCTGCATGGTTGTCTCCTCCGATGCTGTTTTGATTGCCGCCAGATCCGTCGGGACTCAGGCGCTACCTCACAAACTGGTCCACGTACGAGGCGCCGAGCCCGACTCTTTCGTAGTGTTCGCGGCACATCTCGAGCTTGGTGAACACGTCTTCGTAGCCGGTGAAATTGCCGTACGGATCGCAGTAATACATCACGCCGTTCACCTGGAAGTAGGTGATCATCTCTTCGACGTCTTCCGGGACGTATAGCGTGTGCGTTTCACCCGGCGGCTCGAAGACGTAGCTGCCTTCGGTCGCGATCCAGTCGTGTTCGAGGTAACGCCATTTGCCTTTGAGCACGAGGCCATGCACGGCGGCCGGATGCCGGTGGCGGCTCAACACGCCCGATTTGCGCACGCGCAGAAGATTCATCCAGTAGCCGGTCGAGACGTTCAGGCACAGTGGCCGGAACCAGACATTTTCGGCTTGCGGCACCCACAGGCGCTCGTCTTGCGGAATGGCCGATGCAACGACGATTTCGCGCAGGGCCTCGGGCGGGTTGGGGAGCTGATACGGCGTCATCGTGTCGCCGTCAGCGGAGGGTGCTGACATTGCGTCTCCTTGTTTGTCCACCATATGGATATTTAAATCATATTATGGACAAATCGTCGGACTTTATCGGATGAGTGTCAAGGCGTGCTGCCCCGGCGTTGCTGCGCTCTTGCCGGCCCTGCCGCAGCAGCCACGGAGGCTGCCGGCGAAATGCCGGCGAACCTCCCAACCTACAACCTACTGCCCGAGCAGGTTTTTCAGTGCGTTGCCGAGACCCTTCACCGTTTCGCCGGCGCCCTTCGCCACGCCTTCCACGCTCACGCCCATCGCCTGCGCAAAGCCGGTGCCGAGCTTGTTCAGCAGGTTCTCGTTCACCGAAAACTTCGGATCGCGCAGATTGCCGTCGAGGACAAAGTGCACCGTGATGTCGCCGTTGCGCGACTTGAGCGCCGCGATGGCGGCTTTGGTCGGAATCGACAGGAAGGTGTCGAGCGGGTTGTCGGTATCGGCGAGTTGCAGGTGATGCACGGTCAGCGTCCCCGGCGCGTGCAGGTGATAGTCGCGCACCGTCGATTCGACGGTCAGGTCGACCGTCCCGCCGGTGACCTGGGCCTTGGCGCCCGCCTTCTTCAGCAGATAGGGATCGAGCATCGCGACGTCGACCCCGCGCAACGTGCTGGTGGTCTGCGAATCCTCGCTGGCGATCTTGATCCAGCCGCCGAACGACACCGTGCCGGTATGCGACGGACCGGCGATCGAGCCGTTGACGGCGACTGTTGTCGCCTCGGTCAGCGCGGGCAGGTGGAGGTTGTCGACGCTCGCATGGGCATTCGTGACGCTCACCTTGTAAGCGGGCTTGCTCACCGAGAAGTCGTAGAACTCGAACGTGCCTTGCTCGAAAGCGATGTGATCGACGATCTTCTCTTGCGGCAGCGCCGTCTCGCCGGCGTTCGCGCCGCTACCCGGACGATTCAGCGATTCCTTGAGATTCGGCAGGATGTTGATGGAGCCGTTCGCGCTGCGCACCGCCGGAAGGTCAAAACCGCTGATGACGACCGAGCGGATATGCATGCGCTTCGCGAGCAGGTCGCGGACATCGGGGACGAGGGTAATCTGGTCGGCGCGCAGCGTGTCGGGCGCGGGCCAGCCTGGCGGTGCCTTGAGACGAACATGGGTGAGACGCACTGAAGTGAGGCCGATATCGATACGGTCGGCGCTGCCAAGCGGGCCGAGCGCCGCGATGACACGCTCCTTTACTTCGTATTGCGCGAAGCAAACGCCGCCGAGGGCGACAACCAGCAGCACCACAACGATGCCGGCTACGGCAATGACCACGCGTCCTTGAATCGACATCGCCATGCATGCCTCCTCGTAACCGCGTGGTTTGCGCGGCTTGCCGGCTAACGACCCTGCGAGCGATGCAATTGAACCGGCGTTGGCTCTGGCGGTTCGTCACGCATCGCCGGATGCCTGGCATGTGCGTTCGTCCGCGCTGCAGGTGCCGAAAGCAGAACTGCGCGCGACGGCACCCCGACAGCCGAGCAAACGCCGTGCCGCACACCTGGTTCCGGGTGGGCCGATGAACGGCCCACCCGCGGAGCACATTTAGCGCGCGATCGGCTTGTAGCGCAGACGTTTCGGCCGGGCCGCTTCCTCGCCGAGGCGGTTGCGTTTGTCCGCTTCGTATTCCTGGTAGTTGCCGTCGAAGAACGTGACTTGCGAATCGCCTTCGAACGCGAGGATGTGCGTCGCGATGCGGTCGAGGAACCAGCGATCGTGCGAAATCACCATCACGGAACCGGCAAATTCGAGCAGGGCGTCTTCAAGCGCGCGCAGCGTTTCGACGTCGAGGTCGTTCGACGGTTCGTCGAGCAGCAGGACGTTGCCGCCCGCGATCAGCGTCTTGGCCAGGTGCAAGCGGCCGCGTTCGCCACCGGACAGGTTGGCCACGACCTTCTGCTGGTCACCGCCCTTGAAGTTGAAGCGGCCGATATACGCACGCGACGGCGTTTCGTACTTGCCCACCGTCAGCACGTCGGCACCGCCGGAGATTTCTTCGAACACCGTCTTCGAGCCGTTGAGCGCATCGCGGCTTTGGTCCACGTATGCGAGCTTGACCGTCGGACCCTGGACGATTTCGCCCGAATCCGGCTGCTCCTTGCCGGTCAGCATGCGGAACAGCGTCGACTTGCCGGCGCCGTTCGGCCCGATGATGCCGACGATCGCGCCTGCCGGAATCTTGAAGCTGATATCGTCGAGCAGCAGACGATCGCCGTACGCCTTCGACACGTTCTTGAACTCAATGACTTCGTTGCCGAGCCGGTCACCGACCGGAATGAAGATTTCCGAGGTTTCGTTGCGCTTCTGGTAGTCCTGGCTGTTCAGTTCCTCGAAGCGGGCGATACGCGCCTTCGACTTGGCCTGACGGCCCTTCGGGTTCTGGCGCACCCACTCCAGTTCCTTCTTGATCGCCTTCTGGCGGGCGGATTCCGAGGATTCTTCCTGCTTCAGGCGCTCTTCCTTCTGGTCGAGCCAGCTGCTGTAGTTGCCCTTCCATGGAATGCCGTGGCCGCGGTCAAGCTCGAGAATCCACTCGGCGGCGTTGTCGAGGAAGTAGCGATCGTGGGTGACGGCGACGACCGTTCCCGGGAAGCGGGTCAGAAACTGTTCGAGCCATTCGACCGATTCGGCGTCCAGGTGGTTGGTCGGCTCGTCGAGCAGCAGCATGTCCGGCTTTTCGAGCAGCAGCTTGCACAGCGCGACGCGGCGTTTCTCGCCGCCCGACAGATGCTCGATCTTCGCGTCCCACGCCGGCAGACGCAGCGCGTCGGCCGCGATTTCGATCTGCTGCTCCGCGCTGCCGTCGGTAGTGGCGAGGATCGCTTCGTACTTGGCCTGCTCGGCGGCGAGTGCATCGAAGTCGGCGTCCGGCTCGGCGTAGGCGGCGTAAATCTCGTCGAGCTTCTTTTGCGCGCCGAACACTTCGCCAAGGCCTTCTTCGACCGCTTCACGCACCGTCTTTTGCGGATCGAGTCGCGGTTCCTGCGGCAGGTAGCCGATGTTCAGGTTCGGCATCGGCGTGGCTTCGCCTTCGATGTCCTTGTCGACGCCCGCCATGATGCGGATCAGCGTCGACTTGCCCGAGCCGTTCAGGCCGAGCAGGCCGATCTTCGCGCCGGGGAAGAACGACAGGGAGATGTCTTTCAGGATTTGACGCTTGGGCGGCACGATCTTGCCGACCCGGTTCATGGTGAAGACGTATTGGGCCATTTTGCTTGCAATAGGGCGTTGACGCCGCCGGCCGCGCTGGGGGCGGGGGGCGTGGGGTGGTTGGGAATTCGGTGTTGCAGCTTTCCGGCCGGTGCGGGCGTAAACGTGGATGCGGTCGATGCGGTCGATGCGGTCGACGTGGCAGCGCGCGTGGCGGGAAGAGGTGCCATTGTACTTCGCGGTGGGGCGGCGGAGTCGGACGAGATGGCGCAAGGAGGCGCCGTTAGCCTGTCTTGCGCGAAGCCTGCACCTCAAAGCCACGCGGCCACGCCGCCGTGCCGCGAGCAGGTGCCGCCATGGTGGCGGCTGAAAATGCAAGTGCCGTCGCGGCCGGCGTGCTCGCGTTCCGGCTCCGTGCTCCCCCGCGGACGCCAGCTGGCGTTCAGTTCGCCCGCTGTCCGCTTGCCGGATCGAAGAAATGCAAATGCTGCGCGGGCAGCGCCACTTGCAGCGCTTCGCCGTTCGCGGGCCGGTGCGCATGCGGCAGGCGTGCCGTCATGTCGTGTTTGCCCCAGCGTCCGTGAACCAGGTTGTCGGCGCCGAGCAACTCGCACGAGTCGACTGTCAGCGTCACATGAGCGGCGTCCGGCTGACCCGGCGTCATGTGCTCCGGCCGGATGCCGACGATCCATTCGCGCCCCGCTGCCACCTCGCGGCCAACGCACGGCACGCCCGCGAGCGGTAGCTTCGGTCCGTTGCCGGCAACCTCGAAGGTGGCGCCGTCACCGGCGACGCGGCCTTCCAGCAGATTCATCCCGGGCGAGCCGATAAAGCTCGCGACGAACACCGTGGCGGGCCGCTCGTACACTTCGGTGGGCGCGCCGATCTGCTCGGCGTGACCGCGGTTCATCACGATCACCCGTTGCGCGAGTGTCATCGCCTCGATCTGGTCGTGCGTGACGTAGAGGCTCGTCGTCGCCAGACGGGCGTGCAGGCGCTGGATTTCGAGGCGCATCTGCACCCGCAGCCGCGCGTCGAGGTTCGATAGCGGTTCGTCGAACAGAAAGACGGCGGGCTCCCGCACGATTGCACGGCCCATCGCCACGCGATGGCGCTGTCCGCCGGACAGCTCGCGCGGTTTGCGCTCGAGCAGCGTTTCGAGTTCGAGAATCTGCGCGGCGGCCTGTACGCGCCGCTCGATCGCCGCGCGTTCCACGCCGCTGATTTTCAGCGCGTAGCCCATATTTTGCGCGACGCTCATGTGCGGGTAGAGCGCGTAGTTCTGGAACACCATGGCAATGTTGCGGTCCTTCGGCTCGAGCTGATTGACGACCTTGCCGTCGATCGAAATCGTGCCCTCGGAGATACCCTCCAGTCCGGCCACCATCCGCAGCAAGGTCGACTTGCCGCAGCCCGACGGCCCGACCATCACGACGAATTCGCCGTCTTCGACCACCACGTCGATGCCGTGCAGGACGAACTGTTTGCCGTCGTAGGTCTTCTTTACTGCCTTGAGCGTCAGTGCAGCCATTCGATCCGCCTTTCAGTGCTTGTGCGATCACGCCGGCCATGGTGACCGCGCGCAGCAGCGAGGTTGTTCAGTGTTTGAGCCGGTTGATGAACCCGGGCCACCGGCTTATTTTTCGGCATCCACGAGGCCGCGTACGAACCAGCGTTGCATCGCCAGTACGACGGCGAGCGGCGGCAGCATCGCCAGCAGCGTCGCGGTCATCACGAGATGCCACTCAGTGGCCGTGTCGCCCGACGCGATCATGCTCTTGATGCCCACCACGGCGGTGGTCAGCGACTGCTGGCTGGTGATCAGGATCGGCCACAAATACTGGTTCCAGCCGTAGATAAACGTAATGACGAAGAGCGCAGCGATATTGGTCTTCGAAAGCGGCAGCACGATGTCCCAGAAAAAGCGCAGCGCGCCCGCACCGTCGATGCGGGCCGCCTCCATCAACTCATCGGGCAGCGTCATGAAGAACTGCCGGAACAGGAAGGTGGCCGTGGCCGAAGCGATCAGCGGCAGCGTAAGTCCGGCGTAGGTGTTGGACAGATGCATCGATGACACGACCTGCACGGTCGGAAAGATGCGCACCTCGACCGGCAGCATCAGGGTGACGAAGATCAGCCAGAACGCGAGGTTGCGGAACCGGAAGCGGAAGAACACGATCGCGTACGCGGAGATCATCGACACGGCGATCTTGCCGATCGAAATCACCAGCGCCATCACGAGGCTGTTCAGCAGCATGCGGCCGAACGGGCTGGCCGCGTTGCCGCTGCCGTGGACCCACACGTTCGCCATATTTTCGAACAGGTGCGTGCTGGGGATGAGCGAGAGCGGCACGGTGAAGACTTCGTGCTCGCTCATGGTGGCGGCGCAAAACGCCACATACACCGGAAACACCACCAGCAGGACGCCGACGATCAGCACCGCATGGCAGAAGAGGTCGAAACCGCGGCGATTCTCGATCATGAGTATTGAACCCTGCGCTCGATGAAACGGAATTGCACAACCGTCAGTGCCACGACGATCACCATCAGCACGACCGATTGCGCCCCGGAACTGCCGATATCGAGCCCCTGAAAGCCTTCCGCGAAGATCCGGTAGATCAGCGTCCTGGTCGACTGGGCAGGGCCGCCGCCGGTGGCCGCATCGATAATGGGAAAGGTGTCGAAGAAGGCGTAGACCAGATTGATGACGAGCAGAAAAAAGCTTGTCGGCGAGAGCAGCGGCAGCGCGATGCCGAAGAAGCGCCGCACTGGCCCGGCACCGTCGATGGCGGCCGCTTCGATCAGCGAGCGCGGAATTGCCTGCAGGCCCGCGTAGAAAAACAGGAAGTTGTAGCTCACCTGCTTCCAGACCGAGGCGAGCACCACGAGGAACATCGCCTGCCCGGCATTGAGCGCGTGATTCCACACGATGCCGTACCTGGCGAGCGCATAGGTCACGAGCCCGATGCTCGGATTGAAGAGAAACGACCACAGCACGGCGGCAATCGCGGGCGCGACCGCATATGGCCAGATGAGCAGCGTCTGATAGGTGCGTGCGCCGCGTGTCACGCGATCCGCGCAGACCGCGAGCAGGAGCGAAATCACAAGACCCGAGACGGTGACGAGCGCGCAAAAGATCAGCGTGGTATTGAACGACGCCAGATAGAGCGGATCGGCAACGAGCTGCCTGAAGTTGGCGAGACCGACGAATTCGCTCGACGTGCCGAACGCGTCCTGGCTTTGCGTGGATTGCCACAGGGCGACGCCGGCTGGCCAAACAAAGAACACCAGCGTGATCGCGAGTTGCGGCGCAACCAGCAGATAGGGCAACAGGCCTGTGCCGAAGCGGGATCGCTTTTTCATTGGGACATCCCTCAGTGAAACGGGCAGACGCGCCGGCCGGCGGGGCGTCTGCACAGACGGGCTGGATTTCGGCGCGCGGTGCGGGGTGATCCGGGCCGCGGCCGATCAGGATGCGGATGCCGCATGCTGTATCGCTATTGCGAGGTCCCGGGTCCGAGGTCCGGCTACGCGCTGAAATCCGCCACTGCTCAGCTACCCGCCTTCTCGAAGCGCCGCAGCAATTCGTCGCCGCGCGCAACCGCGGAGTCGAGTGCATCCTTCGGCGACTTCTTCTGCGCCCAGACCTGTTCGAGCTCCTCGTCGATGATCGTGCGGATCTGCGGCATGTTACCCAGACGCAGGCCCTTCGTGAACGGTAGCGGCGGCTTGTTGAGCATCTGCTTGATTGCCGTTTCGCTGCCGGGGTTCTTTTCGTAGAACCCCTGCTGTTGCGTCAGCTGATAGGCGGCGGTGGTGATCGGCAGATAGCCGGTGTCCTGGTGCCATTTGGCGGCCACCGGCGGCGAGGCCAGATAGGCGAGGAATTTCGCCACGCCCTTGTAGACGTTCGGATCCTTGCCGGATAGCACCCACAGGCTGGCGCCGCCGATGATCGCGTTCTGCGGCGCGCCCTTCACGCTTGCGTCGTAGGGCATCATGCCGGTGCCGAAATTGAACTTGGCGTACTTCTTGATGTTCGCCAGCGATCCCGACGAGTTCGTGATGATGCCGCAGTCGCCGCTATAGAACTTCGACACCGGTTCGTCCTTGCGTCCGACGTAGGTAAAGGTGCCTTCCCTGGCCATGTTCTGCAGGAACTGGATGTGGGCGATCTGCAGCGGCTTGTTGAATTCGAGTTGTGCGTCGGCACCGTCGAAGCCGTTGTTTTCCGACGCGAACGGCACGCCGTGCCACGCGCTGTAGTTTTCCAGTTGAATCCAGCTCTGCCAGCCTGACGAGTAACCGCAGGACATTCCGGAGGCCTTCAGCTTCTGCGCATCCAGGCGCAGTTCATCCCATGTTCTGGGCGGCTGGTTCGGATCGAGCCCGGCCTTCTTGAACGCATCCCTGTTGTAATACAGCACGGGCGTCGAGCTGTTGAAGGGCATCGAGATCAACTGGCCGGTTTTGCCGTCGCTGTAGTAGCTCGCGATGGTCGGCACAAAGGCCTTTTCGTCGAGCGGCACGCCGGCCTGCCTGAACACGTCGGATACGGGGATCACGGCTTTCTTCGCCTGGATCATCGTGGCGGTGCCGACCTCGTAGACCTGCAGGATGGCCGGCGCGTTGCCGCTGCGATAGGCGGCGATGCCGGCTGCGAGCGTTTGGTCGTAGGAGCCCTTGAAGACGGGCACGATCTTGTAGTCGCCCTGCGAGGCATTGAAGTCGTTCGCGATGTCGTTCAGGTGCTCGCCGAGGGCGGCTTCCATGGCGTGCCAGAACTGGATCTCCGTCGCGGCCTGGGCGGCCTGATTGACGCCGGCGGCGAGAACGGCCGCAACGGCGAGCGAACGGAACAGGGGCTTGCAACTCATCGATGATCTCCTTGGTCGGAAGGCGTGCAGCTTGAGGTTGCGCGATTCTAGTTCTGCTCGATGACAGTCAGGCGTCGATAGTTTTTCGGTGCGTTACAGCGATGGGTGCGGGTTTGCGTTGGGGCGGCGGGGACCTGATCGGCGGGTCTCAAAGGGGGCCGTCGTCCCTGGAGCGCTGGAAGCCGCAATTTAACACCGGCAAATTTGAAACAGAAGAGAGGGGTGGAGCGAGGGGGCGGTTCCGGTCCGGCGAGCGGGGCGTCGCGGCGGCGCGGCTTGCGATGACCGGGTGCCGCCGGCTCAAAGTCCCGTCTGCCTTGATCGTTGTCATGGGCCGGTTGCATGGGCAGATTACGATGCGCGCGCGGTTGTTTTGAGATGCGCGAGCCGTAACATAGGGGTTCAGGCTGCGTCCGTACTAATCAGGAGTCCAGATGCCTCGTTCGATGTGCGTTGGTTTCGTCGTTGCTTTCGTTTCTGCGCTGCTGTCTGGTTGCGCTGCGCCTTCTGCGGTTTCCATTGATGCGTCCAGGAGTTCGTTGCCGCTGATCATCGCGCATCGCGGCGGCACGGGCGACGCGCCGGAAAATACGTTAGAAGCGATTCGCCTGTCGGTCGCGCATCATGCCGACGCGATGTGGTTGACCGTGCAACTCAGCAAGGACGGTGTGCCGGTGCTGTATCGGCCGGCGGACCTGTCGGCCTTGACCGATGCCAGTGGGCCGGTATCGGCTCGCACGGCGGCGGAGCTTGCCCATATCAACGCCGGCTGGACGTTCCGTCAGGCTGGCGCTCAGGGTGGTGAAGATTATCCGTATCGCCAGCGGCCGGTTGGCATTCCGACGCTGCACGACGCTTTACGCGCCATTCCGGCCGCGATGCCGGTCATCCTCGATATGAAGGCGTTGCCAGCCGAGCCGCAGACGCAGGCCGTCGCGCGGGTGTTGAGCGAGGAAAACGCGTGGTCGCGCGTGACGCTCTATTCCACGGAAGCCGGGTATCAGCGCAGTTTTGCCGCGTACCCGCAGGCGAAGATCTTTGAATCGCGGGATGCGACGCGTGGCCGACTCGTGCGCGTCCTGCTCAACCAGGGCTGTACCGATGCGCCGGCCGAACACGCGTCGGCCGCGTTTGAGTTGCATCGAGCGGTGACAGTGGTCGAGAAATTCACGTTGGGGGAGGGGCGCTCGGAGGTACAGGCGACGCTATGGACACCGGCGACGGTGGCCTGCTTCCGGCAGAAACCGGATGTGCACATCGTCGCGATTGCGGTGAACAATGCGGAGGACTATCGGGCGGCGGCGTGCCTCGGGATCGACGCAGTGCTGGCGGATTCGCCCGAGAAGATGACGGCGATTCGGGCGGGGGTAAAAGCGCCGTTGCGGTGTGGCGGTTAGCGGATGGTCCGGACTCGACGGGACCAAACTGGGTCACGATAAAAATCGCAATCTGAGATATTTTGGGTCATGCGTGTTATTTCCAGCAGGACCCTGGTCGAGTTCGCCGTCAGGCATCCCGAGGCCAGTGTGCCACTGCAAATGTGGCGCACGACAATCGGCGCAGGTTCGTTCGCGAACTTCGCCACGCTCAGGCAAGCGGTTAATGCAACGGACAGGGTAGGGGATTTTTACGTGTCTGATATTGGCGGCAATAAATTCAGGCTGGTTGCCGCCGCGCACTTCAACGTGCAGAAGCTAAATGTGCGCCATGTATTGACGCATAAGGAGTACGACAAATGGAAGCCCTGATTTTTTCGCCGACCGACGTCGATGAACTTGCCGGTCATTTTGGTGCGTTGTCGGCGAAGGTGCCCCTGCACCCGATTACCGATGCCAGGGAGTATGACGAGGCAGTGCATGTGCTGAATGCTCTGCTGGATATTGGCGCAGTTGACGAGGAGCATCCGCTTGCGGGGCTCGTGACGGCCCTCGGCGAATTCATCGGTGAGTACGATGAAGCTAACGATGCTTTGCCCGATGCCCCGCCTGCCGAAGTGTTGCGCGCGATCATGGATCAGCACAGCATCAGGCAGTCGGACCTTCCTGAAATTGGCAGTCAGGGTGTTGTATCCGAGATTCTCAACGGCAAGCGTGAACTGAACGCCCGCCAGATCCGCGACGTTTCGAAGCGCTTCGGCGTCAGTCCGGCAGTGTTTTTCCCCGCGTAAATGATTTCATCGGGCTCGCGCAGGGGAGGCAGCCTCAACGACAAAGCCCGCCTAGGGCGGGCTTTGGATGCATTCGGAAGATCACTGAATGTCGTGTAAGCGGAGTACCGTTA
>DASZIR010000087.1:0-4835 GCA_035948995.1 Paraburkholderia sp. | reverse complement strand
AGTCAATCATGTATTAACGGCTTCACCAGATTCAGCAACCATCGTGCATGGGACCGGAGCAGGTGCTTTGCCCTAACTCCGGTCGACACAGGAGACAATCATGCGAGTCAGCGACATTCTCAAGGTCAAGGGCAATACCCTGTTCACCGTCACGCCGGATACGCCGTTGCACGACGCAGTCAATGCGATGGCGGAACACGACATCGGCTCGCTGGTTGTGATGGAATACGGCGATCTGGTCGGCATGCTGACGTTCCGTGAAATCATCCTGACGCTGAGCAAGCACAACGGCAGCGTCGGCACGGCAACCATCCGTAAGGTGATGGACGACCATCCGCTCACCTGCACACCCGAAACGGATGTGAACGAGGTGCGGCGCATGATGCTCGAGCATCACGTTCGCTACCTGCCGGTCATGGAAAGCCGCACGCTGATGGGCGTCATTTCGTTCTACGACGTGGCGAAGGCCGTGGTCGAGGAGCAGGGGTTCGAGAATCGTATGCTCAAGGCATATATCCGCGACTGGCCGGAAGAGCAGGAGCAGCAGCAGACGCGCTAGACCGCCCGCTGCTCGTTGCGGCCTGCCGCCGTTAGTGCCGCTAGTGGCTGCTACTGGCCGCTAGTTGCTGGTTATCGCGGGGTTGCGCGGTGCAGCTGCACCGGCCATCACGTTGCCACAAGCGTGAGGTATCAATCGAGGGCGCGCGCGAAAGCGTGCGCCTTTTTTGCGCCCGTGTTCACCTGTGCGTGATCGTCCCAGGTACGGGTGCTTGCCGGAACCGGGGTGCCGCTGGGCGGTGCCGTCGCAGGCCAGTTCCATTCTCCCTCCGGTGCTTTTTCTCCGTACTCCGACCTTCATGAGCGATCGTCCGTTACCCGCCGCCCGGCGCGCTGCCCGCAGTGGCGACGCCCACGAGTCGCAGTTTCGCCTGCTGCGCGAGCGCCGTTTTGCGCCGTTTTTCTGGACTCAGTTCCTCGGCGCGATGAACGACAACGTGTTCAAGATCGGTTTCACGTCGCTGGTCACCTATCAAACCGCACGCTTTTCCGGGGTCGATGCGAAGACCGCGGCGTTTCTCATCTCGGCGATCTTCATTCTGCCGTTCGTGCTGTTTTCTGCCACGTCGGGCCAGATCGCAGACAAATACGACAAGGCGATGCTGACGCGGCTCGTGAAGACGTTCGAAATCGTCGTGATGCTGATCGGCGGCACGGGTTTCTGGCTGCACAGTGCGCCGCTGCTCTATCTGTGCACGTTCCTGATGGGCGTGCATTCCACCGTGTTCGGTCCGGTCAAGTATTCCTACCTGCCGCAGCACCTGGGGAAGACCGAACTGGTCGGCGGCAACGGCATGGTCGAAATGGGTACGTTTGTCGCGATCCTGATCGGGACGATCGTCGGCGGGGAAGCGGCGGGTTTTGTCGAACACGGCGCGGTGGCGCTGGCATGCGCCTGCGTCGCGATTGCGCTGGCAGGGCGCGCTGTGTCCGCGTTCGTGCCGGCTACGCCCGCGCCGCAGCCCGAGTTGCGGATCAACTGGAATCCGGTCAGCGAAACCTGGCGCAATCTGAAGATCGCCCACGAAAATCGCACGGTGTTTCTGAGCCTGCTCGGCATCTCGTGGCTATGGTTTGTCGGCGCCACTTTTCTGTCGTCGTTTTTCCGGTTTGCGAAGGATGTGCTCTCGGCCAGTCCCGACGTCGTGACGGTGCTGCTCGGCACCTTTTCGATTGGCATTGGCCTCGGTTCGTTGCTGTGCGAGCGCCTCTCGAAGCGGCGCATCGAGATCGGCCTCGTGCCGCTCGGCTCGATCGGCATGAGCGTGTTTGGAATCGATCTGTTCTTTGCGAGTCACGCGTTGCCGGGGGCGGGGCATCTGCTGGGCGTCGGCGAATTCCTCGTGATCCCTGCAAACTGGCGCGTACTGGCCGATCTGTTCCTGCTTGCAATGTTCGGCGGGTTCTATAGCGTGCCGCTGTACGCGCTGATCCAGAGCCGCAGCCAGCCGAGCCATCGCGCCCGCATCATCGCCGCGAACAATATCCTCAATTCGCTGTTCATGATCGTGTCGGCGCTGATGGCGATGGCGCTGACTTCCGCCGGCGTCAGCATCCCGGGCATTTTCCTTGTGACCGCGCTGCTCAACATCGTGGTGGCCACCTATATCTACTCGCTGGTGCCGGAGTTCCTGCTGCGCTTTGTGGCGTGGGTGATGGTGCATACGTTCTACCGGATCCGGCTCGTGCATGCGGAGCGGATTCCGGAAGAGGGCGCCGCCGTGCTGGTGTGCAACCATGTGAGCTATGTGGATGCGATCGTCATCATGGCTGAAAGCCCGCGGCCGATCCGCTTCGTGATGGATCACCATATCTTCAAGACACCGTTTGCCGGCTGGGTGTTCCGCCATGCGAAGGCGATTCCGATTGCGCCGTCCCACGAGGACCCGGAGATGCTGACGCGAGCCTATGAGACCTGTGCACGGGCGCTGGCCGAGGGTGACCTGGTGTGCATTTTCCCGGAAGGCAAGCTGACGAAGACCGGGGACCTGAACCCGTTCCGGCACGGTGTGACCGAGATCATCCGACGCAGTCCGGCGCCCGTGGTGCCCATGGCGTTGCGCGGGCTGTGGGGCAGCGTGTTTTCGCGCGCCGCCGACACGCGCTGGCCACGGCCGGTGCAAAAGGGGGTGATGAGCCGGCTGACGCTCGCGGTGGGCGAGCCGCTCGATCCGGCGGTGGTGACGCCGGAAGGGCTGCAGCAGATCGTGACGGAGTTGCGCGGCGCGCGTAAGTAGTCGAAGCGTTGGGCGCACCAGCGCTCGCCCGTGTGAGGCGTTGCGCCACGCGCGCGTTCGCGGGCGCGCACGCTGGCATAATGGAGGTCTCCCCGCATCTCTTTGGACGACGCCCATGTCCGGCAACACGCTTGGTACGCTTTTCACGGTCACGACCTTTGGCGAATCGCACGGCCCCGCTATCGGCTGCGTGATCGATGGCTGCCCGCCGGGTATGGCACTGGTTGAGGACGACATCCAGCTCGAACTCGACCGCCGCAAGCCGGGCACGTCGCGCCATGTGACCCAGCGCCAGGAAGAGGACAAGGTCGAGATCCTCTCGGGCGTGTTCGAAGGCACCACGACCGGTGCGCCAATTGCGCTGCTGATCCGTAACACGGACCAGCGGAGCAAAGACTACGGCAACATCGCCGAAACCTTCCGCCCGGGTCATGCCGACTACACCTACTGGCAGAAATTCGGCATCCGCGACTATCGCGGCGGCGGCCGTTCGTCGGCGCGTCTGACGGCGCCCACCGTCGCGGCGGGCGCCGTGGCCAAGAAGTGGCTGCGCGAGCACTTCGGCACTGAGATTCGCGGCTATATGGCGGCGCTCGGCGAGATCGACGTGCCGTTTGTCGACTGGTCGCACGTGCGCGAAAATCCGTTTTTCGCGCCGAACGCTGCCATCGTGCCGCAGCTGGAAACCTACATGGACGCTCTGCGCAAGGACGGCGACTCGATCGGTGCGCGCATCAATGTGGTTGCCTCGGGTGTGCCGGTCGGACTTGGCGAGCCGCTCTTCGACCGCCTCGACGCCGACATCGCGCACGCGATGATGGGCATCAATGCCGTGAAGGGCGTCGAAATCGGCGCGGGCTTTGCCAGCGTCGCGCAACGCGGCTCGGTGCATGGTGACGAGCTGACGCCGGAAGGCTTCGTCGGTAATCACGCAGGCGGCGTGCTCGGCGGCATTTCCACGGGGCAGGACGTCACCGTGTCGATCGCGATCAAGCCGACGTCGAGCATTCGCACGCCGCGCCGTTCGATCGACAAGGCCGGACAGCCCGTCGTCGTCGAGACGTTCGGGCGTCACGATCCGTGTGTCGGCATCCGCGCAACGCCGATCGCCGAGGCGATGCTGGCGCTGGTGCTGATCGACCACGCGCTGCGCCATCGCGCGCAATGTGGCGACGTGGCCGTCACGACGCCGAAGATCGCGGCAAGCGCGCCGTAACTCGCGTTTCTTCGGTCCCAAGCCCGAACGTTTCCATGATCGACCCGAATACTCCGGCGCCCGGGGCGCTCCACAAGCTCGCTTTGTGCATCAAGGAGCAGGCGCGCATTGCCGAAGCGGAAGCGCTGCTGAAAAACGCGGTGCACGCCGTGGTACGACTCGGTCGAGCTGTTCCGTCAGCCGACAATCAGCGCGTGGGCGCCCGTGCTCGCGAGCGTGCGCGCGGCTGGTGGCGCTGGCTGCGCGTTGAGTAAAAAAAAAGCGCCGCACGAAGCGGCGCTTTCTGCTCATGACGCGACGCTGACCCACCGCGTCACATATTCGGGTAGTTCGGCCCACCCCCACCCTCGGGCGTGACCCACACGATGTTCTGCGTCGGGTCCTTGATATCGCAGGTCTTGCAGTGAACGCAGTTCTGCGCGTTGATCACGAGGCGCTCGCTGCCGTCGTCGTTCTTCACGAACTCATACACCGCTGCCGGGCAGTAACGGCTCTCCGGCCCTGCATAGGTGTGCAGGTTGACGTTCACCGGCACAGTCGCGTCTTTCAGCGTCAGGTGGGCCGGCTGGTTCTCTTCATGGTTGGTGTTCGAGATGAACACCGACGAGAGCCGGTCGAACGTCAGCTTGCCATCCGGCTTCGGATACACGATCGGCTTGCGCTGCGACGCCGGTTTGAGCATTTCGTGATCCGAATGCTGGTGGTGCAGCGTCCACGGCACATTGCCGCCGAGCACCTTCTGCTCGAGCCCCACCATCAGCGTGCCCAGATACAGGCCCTTGCTCATCCACTGCTTGAAGTTGCGCGCACGGTACAGCTCGCCA
>DASZIR010000086.1:0-21594 GCA_035948995.1 Paraburkholderia sp. | reverse complement strand
CCGGCGCGGCGAAAGCGCAGCTTGCCGAGCCAGTCGGCGAGTTTCGTGCGCGCCGCGTCGTCGACGGCGAATTCGAGGAACTGAAAGCCAATGTGCGCGGGCGCCGGCGACGGCTGATAGAGCTCCCGCGTAGGCAGGCCCCGCTGGTTCAGTTTCGTGCGCGTCTGCTCTTCGAGAAACAGCAGCGAGCGATGCCCGTCCGCTGCCGTCGCAGCGGTCGGTGCGGCGCGAAAACCGTCGTTGAAAATTTCGAGCGAGAGGGGTCCCCGGTAGCCCGTTTCCATCACGCGTGCGGTGAACCCGGCCACGTCGAAGTCGCCCTGGCCCGGAAAGCAGCGGAAGTGGCGGCTCCATTCGAGCACATCCGTGGCCAGCTTCGGCGCGTCCGCAATCTGCACGAACGTAATGCGTTCGCCGGGGATCCTGGCGATCTCCTCGACCGGGTCGTTGATGGACAGCGTATGAAAGCTGTCGAGCACGATCCCGAGGCTCGGATGGTTGACTTCATTCACGAGGCGCCAGGCGTGCCGGTACGAATTGACGTGACGCCCCCACGCGAGCGCCTCGTAACCGGCGATCACACCCGCTTGTTGCGCGGCCTGCGCGAGTGCACCCAGCTGCCCGACGATCAGTGCATCGTCGCGGATCGTATCCGCCGACACGTTGCTGCAGACGAGGATGCGATCGGTACCCAGTTCATGCATCAGATCGAACTTGCGCTTCACGCGATCGAGATTGCGCACGAGCCGTTCGGCACTCACGCCCTCGAAGTCGCGGAACGGCTGGAACAGCATGATTTTCAGGCCGAGGTCGGCGGCGATGCGGCGCACATCGGCGGGCGAGCCGTCGAAATACAGCAGGTCGTTCTCGAAGATCTCGACGCCGTCGAAGCCCGCCGCCTGAATCGCGGTCAGCTTCTCTACAAGTGTTCCGCTAATCGACACGGTGGCAATCGAACGTTGCATGAACGGCTCCTGCGGGCAAGGAAAGCGCGGCGGCAAGCGAGGCGGTGCGGTCCGCCGGAGTTCGCCGCCCAGTGGCGGATTGCGGGCCGGAATGAACCAGCCTGTTACACATCAACATCGAGCCTATGGGCACTTTGCGCCACATTGGTTCGAGTTTTTGGGAGTTTATACAAACTAACTAGATCGTACAAATTCGTATAAACCCCAAAAGACTGATGCCATCGGTTGGGCGCACACTAGGGCCACTGTGAGGAAAAGTGGCCGTACTGGCCGCGCGAACTCAGGCCGATTTTTCTGGAGTAGCTGTCATGAGCTTTGCCTCGGTGCTGGTCCTGAACGGACCCAATCTCAACCTGCTCGGCACGCGTGAGCCGGCCATCTACGGCTCGGAGACGCTCGACGATGTCGCGCGGATGTGCCGCGACGCAGCGGAACGGCTCGACCTGGCGGTCGATTTCTGCCAGTCGAACGCCGAGCATCAACTGATCGACTGGCTCCATGCCGCGCGCTCCAAGGTGGATGGCGTGGTCATCAATCCGGCTGCCTATACGCATACCTCGGTGGCGATTGCCGATGCGTTGAGCGCCATCGACAAGCCGGTGATCGAAGTGCACATCTCGAACGTCCATCGCCGCGAAACGTTCCGGCATCACTCGTACGTATCGGCGATTGCCGAGGCGGTGATCATCGGCTGCGGCACCCAGGGGTACGTGCTGGCGCTGGAGCGCATGGCGACGATTCTCAAGGCGAGGGCTGCAAAATGAGCACGCCGGTCAACACGCAATCGTATCTGGTGGGGCTGATCGGCTCCGGCATCGGCGGCTCGCTCACCCCGGCCATGCATGAAGAGGAGGGCAGCCAGCTCGGCCTGCACTACGTGTATCGCCGCATCGATCTGGAAGCGCTCAAGCTCGACGTCGCGGCGTTGCCGGAGCTGCTCGTCGCGGCCGAGCGGATGGGTTACAACGGCCTGAACATCACGTATCCGTGCAAGCAGCAGATCATCCCGCTGCTCGACGAACTGTCCGATGACGCGCGCGCGTTGGGGGCGGTCAACACGGTGCTGCTGAAGGATGGCAGGCGTATTGGCCACAACACGGACTGGTCGGGCTTTGCGCGCGCCTTCAGGCGCGGCTTGCCGGACGTGTCGCTCGAGCGCGTGGTGCAACTCGGCGCAGGCGGTGCCGGCGCAGCGGTCGCCCATGCGGCGCTGACGATCGGCGCGCGAGCGCTGACGCTGTTCGATGTGGACGGCTCCCGCGCGCGCCTCCTTGCCGATGAACTGCAGCAGCGCTTTCCTGCTGCCAGCGTGCGCGCAGGCGAATCGCTTCCTGATGCCATCGCGCAAGCCAGTGGCCTGATCCACGCGACCCCGACCGGCATGGCCAAGCTGCCCGGCCTGCCGCTGCCGGCGGAGTTGCTCCACCGCGATCTGTGGGTTGCCGACATCGTCTACTTCCCGATTCGCACGGCCCTGCTGCAGGCCGCCGAGGCGGTGGGATGCCGCACGCTGAGCGGCGGCGGCATGGCGGTCTATCAGGCGGTCGACGCCTTTCGCATTTTCACCGGACTGGAACCGAACGCCGAGCGGATGTTCGCGCATTTTCAGTCGCTGCTGCAGCGCTAATCGAGAGCCGTGCAGTACACCTAACAAGATTTGGAGGAGACAGACATGCCGCAACCCATGCATCCCGCCCAGCACGACCTGCCGGAGAAGACGACACTGTCAGCCAGCGCTGCCGGCACGAGCGTGCGTCGTTCGAAGGCGCGCTACCGGATTCTCGCGCTGCTCGCAATCGGCACGATGATCAACTACCTCGACCGTACGGTGCTCGGCATCGCGGCGCCGCAGTTGACCAGGGAACTCGGCATCAACGCCGCCCTCATGGGCCTGATGTTCTCGGCGTTCTCGTGGAGCTATGTCGCCTCGCAGATTCCGGGCGGCCTGTTTCTCGACCGTTTCGGTAGCAAGGTCACGTACTGTCTGTCGATGACCTTCTGGTCGCTGTGCACGCTCGCCCAGGGCCTCGTGCATGGCGTCGCACCGCTGTTTGCGTTCCGGCTTGGTCTCGGCGTCGCGGAGTCGCCGTGCTTTCCGACCAATAGCCGCGTCGTGGCGACGTGGTTTCCGCAAAGCGAACGGGCGATGGCAACCGGCACGTACACCGTCGGTGAATACATCGGTCTCGCGTTTTTCAGCCCCTTTCTGTTCGCGCTGATGGGCGCCTGGGGCTGGCGCTCGCTGTTCTATGTCGTGGGTGGCGTGGGCCTGGTATTCGGTGTGATCTGGTGGTTCAGCTATCGCGAGCCGCGCGATCATCCGGCCGCCAATGCGGCGGAACTCGATTACATCGAGGCCGGTGGTGGGCTGACACATCGCAAGAAGGACGCGGGTGAGAGCAAGCCGAGCGGCTTCCAGTGGCGCACCATCGGCCGTCTGCTCAAGCACCGCCAGCTCACAGGCATCTGTCTTGGCCAGTTCGCGGGTAACTCGACGCTGGTGTTCTTCCTCACGTGGTTCCCGACCTATCTGGCCACCGAGCGTCACATGGGCTGGCTGAAGATCGGCTTCTTCGCGATCATGCCGTTTATCGCCGCCTCGATTGGCGTGATGTTCGGCGGCACCTTTTCGGACTGGCTGCTGCGGCGCGGGATCTCGCCGAACGTGGCGCGCAAGCTGCCGATCATCGCCGGCCTGCTGCTCGCCTCGACCATCATTCTCGCCAACTACGTCGAGAGCAACGTGGCGGTGATCGTGATTCTGTCCATTGCGTTCTTCGCGCAGGGCATGGCGGCGCTCGGCTGGACGCTCGTGTCGGACATCGCACCGGACGGGCTGCTCGGCGTGACAGGCGGCATCTTCAACTTTGCGGCGAATCTCGCCGGCATCATTACGCCGCTGGTGGTGGGTTTCATTGTGGCCGCGACCGGCTCGTTCGTCGGTGCGCTGGTGTTCATCGGCGTGATTGCGCTGATCGGCGCGCTGTCGTACATCTTTGTCGTCGGCGATATCAAGCGGATCGTGATGACCGATTGATCGAGAACGATGCGCAGGATGCGAGACACCGCTGGCCGCAGGGCCAGCGGCGTCTCGCCGTTTGTGCGTCAGTCTTCCTTGCGCAGGAAGCGCAGGATCGCATCGACGATCATTGCCCGGTGCCGCACGCGCAGGCGCGGATGCGACGGATCGCGGCCAAATGCCGTGCCGAACGTATGGCGGTTGCCGATCCGGTGGAAGCACATCGAGCTGATCATCAGGTGCAGATCGATCGCGTCGACATCGCTGCGAAACTGCCCCGCAGCGATGCCGCGAGCGAGCAGATCCTCGATGGTGTGGATCGCGCTTGCATTGCTGCTCTTGAAGGTCTTCAACTGCTCGACATACTTTGCGCCGTGGATGTTCTCGATGGTGATGAGACGCACGAAGTCGCGATGCCGGTCGTGATAGTCGAAGGTGAATTCCACCAGCTTGCGCATCCCTTCAGCCGGATCGAGTTCACTGACGTGCAGGTCCTGTTCGAGCGCGCGGATGTCGCCATACACCTTCTCCAGCACGGCCTGATACAAGCCTTCCTTGCTTTCGAAGTAGTAATACAGCATGCGCTTGGTGGTATTCGTGCGCTCGGCGATGGCGTCCACGCGCGCGCCGGCCAGTCCCATGGCGGAGAACTCCTGGGTGGCGACCTCCAGGATATTGCGCTTTGTCTCTTCGGGATCGTACTTGCGTCGGGCCTCGCCACGTCGGGCGTCGTTAGGCCGAGGTTCGGACGGGATGCCGGTGTTGTCGGGCGCGGCGGCCCTGCTTCCCTTTTTCATTGTGTATTTCAGCGGCGATGACGGGGCATTCTAGCATGTTGACATCCCGCTTCGCGGCGCGCCGTCAGCCTGCCCGGCGCCCTGGGCGCCGGTGTGTTGCGCAAGCTCAGGAAGGGGTGCGGCGGCGCGCCGCCAATGCGTCGCGGGCCTGCATCGTCGTGTAGGTCAACTGCGCGGCGGCCAGCCCGAGCGTGCCGAACGTATGGGTCAAGCCGAAGGTGGCGAACGCGTCCGGAACCGGGCGTTCGCCCGCAATCGCAGCGGCCAGCAATTCGCCGGAGACGGTGGTGGGCGCCATGCCGTGGCCGCCGAAGCCGACCGCATACCAGACGCCGTCGGTGCTCTGGCCGATCTGCGGCATCTTGTGCCGTGCGTAGCTCATCAGGCCGCCCCAGGCGTGCTCGACGCGCACGTCGTGCAACTGCGGATAGACCTTTAGCAGATCGCGTCGCAACAGCCGCGCAATGGCTTGCGGCTCGCGATTCAGTACCGAGATGCGCCCGCCCCACAGAATGCGTGTGTCAGGCAACGGACGGTAATAGTCGAAGGCAAAGCGCGTGTCGTAGATTGCCGCGGCTGTGTCGATCGCGTCTTTCAGACGGGCGCCCAATGGCTCGGTGGCCATCACATACGTGGCGATGGGCAGCACCGCGCGCTCCACCTTGGGATAGAGGTTGCGCGCGTAGCCGCCGCCGGCCATCACGACCTGCCGTGCCTCGACGGCCCCCGCGGCGGTTTCGACGAGGAAGCCGCTGCCTTGCCGATGCAGCCGCACCACCGGTGAATGCTCGTAGATCTGCGCACCCGCAGCGGCCACCGCGTCAGCGACGCCAAGGACGTACTTCAATGGATGGAAGTGGAACGCGTTGCGCTCGAGCAGGCCGCCGTGATAGCGGCGTGTCTTCAGTTGCCCGGCAAGCGTGGCCGCCGCGACCGGTTCCCAGTCGACGCCGAATGACTCCTTCATCAGCCGGCGCTGCGCGTCGAGCCTCGCCGGTTCGTCGAACCAGTTCGCGAGGATCACGCCCGCGTGGGCCGCGTCGCACTCGATACCGTAGCGTTCGATGCGCCGGCGCATCAAGTCGACGGCGTCGGTGGTGAGCGTATAGAGTTCGCGGGCCCGCACGGAGCCGAGGATTCTCAGCAGGTCGGCGTTATCGAGACTATAGCCGCCGAACACAAAACCGCCATTGCGCCCGGACGCGCCAAAGCCGACCTGCTGCGCTTCGAGCACGACAACCTCGCGCACGCCGCGCTCGGCCAGACCCAGCGCCGTCGACAGGCCGGCGAGGCCGCCGCCGACGATACACACATCAGCCGCGCGCCTGCCGGACAGGCGCGCTCGTTCAGGCCGGATAACCGTTGCTTCGTAAAAACTTTGCATGAAGGTGAGGGTGGCCGGCGTCTGCTGGTGAGGCAGGCGCTGGCGCCAGGCAATGGGTTCAGGATACCGGCAACAGTTTGCCGCTAAAGACTACCGGGCCCGTCGGGCCATTCGGATTGGGCGAGCCGCCCGGTTCCTCGATCGAGATCGCGAGGGCGGCATAGCTTTCGGGGCGTTGCTGCCCGGCGGTTACCTTGCCGTTGCCGTCGTTGGGCAGCATGCCGAGCGCGACCGGATGGCCGCTGGCGGGGATGCCCCACAGCTCCATCGCCTTGCCTGCAGGCAGGTCGACATCGGCCAGGCGGTGCAGCGACATCGTCGCATGGACCTCGTCCCACGCCACCAGCATGACCGGATGCGCGTCCTTGTTATTCAGCACGGCGACATGCGACACCTCGGCGCCGGCTTGTTGCGCGACCGTCGACGAAGGGGCAGGCGTGCTCGCGCCGAACGGCAGCAGCGAACGCACCGCGACGACCACGGCAATCGCCGCCAGCGCGGTGACGCCGATCGCCCAGCCGCGCCAGAACGCGAGGTTGTCGAACCAGTTGCGTGCCGGGCGCGCGCTTGCCGCCGGCTGCCTCGGCGCCGCGCTGCGTGCGGCAGCGAGGCCGAGGCGCCGTTCAATGGCTTCCCATACCGCCGGCGAAGGCATGCGCGCAGGCACGAGTTCGGCCATCGGCTCGAGCCGGTGCTGCCACTCTTCCAGCGAGCGCCGGATCACCACGTCATGCTCCGCGTACTGTCGCAGCCGGCGCCGCGCGCCACCACGCAGGGTGCCGAGTGCATACTCGGCAGCCAGCAGGTCGACCAGTTGAGGATACCGATGCAGATTCATCAGGCACCCCCCAGGCAGCTTTTCAGTTTGCTCAGGCCGCGCCGGATCCACGACTTGACCGTGCCGAGCGGCACGCTCAGCGTTTCGGCAATCTCGCTGTGGCTCTGGTCGCGCAGATAGGCAAGCGCAACGGCTTGCCGCTGCGCCGGCTCCAGTTGCTGCATGCACCCGTCCAGCAGCCGTGCCTGCATGCTCACGGCCGACAGCGCTTCCGGACCGGCATCCCCCGTTGCCAAAAGATCGTCCAACGCATCACTCCATTCTGTTTCCTGCGTGTCGACGCGCCGCAGGTGGTCGAGCGCACGGTTGCGTACGATCGCCGACATCCACGTCATGGGCGCCGACAAGCCGCGCCGGTAGTCGCCCGCAAAGCGCCAGATATTGACGAAGCTGTCTTGCAAGACCTCTTCGGCCCACTCGTGCCTGCTCAATATACGGAGTGCCAGGCCAAACAGTTTCGGGGCAGCGAGGTCGTATAGCTCCCGCAATGCCGCAGCGTCCTCCTTGGCAATGCGTTCGAGGAGCGCGGCAAGCGTTTCCGGCGTCAATTCTCGAGGGTTCGCGGTCATGGACAGGTGAGTGATGGCATGCGGGGCTATGGTACTCAATTTCCGCTGGCGGTTATATCCGGTTTTTTTCACGCCCACGTGCATACAGTTGGCTCGCGGCTACGTATTGGGGGTGTAGGCAGCCTTGCGTTCGTCGCCTGGGTCAGTCCGGCGGCGGCACGCAGGGAAGGGAGGACGGGGAAGGTGGGGTGACCATAGCCGCTGCCCGGCTCAAGCTGTTGCCGGGCGCGGCACACGCCATGCAGGACGGCAAGCGCATGGCGGACCGATAAGCAGTTAGAAAAGCAGTTAGAAAAGAAAGCCGTCCGGTTGCATCAGGGTGGCTCATTCGACGGTAAGGTCAGGCCAGTTGTCAACATCGAAACTGGCCTGACCTGAATGAGCGATTGTCGATGCGAAGGCCGGGGTGATAAAGGCCAGCGTCGAACGCCGACGCGGCGAGATATTGACGTGCCCGCGGACGTGCCCGCGGCTTACTTGCCCCAGCGCAAGACGACCGGGTCGAGACGCCGCGCGACGGTCAGCAGGCCGGCACGGGTCGCGGGATGCATCGGCAGCAGCGGATGACGCACCGCATCGGACTGAATGACCCCACCTTCTTTCATCAGCGCCTTGCACGACGCAAGACCGCCCTGGCGGTTTTCGTAGTTGATGAGCGGCAGCCAGCGCTGATAGTGAGCGGCGGCCAGCTCGGTGTCGCCTGACGCATACGCATCGACGATCAGACGAATACCGTCGGGATAGCCGCCGCCCGTCATCGCACCGGTTGCGCCCGCATCGAGATCGGCCATCAGCGTGATCGCTTCTTCGCCATCCCATGGGCCGACGATTGTGTCGCCGCCCAGTTCGATCAGCTCGCGCAGCTTCCCGGCGGCTTGCGGCACTTCAATCTTGAAGTACGACACGTTGCGCAATTCGCGCGCCATTCTCGCGAGAAACGCTGCCGATAGCGCGGTGCCGGCAACCGGCGCATCCTGGATCATGATCGGAATATCGATCGCGTCGGACACCTTGGCGTAGAACTCGTAGATGCCGCGCTCGCCCACCCGGATCGTCGCGCCGTGATACGGCGGCATGATCATCACCATCGCCGCGCCGGCATCCTGCGCGGCGCGGCTGCGCTGCGTACAGAGGTGCGAACTGAAGTGCGTGGTCGTGACGATCACGGGCAGTCGGCCGGCGACGTGTTCGAGCGCGACGCGGATCAGGGTGTTGCGCTCGTCGTCGGAGAGGGTGAACTGCTCCGAAAAATTCGCGAGGATGCACAGGCCGTTGGAGCCTGCGTCGATCATGAAATCGATGCAGCGTTTCTGGCCTTCGAGATCGAGGCGCCCCTCGTCGTCGAAGATGGTCGGCATGACGGGAAATACGCCGCGATAGGGCGGCCGGCTGGTTGTGTTGTTCATGGCTCGATGGGCTTAACAGTGAGTTAAACGATGCCGTGTTGATCGTCTCCGGGGTCGACTATACGGCGGGCCGTTCCCCGCTGTATAGTGAATTGTTTCCATCCTGTGATCACTTTTACGACTCACATGAAAAATACGCTGAACGTACTGCTGTCGCGCTTGCGCATGAAGCAACTGCAATTGCTGATTGCGCTCGACGATCACAAATCGCTGCACAAGGCAGCGGGTGTGATGGCGATGACGCAATCGGCGGCGAGCAAGGCGTTGCAGGAACTGGAGTCGATGCTGGAGGCGCCGCTCTTCGAGCGCTCGAAGAACGGCATGATCCCGAATCAGTTCGGCCATTGCGTGATCCGCTATGCGCGGCTGCTGGCGACCGACCTGACCTCGTTATGTCAGGACATTGCGGAACTCCGCTCGGGGCGGGGCGGGCGTCTCGCGGTCGGGGTCATCATGGGCGCGATTCCGGACGTGGTGGTGCCGGTGCTCAATGCGCTGCATGCGAGCCAGCCGAACCTGGCGATCGAAATCATTGAAGACACGAGTGCGCGGATGTTGCTGCAACTCGACGAGGGACGGCTCGACCTGGTGATCGGGCGCGCCGCCGTCAGCGCCGATCCGTCCCGATATCAGTATCAGCCGTTGGGCGACGAGCCGCTCTCGGTGGTGGTGGGCAGCGGGCATCCTCCCATGTCGCGCAAGGACGTCACCCTGCGCGATCTCGCCGGATATCGTTGGGTGACGTACCCGAGCCATATGCCGCTGCACGCGTTGCTCGAGCGCGAACTGGATCTGGCCGGCATGAGCATGCCGGTGAGCCCGATTTCGACGGCGTCGACTTTTGTGACGGTGGCGTTACTGCAGCAGAGCGCGGATCTGGTGTCGGTGCTGCCGACCGGCATTGCCGAGCTGTTCGCGCGGCACAAGATGCTGCGCATCCTGCCGGTGACGCTGAAGTCGCAATCGCAGACGTTCGGGATTGTGTCGCGCAAGGGGGGGGTGCTGTCGCCGCCTGCCGAGCAGTTCATCCAATTGTTGCGCGAGCAGAAAGCGGCGGCGTGAGACGGTGGAGTGAGACAGCGGCGTGACACGGCGGCATGAGACGAGCGGACACTGTTGCCGGCAAGCTCGCCGATTTTGAAATTTCGTGCGCAGAAACCATCAATATCGCACTTCGCCCGGCGCTGCGCCACGACTCTTTGAGGCGTGTTGTTGCCGCGAGACTGTGGGGTAAATCCGGACCATTTCAGTTTTTCTGATCCGAGCTACACTGCATTGGATGTACGCTATTTTTGCAGCTTGGCACCTGCGCGGGAGACGCAGCCATGAATCGGCCACTCGTTCGGTTTCCGCTTCGTACAGCCAGCAGGACGTCGGCCTGGAAGTGGATTAAATGGTCGCTGATCGCCGCCGTTCTGGTGGCGCTGGCCATCCTGGCAAGGCTTTGCCAGATCGAAATCGAAACCTCCCGCCTGCAGGCGCGCTATCTGTCCGAATTGACGCGCGACGTCGATTTCACGCTCTCTGATGGTGCAAGCCCCAATATCCGTTTTCCCACCAGCGGCCCGTACGACGAGCGCCTCGGCTACGCGCTGCTGCCGTCGTTCCAGCAACGCCTGACGGCGCACGGTTTCGCGGTCGCGTCGCAAGCGCGCGATTCCGAGCGCATGCTTTCGCTCGCGGACGAGGGTCTGTTCCTGCCCTACCAGGAAAAGGATCAGGCGGGCCTGCAACTGTTCGACGGCACCGGCACGCCGCTCTTTGACGCCACCTACCCGCACCGGATCTACGGCGGTTTCGAGGCGATTCCGCCGCTCATGGTCAATTCGCTGCTGTTTATCGAAGACCGCGAGCTGCTCGACGCCAACCAGCCGAACCGTAATCCTGCGATCGACTGGGGGCGTTTCGGCCACGCGCTGCTCGACCAGGGCGTGCGCGTGTTCAACCGGCATCAGGCGCAACCCGGCGGCAGCACGCTCGCCACCCAGATCGAGAAATTCCGTCACTCGCCGGACGGGCGCACCGCGACGCCGCCGGAGAAACTGCGGCAAATCGCGTCCGCCTCGGTGCGCGCGTATATGAATGGGCCGCAGACCATGCCGGCGCGGCGCGAGATCGTCGTGCAGTATCTGAATTCGGTGCCGCTTTCGGCGCAGCCGGGCGTCGGCGAGGTCAACGGCATCGGTGACGGCCTTGCGGCGTGGTACGGGCGCGATTTCGCCGAGGTCAACGCGATTCTCAGCGCGCCGCCCTCGGACGACAACCTCGACGCACGGGCCCTGGCGTTCAGGCAGGTGCTGTCGTTGATGATTGCGCAGCGCGCGCCGTCGTACTTTTTGCATCACGGCTACACCGATCTCCAGCATATGACGGACAGCTATCTGCGGCTGCTCGCCACCGGTGGTGTCATCTCGACTTCGCTGCGCGATGCGGCGCTCAGCGCGCAGCTTGAACTAAAGCCCCTGTCCGTGCAGCGGGCGGAGGAATCGTTCATCAGCCGCAAGGCGGTGACCTCGATGCGCGCACATTTGCTGGCGGCGCTGGGGCTGAGGAGCTTCTATGAACTCGACCGGCTCGATCTGCAGGCAACCGGTACGCTGAATAATGCGGTCCAGCAGGCGGTGAGCGAACGGCTTGCGGCCGCGGCGACCAAGGACGGCGCGCAGGCCGCGGGCCTGTATGGATTCGAAATGCTGCGGCCTGGAGACGACCCGTCGAGGATCTCGTACAGCTTCACGCTTTACGAGCGGCGCAACGGTGCGAACCTCGTGCGGGTGCAAACCGACAGCGTCAACGAGCCGTTCGACATCAATCAGGGTGCGCGCCTGAATCTTGGCTCGACCGCGAAGCTGCGCACGATCATCACGTATCTGCAGATCGTTTCCGATCTGCACGAACGGTATGGCTCGATGAGCGCGGCCGATCTGAAGCGCGTCCAGCCCGATCTGAATGACGGGCTGACGCGCTGGGCGATCGACTATCTTTCGCATACCCAGGACCGCTCCCTGCAGTCGATGCTCGATGCCGCAGTGGAAAGAAAATATTCCGCCAGCGCAGGCGAGACCTTCTACACCGGCGGCGGCGCGCAGACCTTCACTAATTTCGAATCGAGCGACAACGGCCGCATTCTGACCGTGCACCGGGCGTTCCAGCATTCGGTGAATCTGGTGTTCGTGCGCCTGATGCGTGACATCGTGCACTACGAGATGATTCAGACCTCGGGGCTGTCGACGCAATGGCTCGACGATCCGGTGGCGCGCAAGCTGTACCTGGACCGCTTTGCGGACCAGGAAAGCCGCGTGTATATGAAGCGCTTCTACACCAAGTACCACGGCAAGACGCCTGAAGCAGCGCTGGCGGTGATGCTGCACAGCGTGCACAAGTCGCCGCCGAGGATCGCCACGGTGCTGCGCAGTGTCGCGCCCAACGGATCGCAGGGCTGGTTCGACACGCAGATGCGTGATCAACTCAAAGGCACGCCGGCCCAGTGGCTCTCCGATGATGACCTCGCCAGGCTCTACACGAAGTACGCCATCGACCGCTTCAATCTGAATGACCGCGGCTACATTGCCCGCGTCCACCCGCTGGAAATGTGGACTGCAAACTATCTGCGCGAGCATCCGGATGCGACCCTCGACCAGATTCAGGAGGCGAGCCGCGACGTGCGCGTGACGACCTATTCGTGGCTCTACAAGACCCGCTATCACGCGACGCAGGACCGGCGCATCAAACGTATGATCGAGTTGCGTGCCTACGACGCAATCGGCAAGTCATGGCAGGCGCTGGGCTATCCGTTTGCCAACCTGACGCCTTCGTACGCGGCGGCCATCGGCGCATCGGGTGACCGGCCGGCTGCGCTCGCGCAACTGATCGGCGTGATCGCCAACGGCGGCAACAAGGTGCCGACCGAAAGCATCACGCAACTCGACTTTGCTAAAGACACGCCTTACGAGACGCATTTCGTGCGCGCTTCGGTAACGCCGCAGACGCAGTTGTCGCCGGAGATCGTCAATGTCGTGCATGGCCTGCTGAACGACGTGGTGCAGGGTGGCACGGCCAAGCGGCTCGCAGACGGCATGACCTTCCCGGACGGCACGACGCTCCCGGTGTTCGGTAAAACCGGTACGGGCGACCAGCGTTTCGAGGTATTTGCAAAAGGGGGGCGGCTGATCGAGTCGCGTAAGGTCAACCGCAGTGCGACCTTCGTGTTCATCATGGGCGACCATTTCTACGGCACGCTGACGGCCTACGTTCACGAGCCGTATGCGGCGCGCTATGAGTTTACCAGCGCGATGTCGGTGCAATTGCTGAAGTCGCTTGCACCGGTTTTGCAGCCGCTGCTCGATGAACCGAAGGCACCTGCCGCGCCTGCTGGCGCGGCGAGCGTCAACAGAAGCTGATGGGCCTCAATAGCTGACTTCCGTCGCCGGCTTGAGGAACAGTTCGTGCACGGGCGCGAAGTGCGCGTAGAGCGGCAGGATCGCGCCGCCCATCGCGCGAGCGTCCGCGCCGATGGTGCCTTCCAGCAGTTGCGGACGCACCATGCCTTCCCATTCGAAACCATCCAGCACGCGCTCGGTGCGGCGGATGATTTCGCGCACCAACTGCCGGTCGAGTTCCCCGTCGATCACCACTGCTTCGAGATCGAGCAGCGCGGTCGCATTGGTCAGCGCACCGGCGATCGCAGGGCAGGCTGTGTCCAGCCACTGTTCGGTCAGACGCCACCATTCGGGCGCTAGTGCGCGATGATCGTGCGCCGCAGCGGCCGGCCCGCCGGAGTCGCTCAGCAGTTTCTCGAGCACAAACCCGGAAGCCGTGTGCAGCAGTTGACGAGCGGGTTGACGCGCCGCGCGGCCGCTTCCCGTAATCGGAATCGAGCCGACTGCGCCGGCGTTATCGTGCGGCCCGCCATGCAGCCGGCCATCGATTACCAGACCGCCGCCAATAAAGGTGCCGACGAACAGATAGAGAAAGTTGTGAATGCCGCGCCCCTGGCCCATCACGAGTTCGGCCGCGCAGGCGGCCGTGGTGTCTTTGGCAAACTCGACGGGCAGGCCGGTCATTGCCGCGATCCGCGCGCGGATGTCAATGTCGTTCCATGCTTCGAGCGCATCCGGCGGCGCGCCCAGGAAATCGCGCCAGCCACCCAGCCATAACGGCGCAGCCACGCCGACGCCCACCACTTTCTTGGCGCGCGCGCCAAGCGTTTCGTTCACGCGTGCGAGCTTGCTTTCAAGCGCCGGAAACAGCACGCGTGGATCAGGATATGCGTACTCGAGCACATCGCGGCTGCAGACGTGCCCCACGAAGTCCATGGCGAGCACATCGAGACTGCGCCGCCCGACCTTGATGCCGATCGTATAGGCGCCTTCGGGCCGCAACGCAATCGGCACCGACGGCTGACCGATCCGCCCGCGAACACGCGGCTGCCGCGCGAGCAAGCCGTCGTCGATCAGACGGTCGACGATCATCGACACCGTCTGCATCGACAGGCGCGTCAGGCGGCTGACATCGGCCTTGGCCAACGGACCGTGCAGACGGATCGCCTGCAGGACGATCCGTTCGTTGAACTGCCGCATGCCGACCTGATTCGAGCCGACGGTGCGCTTGAGCGGCGGGCGGGTGCCGGTGGTATCCATCTTCGTCGCCGCTCAGCAAGGTGCGTGCATCATGCGATCGCCTTGACGTCCGCTTCCTTCGCGCCGGTCATGATGGCGACGGCTTCGGACATATGAATATCCCTGGTATTGACCAGCGCGGCGCGCCGGCCGAGCCGCTGGATATGAATGCGATCGGCGATCTCGAACACGTGCGGCATGTTATGGCTGATCAGAATCACCGGCAGCCCGCGGTCGCGCACGCGCCGGATCAATTCGAGCACCATGTTGCCTTCCTTCACGCCGAGCGCCGCGGTAGGCTCGTCGAGAATCACGACGTGCCGTGCGAAGGCTGCGCTGCGCGCCACCGCGACGCCCTGGCGCTGGCCGCCTGAGAGCGTTTCAACGGCCTGCCGCATCGAGCGGATGCCGATCTGCAAACCCTTCATATGCGCAGTCGCTTCTTCGAGCATGCGGCGTTTGTCGATCATCTTGAAGATCGAGCCGCGCCAGCCGGGTTTGACCAGCTCGCGCGCGAGAAACAGGTTTTCGGCGATGCTCATGGCGGGCGCCACCGCAAGGTCCTGATACACGGTTTCGATGCCTTGTTCACGCGCATCGAGCGGGCTGCGGAATTTGACCGGCTTGCCGTCGAGCAGAATCTCGCCCTCGTCCGGCACCGTCGCACCGGAGAGCGCCTTGATCAGCGACGACTTGCCCGCGCCGTTATCGCCGATCACCGCCATGATTTCGCCGGGCAGGACTTCAAAATCGCAACCGTCGAGGGCGGTGACGTGGCCATAGCGCTTGATGAGTCCACGCGCCTGCAGGACCGGCGTCACGCTAGAAGCAGTTTGGGGTGTAGACATGAAAGTCTCCTGGATCAACGAGCGCCGCGGTGGGAGAGCTTGTCGGCAGCGACGGCGAGAATCACCAGCATGCCGGTGATCAACACCTGATACACCGACGACACGCCGATCAACGTCAAGCCATTGCGGAACACGCCGACGATCAGGGCACCGAGCAAGGTGCCGACAATCGAGCCTCGCCCGCCAAAGAGGCTGGTGCCGCCCAGCACCACGGCGGTGATGCTGTCGAGATTTTCCGTTTGTCCGGCTTGCGGATCGCCCACGCCGGTGCGCGACACGGACAGCAACGCGGCAATGCCGTAGATCGCGCCAGCCAGCGTATACACGGTGAGCAGGATGCGTTGCGACGACAGACCCATCAGCCGCGCCGCTTCGGCGTTGTTGCCGAGCGCATAGAGATGGCGGCCGGGCACGGTGTCGCGCAACACAAACCACGTGGCCAGATACATCAGCAGCGTCAGCACCGTGCCGTAGGTTACCTGGGCAGGACCGATGCTGAAGGTATTGCCGAGGAACATGATCGCGTCGGGCAGGTTCGATACGCTTTCAGCATTCGAGTAGATCTGCGTGAGCGCGAACGCAATGTTCAAGGTCCCGAGTGTGACGATGAAGGCAGGCAGTTTGATGCGGGTAATGAGCACGCCGTTGAGCGCGCCGAACAGTGCGCTCGCGCCGACGCCGCAAAGAATCGCGAGGACCGGCGGCACGCCGAGGTTGACCGCGAATTTGGTCATGACGATCGAACCGAACGCCATCACCATGCCGCACGAGAGATCGATACCGCCGGTCAGGACGATCAGGGTCTGGCCGATCGCGATGACCGCGACGACCATGGTTTGCTGCAGGATCAGCGAGAGGTTCTGGAACGACAGGAAGCGATTGCTCTGCGAAATAAAGAAGGCACAGGCAAGCACGAGTGCGATGAGCGGGCCGATTTCGGTGAGCGAAGGCAGCCGGTCGGCCAGATGGCGGGGGCCGCTGGCCGGCGCAGAAGGAGTCGACATGATGTGTTTCCTCAATGCTAGAGCGTGGCGCCTCGTCCACGCAGCAAATCCGTGGGAGACCCGTGCTCGGGCCTCCCTTTGATGCGGGGCGGCTTATTGCCCCCAGCAGTTCTCAAGACCGAACTTGGTGTCCTTGCTGTCCGCACCGTTCATCGGCTTGTCGGTGATCAGCGTGACGCCGGTGTCGTGATAGCCCGAGACCTTCTTGCCGGTCTTGGCATAGTCGACGCCTGCCTCGACACCGAGCCCGGCCATCTTCAGCGGATACTGTTGCGAGGTCGCGGCGATCGCGCCGGCCTTGACGTTGCGCACGCCTTCACAGCCGCCGTCGATCGAGACGATCATCACGCTCTTGTCCTTACCGGCTGCTTTGAGCGCGCGATACGCGCCCGCCGCGGCCGGTTCGTTGATCGTGTAGACCACGTTGATGTCCGGCGACTTCTGCAGGCAGTTCTCCATCGCCGTTTGTCCCTTCGCCTGATCGCCGCGGGTGTCCTGGCTGCAGACGATGGCCGGATCGCCTTCCTTGACGCCGAAGCCCTGCAGGAAGCCGTTATGACGCAGCACGCCCACTGACACGCCCGGTGCGAGGTCGAGCGTGGCGATCTTCGCGGGCTTGCCGCCCATGGCCGCCTTCGCGTACTGGCCGATCAGGACGCCGGCCTTGAAGTTATCGGTAGCGAAGAGGGCGTCCGTGGCATCTTGCGGCTCGGTCGGCGTATCGAGGGCGATCACCATCACGCCGGCGGCGCGCGCCTTCTTGATGCTCGGCACGATGGCCTTGGTATCGCTCGGGGTAATCAGAATCGCCTTGGCGCCCGCGGTCATCATGTTTTCAATGGCGGTGACCTGGCTGGCGTTGTCGCCGTCGAACTTGCCGGCTGCGCTCAGCAGCTTGGCGCCATCTTTTTGCGCGGCGGCTTCGGCACCTTGCTTCATCTTCACGAAGAACGGGTTGGTGTCAGTCTTGGTGATCAGGCCGACGACGGGCTGGTCGGCCGCCTGGGTGGCGCTCGCGCACCACACGGCGGATGCGGCCACGCACATTGTGACGATACGTCTGGCGACGGGGTGCCTGCGGGATTTCTGATTCATGGGACGCTCCTCCGGGTAATTGGCAACGACGTTGTGAACTGCGGTCGATTCAATGGCTGATGGGCGCTGCGTGCGCCTCTCGTCGCGAGAAATGGCTCATAAGCTCGCCGGCAATTCGCCGGCACGATTGCCCTGCGTTTCAGCAGGGCAAGCATGGCCGATCCAGGTGCGGCCTGGGTCTGGCCTTGGTCATCGCGCCGGGTACTAAATCAATTGCCTTTATTTAGTACAGCAGGTGGGCCGTCAGGTGTCAATGAGGGGTGGCCAGAGCCTGTGCACAAAAAATGGCCGCGCCCGCAGCGCTGCCGGCGCCAGCTGGCAAGGCGTTCCCGCGTTTGTGCAACGCAGCGGCCGCAATGCCTCACGCGGGAAAGTCCCTATCTTGCGGCGCTGTCCCAACCCCATTTCCTGTCGATTTCTGCGACCTGCGGTGATCGGCTCATCGAGTCTCGCTCGGCCGCCGCCGTGCAACCGGACCCGGATGATGGACATCGGCCGCCCGGCCTTGGCAATGCAGTTGTTGGCGCCCGGGCGTCCGCGTCCGCAGTCAGGCGACGAGGCGCGAGTGGGTTTGGTTTGAGGATTGACCCGGCCGCATCCCGCCTGCGCGGATTAGCGGTGCTCCTAATGCAATTTGTTAGGAGTTTTTAGTGTGAGCAGGCGCAGAGAGAGGGAGGGAGCGGCTTACCCCATTTGTCCCGCCAGGCAAAGAAATTCGTACCGCAAAACAAGGAAATGCCTACCGCGAATTCAGGACATGCGTCTTGGGATTGACCCTAATCTATGTCACAGGTTTTGGCCCGATGCGCGGCATACCGACGGTACTTTCGTTACGCAGCCTTACGACTGGCCTGCTTCTCAAGCCAGGCGTTGGATTCAGCGATTCGGGCAGTCAGGTGCCGGAATTCGAATTCCGAAGAATGGAATGAAAAATCAGAATTAATTTTTTAGTGGTGGGGCATTAAATTTTCATCGGGGAAGGTAGAAATGCTACGAACAATTGCCGTAACAACGGCCATTCTTGGCCTATTGAGCGCATGCGGTGGGGGCATCAACGGCACCTCATCGTCCACGCAGGCCACGTCAAACGCCAGCGCGAAGTCTCAGGCCGTGGCCAATGACAGCGCGTCAGCCACAGTCCAGACCGGAGGATTCTCGACGGCAACCGGCTCGACCGATACCGCGGTCACCGTCACCACACTGGCCGAGCTTCAGGCCGCCTTCGCTGCCGGTCAGCACCATATCGTCATTAGCGGCGATATTTACGGCGGCTCGTCGCTGACGACCCTTACCTTTGCCAGCACCGATTGGAACAGCACGACGATCGAAGGCGCAAGCGGTGGCGGTGCGATTCTGGAAAACATTCAATTGAAATTCGATGGCGAACAGTTGCCGTCGGGACAAAACATTCAGAATATTGTCGTCAAGAACATCACGTTTCACGGCGTAATTGCCGATCTCCAGGCGCTGCCTGCGCAAGTCTACGGCACGGACAATTACACGGGCATCAACTACGAGGGCGTTTCTCTGCGCAGGGTCACCAACGCATGGATCGATCATTGCGCCTTCTACGATACGAGCGACGACCTGATGAGCGTCACGTTGTCGTCGGATAACGTGACGGTCTCGTATAACCATTTTTACTTTACAGACGCGTGGTTGAATATGAATCCTGATCCGCTCTGGAACTGGGTGGGCAACTACCAGGATCTGGCCAACGAGCGCCTGGCAATGGTCGTGGGCGCCAACAGCTCGGATTCGTTCACCTATGGCGGGCAAATGCTGCATGTCACTTTGCACCACAACCGCTTCGGTCCCAATCTGAAGGGACGGCCGTTGCTGCGGGGCTGGGTGCATGCCTACGATAATTATTTCGACAACGACACCACGCCCACCGGACTCACAGCCGACAGCTACGACGAAATGCAATACAACGCGTTGCAGATCGGGAGTGGCAGCGTCATCTATTCGGAGTCGAACTATTTTTATATGACCAATCAAAGCAACCAGGTTGGGCTGGATTCGCCCGGAGATTCGTATAGCTTCTTCGAAAACGGCAATTTCTATAACAGCACAACCGGCACATCGGTGACGGGTACGGCGTTTACGGGTTCTCCGGTGAGCTACTCGTATAGCGTCGACGCGGTATCGACGGTTCCCAATCTGGTGCAAAGCGCCGCGGGCCCTCACTGAGCACGGTGCAGGCCGCGGTGGAGGCTTTATTCGCCGCGGCGGGCAGTTAATGCACAGGCATGCAGGCGGGATGGCGCGGTATCAACTCGCTGCGCCAGACCTGCCTGGCGGCATGCCCGTTCGCCTTTATGCCAATACGCCCTGAGTCTCGACGACGTTTCTCACGCTGCTTTCGGCGATCCGGGCGCCCTGGTTCAGCGGGGCAGGGTTGCCGATCGGTCTGAAGACGGGCTGCCCCGGCGCTATCGCGTCTCCGGTGAGCGCACAGACGTCAGTTGCCGACGCTTCTGTGCGCTCCCAGCGTTGCTCGCTGTAACAGCAGCGGCCCGCTTCTCGCCAGGCCACGATCAGCACGTCAGCGTTGGGACGTTCGAAGACGCGCACGCTTATTTCGGCGTTGGCCGTAGTGGTGGTGTGCGCGCTGCTGACCGTCCCGGGGGGAATCGCCTTTGCGCGTGTGGATCGTTTCCTCCGTTTGGCCAGCATGGTGCCACGGCAGTCTGGCGAGCCACAGCGGCAGGCATAACGCTGGCGCAGCGGCTGGGTATGCCGGCCATCCACGGCGAGCGCGTAGTCGATGCTCAGCTCCTCACCGGGCAGAACCGCGCGGAGCGTGCGGATGAGAATCCTGCCGTCGTGATCCTCGGCCTCGCAGTTCGGGCTGCATGAGTGGTTGAGCCAGCGGGCGCTGTTGCCCCCGACAGCGCCGTCGATCACGGTGCCGTCACCGACGTCGAAATAGAACGTGTGGTCGGGATTGTCCAGATCATGGGGGTGGCGGCGGATCGCCTCATCCCACGAGATCCGCTCGCCCTTGTATTCGCAGATGAGCTCGCCGCGGAAGAGCCCGCGTGTTGCGAACACGCCTCTGCCGTGAACCGCTGAGCGGCGCACAGCGATTTTGGTACGCAACGACGTGGCGGAGGAAGGTTTCAACGGTGGTTCTGCTAATGCGTTCATAAAGTTCGTGTTCGGGCGCAAGGCGCGAGCATTCCGAAATCAGGGCATAGGCATAGACTGCCTGCGCCGATTTTTTGGCGCAACAGTTATGGCCCCTGGTTTGGCGCTCTGAGCGAACCAGATCCGGGGTACAGGCGAGATTTCCCGGCGCGCATGACCGGCAGGGCGACCGATAGCCCGGTGCTGTCCAGGGGTTGGGACGACGGGTAGGAATGAAGCGCTTTCGTTCTCGGCCGGCTGAGTCGTGTCCGGCAGGCTGCGCGATGAGCCTTGAATTGTGGAAAATCGGTCAGGCGGGTCAGCAAACGCGGCGGACGCATTCCGGTAATGCGCGGCCAGAAAAAAGCGTCGTGCAAGCACGACGCCGGGAAAAGTTCTAGCCTTTCCGGGGACCGCTAGAACCGGAGAAAACGGGAATGACAGGCGGCAGGTTTCGATGGCCCGCATCGTGATGATCCTGCGGCGGAGAACATGGAACTGTCAGATGCGATCACGATAACCACACGGTACAGGCTAGCGAATTCAATAAAGGTGCGCGTGTAGGGAAATGCTGAAAAATAAGTAGGACTCCGCTGTTTTATAGAAAACAGCTATTCAGCGGGGCTGGTTTAGTGAGCGATCGTGCCGCAATCCGATGTTCAACGCTGTCCGGATTGCCGGCGCACCGGTAGATCCGGTACCGCAAGGGTTTGCAGGGAATGGGGGGCAAGTTTGTGCGCCACAGGCCGTTAGCATGGGTAACCGGGCGCAACACAGTTTTATCAGGCTTAAGCGCGAAAAACCCTGCCGTTCACGGCAGGGATGAATAGCGCGGCCCGGCGCTCAGCCGGCATTCTGCGGTTGCTTTCCTGGGCGAGTGTGCTATATGTATATCCATACAGTATTTGTGCTCGCCCAG